>JBGSOI010000124.1:0-25476 GCA_041739215.1 Akkermansiaceae bacterium
GGAACCACCCGGTCCCATTCCGAACCCGGAAGTGAAACGCCGCAGCGCCAATGGTAGTGAGACGATAGGTCTTGTGAGAGTAGGTCGTCGCCAGGTATATGCCCCGTCCATGGAAACATGGCCGGGGCTCTTTTTTTGCCCCGGGAGCGCCGCCACGCAAGCAAGCGTGTCCCGACTGAAGGTGTCCTAACTGTCTCAGCCGGATGCCGCGCCAATAAATCCGGCTCAGCCGGGACACTTTATGCTCGGATCAATCCCATCTTTGGATAGCTTCCGCCGAGGATTGGTTTTAGGTTGGGGGCCCTGAGCCAGTCGCCGAGAACCGTCCCGTAAACGCTGCGGAAATCAACGGTGTGCTTGATATCGCCTTCCGATAGATCGGTGAGGCTGGGGTGGGTGCCGTGGAGACCGCCCTTGATGCCTGGGCCTGCTAGAAAGAGACAGGAGGCTTTGCCGTGATCGGTGCCGGCGCTGGCGTTTTCCGAGACGCGGCGGCCGAACTCGGAGAAGGTCATGAGGACCACGCGCTTGTCGTTGCCTTGTTCCTTCAGGTCAGCAAAGAAGGATTTGAGGGCGCCGTCGAGCTGGCCAAGCAGACGGTCGTGGGAGTTGACCTGCTGGTTGTGGGTGTCGAAGCCGCCGTGGCTGACGTAGTAAACGCGGGTTGGCATTCCGCCGGCGATCATGCGGGAAACGAGGTTGAGGTTGCGGGCGATCGGAGTGCCGTCGTAGCGGACGGTGGTTTTGTGTTTGGCCGCGAGTTCGAGGATTTTAGCGGAGCTGACGCGGGCGTCGAGGGCGACGCGTTCGAGGAAGGCAAGATTGCCTTCGCCGGTGATGCCGCCGACTTT
This sequence comes from Akkermansiaceae bacterium, assembly GCA_041739215.1. Lineage (GTDB taxonomy): Bacteria > Verrucomicrobiota > Verrucomicrobiia > Verrucomicrobiales > Akkermansiaceae > Luteolibacter. Next base: position 852 of record JBGSOI010000124.1, read on the forward strand.
GCCGCCGGCTGGCATGGCGATGGAACCGCCTTCGAGCGGCTGGTCATCGTCGTCATCCGGTTGATTGAGATCGGCGAAGAACTCTTCGGCCCGGGCTTTTTCGCCACCGCCGTGGATCCAGCGGTAGAGCTCGGGGGAATTGAGACAAACGCCCGGGTTCTTGATGGCTCCGAAGGCCTCGGGTTGGGTTTTGTTGAAGCTGATGCCGACGGTGGGATCGGAACCGGGGCAGGAGTTGTCGAAATAGCGCCCGAGCCAGCCGGTGTTGGAGCGGTTGGTGGTGTCGGCGGTTTCCCAAATGGAGGTGGAAACGAAGTGGGAGCGATTGGGATTCGGATAGCCGACCCCCTGGACGATGCCCAGATCGCCTTCCTTGAACAGCGAACCGAGGAAGGGCATGGCTGAATTCAGGCCGACATGGTCGTTGAGTCTGATGATTTCTTTCTCCTTCTTCGCGAGGCGGGGACGGGCCTTGTGATAGGCGTCGTCACCATAGGGGATGAGCGTGTTGAGTCCGTCGTTGCCGCCGGCGAGCTGGAGGACGATGAGGATGGTGTCGTCTTTCCCGGTGACGGGCTGGATGGCGAGGTCGCGGGCTCCTTCGTGAAGCTGGCCGAAGGTGCGGTCGATGAACATCGGAACGGTCCATGCGGCGGAAGCGCCGAGGACAGTGGAGCGGAGGAAGTCGCGTCGCGTTTTCATGATGGGAGAGGTCAGGTGAGCTGATAGTAGGGAGTGCTGAGGATGAGGTGGCAGAGCTCGGCGGTTTCCTTGTTGGTGAAAATGACGCCTTTTTTCGTCTCCGCATACTCGATGAATGGTTTGCGGGCCTTGTCGGGCAGCGGGCCTTGGAAGAAGCGGAAAATGAGGGAATCGACGAGATCTGTGGGAACTTCGCGGAGGGATCTGGGGGTGATCTTGTCGTAATCCGGGCCTTGCCAGCCCCGGCCCATGCGCTTGGGGCCCTGGACCATGCTGGGAGTTTTCATCTTCCCATTGGTCATCGGTTGGTCGGTCTGGCCGGCACCTTTGGTGAGGAATCCGGCGAGGTTGTAGCGGGTGAGCAGGGTGTTGGTGTTGATCCAAGCCTGGCCCCAGTCCCAACCGGCGACATTGGGCGGCATGAACAGAACTTGCCCTAACTGTTGCTCCGCATTGATGGGGAAGCCGGCGGGCGGGTTGGCGATCTCGAGCTGTTTGAGCAGCCCGATCAGGTATTGGACGGGTGATTTGATCTGCGAGCGGATGGAGGCCTCGGCGTAGAATTCCTTGGAGAGAAAAATCTCACGGAGCAGTGGACCGGTTTGGAAATTTGACTTCTGGAAGCTGTCCGACAACGCGTCGAGGGCACCTTTGGGGGGATTTTCATAGACGAAGAATTCCCAGAGTTTTTTGGACATGAAGCGGGCGGATTCCTTTTTTTCAAAGATCAGGTTGATGATGTCCTTGCCGGTGAACGGGCCGGTTTTGCCGAAGACCGTCTTGTCGGTGGAATCCCACTGGCGCTTGTTGTGGAAGACCTTGCCGTTCGCGCGGTTGAGCTGATAGCCGGTGAGGGCGCGGGCGGATTCGCGGATGTCCTGCTCAGTGTAGTTGCCCTCGCCGAGGGTGAAGAGTTCCATGACCTCGCGGGCGAAATTTTCGTTAGGCATGCCCTTTTTCGAGCTTTGGGTGTCGAGATAGAGCATCATTGCCGGGTCCATCAGGATCGCTTGGGTGAGATCCTTGGAACTGCCGAAAGCATTTTTGCGGAACAACTCGTTTTGGCGGATCAAGAGCACTGGCTGTTTCACTTTCTGGATAGAGGTGGCGAAATGGTCGTGCCAGAAGAGGGTCATTTTTTCGCGAAGCGGAGCAGCGGTCTTGTGCATGCGGCGGAACCACCAGCCCTGCATTTCAAGTGTGCGCTGGCGGTCTTCCATTTGGTTTTCCTTGGTTGCCTCGCGTTTGATTTTTTCGGCCGCCTCGGGTGATAGATCGCGCATCGCCTGCCGGACGGTCTTGCGCTGTTCAAGGCGGGCACTCATGTCGGCCAGGGCCACTTCGTCGGTGCTCCACTCCGGAAGTGGAAAGGCGTCGAGCGGCTCGGTGGGTGAGATCAGCGAATCGACCGCCTTCTCACGCCCAAGGGCGTGGAAGGATTTGATGTCGGAAGGGCTGCCGCCAAAGCCAGCACGGTTGAGAAGGTGGGCGGCTTCAAAAATTGTCCAGGGGTTTTCGGCTTTGGGGAGCATGGCGGTGAAAATTGACTACCCAAGAAACTCCCACGAGCCGGGGAAGTTTCGAAGACGGGCAAATGGTGTTTCGAACAGGGGCACACGGCAGGAAAACGAAAAAGCCGCCGGGTGAGTGCCCGGCGGCTTTGACAAGGTTTGCGGCTGTAATTCCGGAGGGCCGGAATCGCCCTATCATTCAACGGCAGGTGGCGGATCAACAGTCCCTGGCCTGACCAAGCGGAAGAAATTGTTGGTTGGGCTGAGAACTTCGGATTCAAACAGCAAGCGGGATCTTCCAACTTTCGTGGGTAAGACGTCAGGAGACGGCAGAGCGGCCCATGGGCCACCGGCCCCTAGGTCAGTACTTTGTTCGAGTTGGTAGTCCGTCGCTGGCAAGGTCCAGTTGATCCAATATTTAGATGCAGCGGCATCCACATGAAGCACGGAAGCGGGAGCTGAAGCCGTCACCACCAAATTGGCGGTCATAGGACCGGCGATGAAATCCTCGTCGACCTCATAGCCCGTGCCTGTGATCTTAATGCTGGAATGGACTGCCGTTAGGCCGACCTTCGCGGCACTGGCCGGAGTATTTCCAAAATACACCACCGTGGGATTGGGGTTTTCCTCATCGGAATCGGCGAATTTCGCGGCAAAACCCGCATTCAGCGAGGCCGAAGCCGACGTGCCATCAGGCACGGTGATGGTGAAATTAGTGTCACTGGTAAAGGTGATCTTCCAAGTTCCCAGCATTTTGGTGCTGTTTACAGTCACAATCTGTCCACCAAGACCATCACCTGGAACCGCTTCGTCCACCCAGTATTGTCTATCCACGGGAGTCGCCGGTCCGTTACTGCCCGGATGGCCATTTTTGTAGCGGAACTGTGCTCTACCGCCACCAAGCCCATCGGAGTTAATCCATACCCCTGCCGCGACAGGTTCGGAATAGTGGGCATATGCGTTGGGAATTACATTCCCCGGCGTGGGCACGAAATTGATGAAGGTTTCGTAGTCAGCGACGAGAGGATAATCCGCCACGGTGATTTCATAGGTTTTGGGAAATGTGCCACCAACCCAAGTGACGTCGATCCCATCATAGGTGCGCACGGTCTGGCGATCGTAGGGCCCGGCGGAGCTGGCGACCATGTTCAATCCCGGGATCGCAGGTGTGATCGTCACATTGGGAATCACCACGGGTCCGGCGACCTCATTCGCATCGATCGTGAAGTTATCGATGTAGTATTTAACATTGGTTCCTGACTGTGAGTTGAGACCGAAATAGATCTGATACCAGCCAGACGCGGCACCGAACTGTGCGATTGTGTCGACCGCCACCGATGATGCGGCTTCTATCGTGTAGTTGACGGTGTGCAAAATAGGAGCAACTAGCGGAAACGCTCCTCCATTGATTTGATCCGTCGCTCCCTTATAGGTTTCGTCCCAACCGGCGCTTGAATTGCCAATATACATGGTCTCGAACCAGGCGGGATTCACGGGATTCAAGGGATCGATGCTGGTCACACCGGTCGTCTCGACGATTATATCATAGGTCAATGTGCCTCCATTAACCAATGCAAGGGCGAGTTCGGCCCTGAGGGCAACAATGCCAGGGTCGGCAGTGCTATTCAAATCCAAGTAGGCGCACTGGGGACTCCAGCCACCAAGAGTGTTTATCTCCATTCGTTTGCCGACGGAGTCCCAGACCAAGCTGGTAGCATTGGCACCGGCGGTAATGCCCTGCAGGCCGGTATCGAAGGTCAAGCTAGCCTGCGCACTGGCAGCAACGGTGGATAACAGAAGCGCTCCAAGGACGTGGCGGGAGCGATGGAGGGTAGGTTTCCAAGCGGGGCTTGGGCTGGGTTTTTGGAGTTGTTTTTTCATGGGTTAGATTCAGTTCGGTCAATGAGCGTGCCACGGCCAATTATTGGTTCAATTAAGCAACGATGCCCGCAAAATTGTCATATGACAGATGGCAATTTTTCGGCGTTTGTCCAGAGAAATTTTTCCGAAGCTGGAGCCGGGTCCTGAGAGTTCGATTGAGTGTCCAGAAATGGGACCACAACGGCACGGGCGTTTTCGTCGGAGATTTTAGGTGTATTGGGTTGCCATATGATAAATAGATGTTCCAATGGAGTGTGCGGGACAGAAAGTTGGTTTAAAATCACGACTGCTGGCCCCGCTCCCGGCCAAAATATTCGGCTTCAATTCGACTTAATCCGCACCCTTTCAAACTCCATGCCAGTCATCGTGCTAGAACCTCCCTCCATCCGCCAAGTGACCCTGTCTTGCGAATCGCTACCAAACATTCCTTGGGAGAACAAGCCGCCGGGCCATTCCCATCCGGTTTGGCGCTTGAGCGCGAATCCGGTGATCGGGCGCAGTCCGTTTCCAGAATGCAACTCGGTCTTCAATAGTGCGGTGGTGCCATTCCATGGCAAGTTCGCCGGGGTTTTCCGCTGTGATTCCACGGCCCGGGAAATGCAGCTCCATGCGGGCTTCAGCGACGACGGGGTAGCTTGGGACATCTCTCCGAAGCGCATTGAGTTCATGGGGCCCCATCGGGAAACTGCCAACTGGGAGTATGGCTATGATCCACGAGTGGTCTGGATCGAGGATCGCTACTACATCACTTGGTGCCACGGTTACCACGGCCCGACCATCGGAATGGCGTGGACCCGGGATTTCCAATCGTTTCACCAACTCGAGAACGCCTTCCTGCCCTTCAATCGCAACGGAGTGCTGTTTCCCCGCAAGATCAACGGCAACTATCTGATGCTCAGTCGTCCGAGCGACAACGGCCACACCGCGTTCGGGGATATTTTCATGAGTAGCAGCCCGGATATGGTTCACTGGGGCCGTCATCGCCACGTCATGTCGGCCTCCAGCGGCTGGCAGCATTTGAAAATCGGTGCCGGTCCGAGTCCGATCGAGACGCGGGAGGGCTGGCTGATGATTTACCATGGCGTGCTGCTTTCCTGTAACGGTTATGTTTACAGTTGGGGCGTGGCCTTGCTCGACCGCGACCAGCCGTGGAAAGTCATTCGCCGCTCGAAACCCTACCTGCTCAATCCCCGCGAAACCTACGAATGCGTGGGTGACGTGCCGAATGTCACTTTCCCGACAGCCGCGCTTTGCGACGCGCCCACCGGGCGCATCGCGATCTACTACGGCTGTGCCGACACGGTGACGGGTCTTGCTTTTTGTCAGGTGGATGAACTCCTTGTGTGGCTCCACCAGAATTCCCATGTATGAATCGCCGCCGTGAAGCAGAATTCAGATAGACGCGCCGTCTCACAGTCCGCCATCGCCCGCCAGGCCGGAGTGGCCCGAACCACTGTCTCGCTCGCCTTGCGCGGCGGCGAGGGCTTGAATCCGGAGACGATCATCCGCGTCATGGAAGCCGCGGAACTCCTTGGCTATCGGCCTAACAACCTTGTCAGCGCCATTCGGTCCGGGCGCACCCGGATGATCGGAGTCATGGTGCCACCTTACGATTCCTTCTGGTCAGATGTCCTGCACGGCATTCACGACGGGCTCATTGAGCACGACTACGTGCCGCTCGCGCTTTGGTCGCGGCATCGCACGCCGCAGACTAACGAAGCGCTGGAATTGCGACAGATCGAGCGACTCATCGACTGGCGGGTGGACGGCGCGATCCTCTGGCCGTGGTTCGCCAACCTCTATCACACGCATATTTCCGATTTGAAAAGACGCGATCTGCCATTGGTCTCGATCGACTCCATCCTGCCGGACTCGTTTCACGCGGATGCGGTGCTCTCCGATGAAGTCTTGGGAGCTGAGGCTGTCGCGGCCCATTTGCTCGCCTTGGGACATCGGGAAATCCTTCATTTCGGCGGGCCGGCATCCGAGTCCTGGTCGCGCGATCGTCGGGCCTGTTTCGCCGAGGCGATCCGCCGCGCACCGGGAGTGAAACTCCACCTCGTGGAACTGCCGCTCGCGCAACCCCGCCAAGCACTCATCCTTGAAGCGTTGAGCGAGCTTCGCGCCGTCACCGCGGTTTACTGCGCGACGGATGAAATCGCCGAGGAAGTCTATGAAATCGCGGCCGGGATGGGGCTGGAAATTCCCGGGGATTTGTCGGTCATCGGCTACGGCAACGTGGATTTCGGCACCCGCTTGACTCCGCCGCTCACCACCGTGCGGCAGCGGCCGTACCGGGTGGGGCTGGCCGCAGCCAAGCTGGTGGTGGAACGCATCGAAGCAGAGACGCAGGCCCCGCCTCGCATCGAACGGTTGGCCGTGGAGTTCATGTCCCGTCAGTCCACCGCCGCACCTGCTTCCCGATGAGCCCCGGGAATGCTCCGGACCCTGATCCCAAGGGCCGCTCCAAGGACGCCACCCGCGCCGAGAAATCCCTCTGGGGCCTCGGTGGATTTGGGGAAAACATGGCAAACAACGCCCTGCCGTCCCTGGCCAACGCCATCTATCAGGTTGGTTACGGCCTCAACCCCGTGGTCCTCGGCTGGGTCATGGCCTCGTCGCGGATCCTGGACGCGCTGATTGATCCGATTGTCGGCAATTGGTCCGACAGTGCCCGCACCCGTTGGGGCCGCCGCCGGCCGTTTGTGGTTTCCGGCGCGATTCTGCTAGCCATCACCTTCGCCTTCCTCTGGCTGCCGCCGGCCGGGCTTTCCACCACCGGCATCGCCATCTATCTGACAGTTGCGGCGCTGTTGTTCTATCTGTCGTTCGCGATTTTCATCATCCCATACTCGGCGCTCGGGTTGGAGATGGTCACCGACTATCAGGCGCGGACGCGGCTGTTCATGTTCCGGCTGGTCCCCGCGTTCATTGGTTCGATGCTCGTGCCCACGCTTTACAAGTTCGCCCGCAGCGATGTCTTCGGCGGCAACGAGCTTGTGGGCATGCGCTACATCGGTGTGATCCTTGCCGTGGTGATCTTGCTGACGGCCGTGCCCGCGGGGATTTTCTGTCGCGAGCGACATGCCGCGAGTGCCGTTGGCAAGGAAAGGCTCAAGCTGTTCGCTGCCATTCGCGAGACTCTTTCCAACAGGCCATTCGTGATCCTGCTTGGCGCGGTGTTTTTGACTTACTTCGGCCTGTTCTGCGCGATCGTCGTGTACAGCAATGTGAACATTTACTATATCTGCGGTGGCAGCAAGGATACGGCGGGAGACATCGGTGCCAACGTCGGTGTCATCAAGGGGCTCGGCGAGCTCGCAATGCTGCCGGTCTTCGGCTTCTTCGCGCTGCATGTGCAAAAACACCGGTTGGCCGCGGTGGGACTCGCGATGGCGGCTGGCGGTTATCTGCTAAGTTGGTTTTTCTACACGCCGGCGTCTCCGTACTTGCAACTTGCCGCTTATCTTCCCGCGAACCTCGGACTTGGTGCGTGTTGGCTGCTCAACGGCTCGATGATGGCGGACATCTGCGAGAGCGACGAGCTTGACACCGGTCGACGCCGCGAGGGGATGTTCACCGCGGTGTTCGCCATGTGTTATAAGGCCGGAATCGCCGCAGGGGCGCTGTTCGGCAACTATCTGCTGCATTGGTCTGGCGTTCGCGGCGAGTCGGACGCTGCCGCCAAGGTCGTGGAACTTGCTCCCGGTGTGGTTACTAACATTCGGATCGCCTATCTGCTGCCACCGGCACTTTGCTTTCTCGGTGCCGCAGCCTTCATGTTATGTTACCCGCTCACCCAAGCGAGGGTCAGGGCCATCCGCGAGGCATTGGAAGCCCGGACGAAATGAAAAAAGCCTCATCCCATGGGATGAGGCTTGGTGAAAGCGGAGTCCGGATTATTTCGGCTTGGGCACATTCCCAAGGTCGCGTCCCTTCGGGCGAGGCAGGGCGTAGTCATTCGGCGTCATGGTTTCCACATGACCATCGATGAACAAGACCGGCATTTTGCCTTCTACCAGGAAGCCCTTGAGATCGGCGGATTGCAAATCAGCCGCATTGTAATGCCAATCGTCCCGCGGGGCCACGATCGGTGTTAGACTCGGATCGGGAATAGCAGATAGTGGAACCTGGGTGGTCTGTGGACCGTTTTTTCCCTCACTCCAGTCATCTGATATGTCCAACTTGAGATTCGCGCTGATCTGGCGATTCATGGCATAGCCGGGATTCCATTTAGCGAAAGCGTGGGGTTTCGAAGTTGCGGTGCAAAGTGGATTGCGCATGAACGGCTTGACGCTTTCATACCATTTCTCATCCATGTTCGCCAACGGAACATCCGGATAGGCTTGGAGTAGCAATGCCTCATGCCAGTGGGTCTGTACCCATTTGCCAGATGCGTCTTGAACCTCTCCCCGCCCCGGAGGAAGTCTGCCTGCGCTATCCCCAGTGTATCCCATGATTAGGGTCCCGATCTGGCGAATGTTTTGGGTCGATTTTGCGGCGGCACCGCGCTTCATCATCTTGGGTCCCATCGTGAATGCCACAGCGGCAAGGGTTCCGATGATGGCAATAACCACCAACAATTCCACCAAGGTAAAACCGGCGGAGGTGCGGATAGAATTGGGTTTTTTCTTCATGACTAGGACTTATCATATGACAATCCCAGGTTGTCAAATTGAAATCTTACCCCATTCGGGTGGTGTGGATCTCCCCCTGCATCGATTCTCCACTGTTTTCCCAAGCATTGCTGTGTTTCACTCCCGCCATGGCAAAGCTTTCACCCGACCCAACCCCCGAACTTCTCTCTCCTGCGGGAAACTGGGACTGCGCCCGCGCGGCAGTGGCGGCTGGTGCCGATGCCATCTATTTCGGCCTGCCTAAATTCAACGCCCGCCTGCGCGCGGACAATTTCATCGAAGCAGACCTCGAGGAACTCATGGAATACCTGCACCGTCACGGCGTGAAGGGCTTCGTGACCATGAACACGCTCATCTTCACCAGCGAAATGAAGGCCGCCGAGGAGCAGCTCCGCCGGATCGCCGCCGCCGGAGTGGACGCGTTGATCATTCAGGACCTTGGCCTCGCGAAGCTTGCCCGCGTCGTCGCCCCGAATGTCGAGCTTCATGCTTCGACCCAGATGACGATCACCTCGCCGGAGGGGTTGGCCTTCGTCGAATCGCTTTTTCCCATGGAGCGAGCAGTTCTCGCCCGCGAACTTTCCATCAAGGAAATCGAGCGTTTCCAGGCGTCCTCCGTGAAAACGCAGACACCCATGGAGGTCTTCGTCCACGGCGCGCTTTGCGTCGCCTACTCCGGTCAATGCCTCACCAGCGAATCGCTCGGCCAGCGCAGCGCCAACCGCGGCGAATGCGCCCAAGCCTGCCGCATGCCCTATGAAATTGTCGTCGATGGCGAAACCCGCGAACTCGGCGCGGTCCGTTATTTGCTCAGCCCCCAGGACCTCGCCGCCGTCGATCTCGTCCCCGATCTCGTTAGAGCAGGCGTGAAATCCTTCAAAATCGAAGGCCGCCTCAAGTCGCCCGAATACGTCTCCGCCGTCACCCGAGTCTATCGAAAAGCCCTCGACGCCGCGATGGCCGAGGCCGAGTCCCCGATCACCCCGTCGGACCGCTACGAGTTGGAAATGACCTTCTCCCGCGGCCTCAGCACCGGCTGGTTTTCCGGCACCAACCACCCGTATCTCACCCACGGCAAGTTCGGTAAAAAGCGCGGCCCGCTGCTCGGCGAAATCATCGATTGCGGCCCTGGCTGGATCAAACTCGGCAAGCTAACCGGCGTCCCCTTCACCGCCGGCGACGGCGTCGTCTTCGATGCCGGCGAAAACCGCGACCTCGAACAAGGTGCCCGCATCTGGGTCATCGAAGGCGACCGCCTCATCTTCCACCTCACCTACAGCGGCATCAATTTCGACCGCATCAAACCCGGCCAAACTCTCTACAAAACCTCCGATCCCAAGCTCGACTCCGAACTCCGCCGCTTCTGGCAGAATTCCCGCCCCGCCGAGAAAAAATCCCCGCTCCACCTTGTTGTTAGGGGTAAGCCCGGCGAGCCGATGGAAATTCGCAGCGGGGAGTTCAGCGTTAGAAGCGAAGTCCCGCTCCAGGAAGCCGCGAAGCACCCGCTCGGCACCGAAAAACTCGCCGAGCAACTCGGCCGCCTTGGCGATTCCTCCTTCGAGCTTGGCACGCTCGACAACCAACTCGAAGGAAACTGCCACATCGCCGTCTCCGCCCTCAATCAACTCCGCCGCGCCCTCGTCAAACAATTGGAGACCGCCGCAGCCATCAAGCCAGAGCTTCCCAAAATCACCACCACCCACCGCGACCTCTTCCCTTCGATGTTCGATGTTGGAAGTTCGACGTTCGATGTTCCCTCGCTCTCCGTCCTCTGCCGCACCATGGGCCAGGTCGTCGCCGCCCTCGAATGCGGCGTGGAAACGATCTACTGCGACTTCGAAGACCCCCGCCGCTACAAGGAAGCCGTCGCACTCGTTAGATCTGAAATTTCAAATTTCAAATCTCAAATCCACCTCGCCACCCCGCGCATCCTCAAGCCCGGCGAGATGGGTTACCTCAAGCTCATCGAAAAAGCCGCGCCCGACGGCCTGCTCCTCCGCAACCTCGGCGCGCTCCACTACTACAAGGACCGCCACGACCTGAAAAAGATCGGCGATTTCTCCCTCAACGTCGCCAACCCGATCACCGCAAAGCTCCTCATGGAAAACGCCGGCCTCGACCACCTCACCGTTTCCTACGACCTCAACATCGGCCAGGTACTGGAGCTGCTCCACAGCGCCCCACCCGAGTGGTTCGAGCTAACACTTCACCAGCACATGCCGATGTTTCACATGGAGCACTGCGTCTTCTGTACCTTCCTCAGCACCGGCACCACCTACAAGGACTGCGGTCGCCCCTGCGAAACCCACGTCGTCCACCTCCGCGACCGCGTCGGCCAGTTGCATCGCCTGCAAGCCGACGTCGGTTGCCGCAACACCCTCTTCAACGGAAAGGCCCAGACCGGAGCCCGCTACTACGAACATCTCCGCCAAACCGGTCTCTCCCGCTTCCGCGTCGAACTGCTAGACGAAGCCGAGGACGCCGCCAAAACCATCCGCGCCTATCAGGATCTTCTCAGCGGCAAGTCCGACGCCTTCGAGTTGCTGGACCAGGTCCAGGCCCTCGAAAAACTCGGCGTCACCGAAGGCACGCTGGCCGAGCTTTGATCACTCCGCGTCACGAACCGCCCGCCCTGTGGCGTCGATCATGGTGGAGGTGACCAGCACCACGGATTTCGATCCGTCCGGGCGGGTTTGCACGACGAATCGGGTGCCGTTGTCACTGGAGAAGCCGGAGTCTTTCACATCGATGCGCTTGGCAAAGCTGGGCTTTCCGGTTTCGGGATCCACTTCAGCAGTGGAGTCGGTGTAGTCGAAAGCGATATCGTGACCAAATCCCAAGGCGCTTCCCTGGATGTGCATGACTTGTCCGACATCATGGGTTTCGAACGCTTCTCCAGAGTCATCCTTGGGAACAATCCATTCGCGAATGATCTCGACCGTGGCGCTCTGTCCTTTCTTTGAGGTGATCGACGGCAACGTCGTCAATTCGGTGCCTTGTGTTTGCGCCATTCCGCGCATGAACAACTGGAGTTGGGCATCGGTCATTTGAGACACATCGGGAGGCGTCCACTCTGCACCGGCTGCCAGGTTGACGACCATGGACGTGAACTTGTGCTGCAGCGGCTTCTGGCTGATTCCTTGGATCAACGCGGAGACCGCAGCTGCATCGGCGGTGCTGGTAGTTTCCAGATTCAAAATACCAGATGCCGTGAGCGAGAGGCGGGTGGAGGGATCGAGGTCCGAAATCAGTTTTCGGAACAACTCGTCCACCGGAATCCGCGGAGTGACATCCGTTTCGAAAGGGGACTTTGCGCCGGTCTCAATTCCCGTCAGCTCAATCAATAAGGAAGACATGTCGGGTGGAACCCGAATGCTGCGGCTCACCGTCTTGGGTTCGTCGATGAGTGGCTTGAACTGATAGGTAAGTCCGCTGCGGCTGGCTGTCATCCCGGACAAGGCCGCTAACAGTTGCACGGAGCTGGTGAAATTCCTGCCGCCCAGACGGAGCTGGAGTTTTCTCGTCGCTCCGGGCGGAACGTCAAAAACCAGCCGCAGCGGGGATTCACCCGACTTCCTGCAGGCATTTTCGTAAACTCCCATCAGTTTTCGCAACGCTTCGCCCAAAGTCAGTCCGTCGATGGCGATCTCCGGCAACATGAATTCCTTCAAACGTTCCGGAGCATGTGTGGCCCGCGGGCCTGCCGGTTCCCGGTTGCCGAGCTTGGTCCGGAGGGGGGCCGCGATTCCGGATTCATCGATGGATTCCGTGCCGTGGAGCTTGGTTCGGGAGGAAATGGAGTCGTCGGTTTTGGACCGTTTCGCACCGTGGTTTCCCACCCAAAGGCCGCCGGCCAAGAGGATCAAAACAGCAGTGCCAGCCAGGGTTTTTCTCACGCCCGGCATGCTGGTTTTCCCCGGGGATTTGGCAAGGGCAATTCCAGGTGGCCTGTCTCACCCGAACGTGCCCTTCAGCCGGCGAACATGCTTTTCATGAAATCAAACACGCCGAGGCAGCGCGCGATCACCTCGCTTTGAAATACCGGAGGGAAGAGGAGTCCCAATGGCAGCATCACGGCTAACAATGCGGGAATCTTTCCGAACGGCCGTCCCCATTTTCTCTCTAGCAGAGCCAGGATGCCATGGAGCGTGAAGTAGGCGGTCGGCATCCCGAAGCCCGAACGGACGGGAAGTGTGATGGCCAATTCGTGCAGCAGTCCCGAGGCGACGAAGATGGCCATCATGCCGGCATTGGCCCCCGCCAGTGCGGCCACCGGCCGGCCGACGAGACGCTGCATCATCTGCGAATAGCCCACATTCCAACGGCGGCTCCAGAAGTCGCCGATGCCCTGGGTTTCCAGCACATTGGGAAACAGGGTTCTCACGGGAAACCCTGCGGCCCGCAAACCTCCTTTAAGCACCCGCAATGCCCCGAAGTGAAATCCCAGGCTCATGGGCACGAACATGATCAGGATCTGCCGCCACTCCATCGCCCACACCAGCCATGCGCCCAGCGTCCCGGCTAACATTAGCAGCAATCCCAATCGCACATCGCCCTGCCAGCTCAGGCCTTCGCGTCTTGTCCGAAAGCTCGCCGGATCCATTCCGAACCAAAGGAAGGAGAACACGCCGTATCGCAGGATCGTTAGCCGTTCCGCACCGGCCCATTCCGCATACACCAGACCTTTCATCCCGCCTAGCAGCACGCAACAGATTCCCACCATCCGGACAACCGGATCATGTTCTGATAAGACGAAATCAACTCCCGCAACCACGGCTGCAAGGACCAGCCACCCGGCGAGCCGCCTGACCCATGGCCTCCTAACATTTGCCATTGTGGGCCCCGCGGCAATTCCGGCAATCACCAGCAATGGAATCGCCCACATCATCCGAAACCTCCCGCACCCAGCCATCCGGCATTCCAGCACAACAGGCCCGCATAGAGGGCGACCAGGCCGACGAAGAGAAGTGTTAGCAAGTGCTTGGCCGCCCGGTTGGCCGCGCTTCCTTCGATTTCCCTCAGGTCAAAGCCGAAAAACTGCAGCCACAGGCGCACCGCCCACCACAGCAGCATGAACGTGCACATCGCCACCGCAGCGCCGCTGCCTCCCATGAGCCAGTCGCCAAATCCAAGCGCCAGCACCGCGAACAAGACATGGCTGCTCCAGACGTAGATCGAGTAAGTCCACCACAGTTCGCGCATCAGCGGGGTCAATCCCGCCAGTTTCTCGCGCCATCCGAGCGTCTTGGGAATCCAGAAACTCGCGATGCACAGGGCGACGAGCGACCACCCCCCAATCATCAGCCCGATTTGTAAAAGCTCCTTCATTGGAAAAATGCAGCCAGAGTGAACACCGCGCTCAGAACGGCAAAGACGCCGAGAAAGAAGACATCCCAACCCCGGTCCCTGCTGCGGACCTCCTTGTCATAGTAGGTCAGTTGCACCAACACGCGGCTGCCCCAGAAGAGTCCGAAAAACCCGCAGAGCACCCGCCCCATCCGATCCTCTATCAGCAGGTGCGGCCACCCCAGGCACAACACCGCGAGCGCCGCGATGATCGCGACGATGTAGCCGCAGTGGACATAAAAAATCTGCCGGACCATCGCCTCGGCTCCCGCCAGATTGGCAGCGTATTTCCAGCGTTTCGCCGCGACGAAATTCGCCAGCACCAGGCCTAACAAAATCATTCCAGCTCCCCGCAACCCGACTTCCAGATTCATCGCATTCATTTTTTGTTCCTTTGATAGATTTTCACTTCATCGCACAGAACCCATCCTCACACCCGGCAGCTTCCATGTGATGCAGCTCCTCCCGCACTTTCCGGTCCTTGCTTCGGAAGAAGACCTTGCTGAGCGCGTGGCGATTCGCCGCCAGCACCCGGCAAGCGTGGATCGCGACCGGCAGCAATCCCGGTCCGCCCAGCCTGCGGGCCGCCGCCTGATGGTTCGCACAACTGTACAGGCACCACACCCAGGCCTCCGCGCCGCGGAAAATCTCATTCCCGCTGGTCCTCACGATCATTTCCCGGGCCGGGTCCAGGGTGCTCAATCCCGGAAAAATCCGTTCCGCATGCGCGGCTTGGTAAGGAATGAACTCGATCCGGAATGCCCGGGGCTGCCGGTTGATCCATTCATGAAAACTGCAGCACATCCCGCAGCGCCCGTCGTAAAACACTTCGATTCCTTGGATTTGTTTGGGTAGGTCCATGGCGTTTTCCTTTCTGTGTTTTCAGTAGTATCTGAAACTTCAGAATTAACAAGATAAATTCTGCCTCTCAGGCCCAGAATTCCCAACACCGGAACCAGCCACAGAAGTGGGCACAACTCAGCATCGACCTCCGGACCGGCCGCCGCAACCGCCATCCACGCCGACAATTCCTGCGCGGAGCAGCGATGAGCTTGCATTGCCCTTAACCGAATCCGAACGCGGGGCATCCTGGAAGCAACTCAGCTCGATCAGCTCGGAATCCATCATGACCAGGACGGACTCCGGAGTTCCAGTTTGCTAATCGCACTCCCTTCCGGAGCCGAAGCGATCCCCTATTTCGACAAGGACTGGGGGAGTCGTTTACAAGCTGTTCGATCTCCGGGTGAATGGTTCGCTCGGCAAAAAAATCGAAATGGTCCGCACTGCGGAGGGAGACTTCGATCTCATTCATTGTGATGCCACGCTCAAAGACACTTTGGAAAAACTCGCGGTTTTGAATGAAGCAGGCGCACACCAGACCGAGATTGTCGGTCTATCCGATTCGGGTGACTATCTCATCGCCAAACAGCCGTGGGCCTACCCGCGCGGGGACTTCGAAGCGGACCGGCGAATTGCCGTCACACAGATCCGGGGAATCATCCCCGAATTCACCGGCTCTGGTTTGAGACACACCGTCGTGGTGATGTGGCTGGAAAATCGTGCCTGGCTTGTCGGCGATCTCCACGAGCGAAACATCATGCGCGACCAAGATGGAACACCAACGATCATCGACGCGCTGATAGGCCCCGTGCCGCCAGCGGCCCTGAAGGAACTCCGGTGGTTGCGAGAAGCCACGGAAGACGCCCAAGCCCTCCGCGAAAACCGACCTGCCGTGAAACGCCAGCGATTCGGGGATGCGGATGATGACAGCTTGTGAGCTATTCTGCGGTTAGGTGATTTCTAATCACCGCTCGTCTTCTGCAAATCGGATGGATTCTGACGGATTGTGAAAACTAGATGAAGGTGTTGTTGGACATTGCGATTCGCAAGCAAATCAAAGACAAGCTTTTACAGCCATGATCCACGATGATTCCACATGGATCAGCAAACCGTCTCCAAAACCCAAAGGAATCTTGTTGGTGTTCATCGCGGGATTCATCGCCGTGGGAGGGCCCTTAGTGACCACGTATCTGGAGTTGCGCGAGTTCGACGTCGACCCTCGGCTGCCCCGTTACCAAGCGATCATGAACCTCCCGTTTTTCGTCGTTCTGGTTCTTCCGATCATTCTTCTCATTCTCTTCGCGATCCGCCGGAGATGTCTGCACTCGTTGCTCCGTTCCCTCCTCGTTCTCTCGCCGGCTCTCGTGCTCACCATTCCCGGATTGATCGAAGCATTGGTTTCTCCCACGAAACCGTATGTGTCTTTTGCGGAAAGAATGGGACATTCCGTTCCGAATGACGCTTCCGCATTCAAAGCCTGGTTCTCCCACAGCCCTGGAGAATCCAAATACATGTTCACCTTCCGCTGTTCGGCCGGGTCCACCGAATCACTGCTGGCCGCCAATGTCTATGAACTCATAGAAAATCCTTCGATGCTCGACCCGGAAATGGGACAACACTACGAACTCCCAATTGGTGGGAGAGCGCTGCCCAAAGGATGGCCGCAGCCCAAGACCTGGGAGGGCATCAAGATTTACTCATCCGATGTGCCCGGCGGCCACCGCTACCTGATGACGGATGGGAGTAAATCGCGGGTTTTCATCCTCTTCGGCAGTGGTTGAACTGCACTCCTGTTGATGACCCCAACCAACCGACAAGAAGTCGACATTGCTAAATGTCGGTATCCGGTAGCTCACCGGAACTTCACGCCAAGCCCCTTCGCCAGCGCTTCGAGGACTTTCTGATGGGCGGTGTCGATCTCTTCGGTTTTGAGCGTCCGGCTGGCTTCGCGGTAGTGGAAGCGGTAGGCGACGGATTTGCTGTCGGCGGCGACCTTCTGGCCGTTGGGGTCGGTGAATACATCGAAGCACTCGCTGAAAACTAACAAGGGCTCGGCGAGTTTGGCGATGACGGCTTCAATTTGCGCGTTAGGCGTGTTGATGGGGAGTTCCATCGCGGCGTCGCGGGAGGAGCCGGGGAACTGCGGGAGGTCCTCGACGTGGCTGATGCCGTTGAGGAGCTTGCGGAGTTTTCCGAGATCGAGCTCGGCGACGAAGACGGGGGTGGCGAAATCGAGTTCGCGCTCGCGGGCGGGTGTCAGGCGGGCGAAGACGCCGATGTTCTGGTCATCGACCTTGATGTCGCTGGCGAGGACGAAGCCGGGGCGGTCCTTCGGGGTGAAGGTGATTTTGCGATCGCCTAGCAGGGCGGAGAGGATGCCTTTGAGATCGTAAAGATCAGCAGTGCGGTCGGCCTGGGACCAGCCGGTGGGCTGGGCGGAGCCGGAGAGGAGCAGAGCCAGCGTTTCGCTTTCCTGGTCCTTGGCCTTGCCGCCGCCGGCGTTGCGGAAGACGCGGCCCATTTCGAAGAAGCGCAGGGATTTCGCCTGTTGGCGGACGTTTCTAGCAGCGGAGGCGATCAGGCCTGGAACGATGCTCGGGCGCATGACGGCGTGGTCCTCGCTAAGCGGGAGTTTCACGCGGATGACGTCGCCTGCCTGCAGCGGGCGCAGCGGGAGGATATCGGAAACCTGGGCGTCGGAGATGAGTTTGATGGTCTGGCATTCGTGGAGGCCAAGCGCTGCCAGGCGGCGGCGGAGGACCATGTCGGCATCGTAAGCGGCATCGACCGGGCTGGCGGGGACGAAGGTGCCCTGGAAACGCGATGGCACGTTGTCCAGGCCGTGGACGCGGGCGATTTCCTCGACGAGATCGATGTGGCGCTGGAGATCGGCGCGGAAGGACGGGACGTCCCAGGTGCCGTCGGCGAGTTTCGTCAGGCCGAGGCGGGTGAGGATTTCCCCGGCGTCGGTTAGGGCGATGGAGCCGCCCATGAGTTGGTCGAGTTTTTGAGCGTCGAGGGTGATGGACCTGACGAGAACGGGGGCTTCACCGGCGAGCTGGGTCGTTTCCTCCGCAGTACCACCGGCGATTTCGAGGATGAGTTTCACCGCGAAGGATGAGGCGGCTAGAACTCCAGCCGGATCGACACCGCGCTCGAAACGGTAGGAGGAATCCGATGTTAGTGCGGTGCGGCGCGAGGTGCGGCGGATGCCTTGGGGGCTGAAGTAAGCGGACTCCAACAGAATGTCGGTGGTGGACCCGGTCACACCGCTATCAGCTCCGCCCATGACGCCTGCAAGGGCGAGAGTGTGGCCGGAGGCGTCGGAAATGACGAGGTCGTCGGTGGTGAGGATGTGGCTGGATTCATCGAGCGCGAGGAAATTTTCGCCGTCCAGGGCGGTGCGGACGACGATGCCACCATGGAGTTTAGCGGCGTCGAAAGCGTGGAGCGGCTGGCCGAGTTCGTGGAGCACGTAGTTCGTGACATCGACGATGTTATTGATCGGTCGCAGGCCGATGGATTCGAGGCGTTGTTTGAGCCAGGCAGGGCTTTCCTTGACGGTGACTCCGGAGATCCGAACGGCGGTGTAAAACGGGCACGCGGCCGGTGCGTCGATCCGGATCGTGAAATCACGGGCGACCTCCGTTTCCCGGACAGGAATATCCAAAGGCAGCAGCGGGGTCTTGAGCAATGTCGCAAGCTCGCGGGCCATGCCGCGGTGGCTGAGGAGGTCGGGGCGATTCGGGGTGACTTCGAGCTCCAGCAGCGTGTCGGAGTCGAAGAGTTGTTTGACGGGTTTGCCGATTTCGGAATCAGGCGGAAGAATGAGCAGGCCGTCCTCACCAGCGGGCAGGCCGATTTCGGCGGCGGCGGCGAGCATACCCTTGGATTCCACGCCGCGCATCTTCGTTTCGCCGATGGTGAAACCGCCGGGCAGCTCGGCTCCGGGAAGGCAGCAGGGGACTTTGTCTCCGACCTTGTAGTTCTGTGCGCCGCAGACGATCTGTCGGAGCGTGCCTTCGCCGGCATCCACCTGAGTGACCTTCAGCTTGTCCGCGTTCGGGTGCTGGACGGCTTCCATGATCCGGGCGACGACGATTTTTTCCGAAGCAATGCCTTTGGAAACGATGCCTTCGACCTCGACGCCAGCGAAGGTGAAGAGGTCGTCGATTTCCTTGATGGATTTGCCGGATAGATCGAGATGTGTGGCGAGCCAGTTTAATGAGACGTTCATGAGAAGAGAGGAAGATTTTTTAACCGCAGATGGACGCAGATAAACACAGATGGAAGAGGGGATGAAGAGTTTGAGGCACCACGAATCGCGCGAATCTAGCGAACAAGACTTTCCAAATCTTATCTGCGTCCATCTGCGTTCATCTGCGGTTCAATTTTATTCTTTATGCAAACTGCTTGAGGAAGCGGGCGTCGTTCTCGATGAGGAGGCGGATGTCCTTGATGCCCCAGCGGATCATGGCGAGGCGGTCGAGGCCCATGCCGAAGGCGAAGCCGGTGACTTTTTCGGGATCGAAGGCGTTGTCCTTGCGGGACTTGTTGATGGCTTCGAAGACGGCGGGATCGACCATGCCGCAGCCGGCGATTTCGATCCATTTCGGGGCCTGGCCTTTGACCGTTAGCTTCACGTCGATCTCGAAGCTCGGCTCGGTGAACGGGAAGAAGTGCGGGCGAAATCTAACTTCCGTCTGGGTGCCGAACAGTTCGCGGAGGAAATATTCGAGGGTGCCCTTGAGGTCGGGAAGCGAGACGTTTTCGCCGACGTAGAGACCTTCTAACTGACTGAAGACAGACAGATGCGTCGCGTCGATTTCGTCGCGGCGATAGGCGGAGCCGGGGCAGATGATGCGGATCGGCGGCGTCTGGGACTCCATGGTGCGGATCTGCACGCTGGAGGTGTGGGTGCGGAGGAGTTTGCCGGAGTCGAAATAAAACGTGTCCTTTTCATTCCGCGCGGGGTGGTCGGCGGGGGTGTTGAGGGCGTCGAAACAATGGAACTCGTCCTCGATTTCCGGTCCGTCGGCGAGTGCGAAACCCATCCGGCGAAGGATGCGGATCGCTTCGTCGCGGATCAATGTGAGCGGATGCAGCGAGCCGACGGAAACCTGGCGAGCGGGGAGAGTGACGTCGATCCCGGCCAGCGCGGCGCGGTCGGCGATTTCCCGGAGGGCTAGTTGCTTCTCCTCCAGCGCGGCGGTGATCGCGGTGCGGGCGGCGTTGAGAAGCTGGCCGACGGCGGCCTTGTCCTCCTTCGGCACGTCCTTGATGCCTGCGGCGACGAGGGTCAGGGTGCCTTTTTTGCCGAGCACGGCCACGCGTGCGTCATCGAGCGCGCGTTCGTCCGCAGCGGCGGAAATTTGCGCAAGCGCTTCTGTTTGGATGGCTTCGATTTGCTCCTTCATGGGAAAGGCGTGGGGAATAGACCGAAACCCGCCGTCGGTCAAAGCCAAGCTGCGGGTCGACCGGAAAGCCCAACCATTTCGGGATTCACCGGGATTTGCGGCAAGGGGCCGCAAGGTTCGCGCACCGCCCTTATCAGCGGCGCAGCGCCACCCGCAGGATCCGGTCGTCCGAGGTGAGATAGAGGCGCGTGCCGCTTTCGCCGAACGCGACGTTGGCGGTCGGCCGACCGCAGAGAATCCGGCCTAGCAGTTTTCCGTCAGGGTTCAGAATCAGGCAGCCGCCGGGACCGGTGGAAAAGACGTTGCCCTTGGCATCGACCTTGATTCCGTCGGGCGCGCCGGGTCCTTTGAGGTCCTTGCAGTTGAAGAACAATTTGCCGCCATCGGTCGAGCCGTCGGCCTTGAGCGGATAGGCCATGATGACCGGGGCCGGGCCGTGCGATTGGGCGACGTAGAGGATTTTCCCATCCGGCGACAGCGCCACGCCGTTCGGCCGTTCGAGATCGCGGACGATCAGCGAGACCACGCCCTGCGGGGTTACCCGGAACACTCCGAAGAATGGCAGTTCGCGGAACTTCGTGTCTTTGTCGCGGCCTGGCAGGCCGTAGGGCGGATCGGTGAAATACACATCACCGTTAGCCGCGATCGCGAGGTCGTTGGGCGAGTTGAAACGCTTGCCCTCGAAGTTATCGGCGAGGGTCCGCTTGCCGCCGTCCGGGGTGAGATACGACACGCGCCGGTCGCCATGCTCGCAGAAATTCAACCTGCCCTTCGCATCCATCGCGAGGCCGTTGGAACCCGGTTCGCGGCCATAGTCCGCGACCCCGGTGTAGCCGGAAGGTTTCATGAAGACGGAAGCCTCGGTGTCGCCCTCTTTCCACTGATAGATCGTGTTCCGCGGGACGTCGGAGAACAACAGGCGCTTTTCCTTCTCGTCCCACACCGGACCCTCGGCCCAGTCGAAGCCGGTGCAGAGCGTTTCGATTTTCGAATCAGGATCGATGATGGCGTCGAGCGCGGGATCGAGGCGTTCGATGGTTTCCTGAGCTGAGACAAGGGCGGGAAGGAGGGCGAGCAGGCAGAGGGTCTTCATGATGGGAGGCTACGCGAGGCATCGCCTGACTTTCTCATGCAAGTCCGCCATTCGAAAATTCCAAACGCGTCAAGCTGCCCCGACCAAAGTGATTGATTCATTGAAATCCACTTCTGCGGATTCGCCGTCCGCCGTGATGGTGATTCCCTGGACTTGCTTGAAATAGCCAATTTCGCGGCAGGTGATCTTCGTGGCCGTGAAATGACTCTTCGTGCTTTCAAGATCCTCCGGCGCGATCGCTAGCAGATAACCGAAGCTTGGAAATGAAACGAGCCAGCGCTCGAATTCGACATCCATCGGGCAGGGTAAATCCTCAAGATCGAGAACCGCGCCGACTTCGGAACAATGACAAAGCATGGCGAGCGTGCCGACGATTCCCCCGTTGCTGATATCCTTGCCCGCACGGCAGAGGCCTTTTTCAGCGAGCAAGGGGAGCAGTTCCAAATCCGATCTCAACCGCTCGGGAGGTGCCGTGGTGCTCGCGTCCCAGAACGGACGCTCGCCCCGGTAACCTCCGTGCATGTCCACTGCGATTACCAGATGATCTCCCGCTTTGGCATCGAAGCTGGTGATCAGCCGGTGGCTCGCATGCCCGAGCACTGCCGCCGCGAGCGCGGCTTTTCCCGAGCCGGTCCGCGTGGTGTGGCCGCCGACGATCGGGACGGCGTATGCCATGGCCGCCGCCTGCATTCCCTGCCAGATCAGTGTGGAGGTTTCATCCGAAGGAGTTGATAGAATATCGGTGACAGCGACCGGCCGGCCGCCCATGGCGGCGATGTCAGATAGATTTACCATGATGGCCGAATAGCCGGCAAACCACGGATCATCCTCCACAAAAGATTCGAGCATGCCTTCGGCCGCGAACAGCAGATGACCGGTTCCCGACGGGTTGGCGATCGCGGCACAGTCGTCACCCAGCCGGACTTTACCAGAAACTTCCAAGGCGTGTTCGTAAGCATGATGAATCCCCGCCTTCTCCGCGACCGCAGGATGGGTGGCGAGAAACCTGGCGAGCGTGAAAAGGTCCATCATCAGGTATCATTGATAGATCGCCGCATGCCAAATTTCCCAAAAAATTACATATCTTAGTGATATCATCAGGCTACACGGGATGCCGCGCGATAATAGTCGAGATCCGCACGCATTTTCACATGTGCAATACCATGCAACTGGATCTCTTCAAGCGGTTCCCAATGAAGCCGTTGGAAGAAACGCGCGTTCTGATGTTGTACTGTGGCGAGGAACTCATCGCAGCCGAGCGCGTTCGCCGTGGAGACAGCCTTATAGATGAGTCCCGCACCCAGGGCGCCTAGTCCATGATAGCAGGGTTGCAGATTTCTCACCGCCACACCCGGGCTGAAGTGACGGATGCGCCGGAATTCCTTCGCCACTCCGAGCCTTGAACCATACCAAACGCCCGGCCTCCTTTCATCGATCCGAACCACGCCCGCCACGCTGTCTTCCATTCCGGCGATCAGGGTCTTGCAAACTATGGGCAACATCGACTCGTCGAACAGATCACGGTCGTCCTCCATGAAGATCCCCTGTTCCTCGCAGAAAATGTCGCGCCGGACAGCAAAGAATCCTTCGAGATCTTCCTGGGATTTTGCGATTTTGAAAACGAAATCCTGCGGGCTATACGTCGGGTAGTTTTCGAGGATCATGGGAAGAAGAGGTTCAGTAATGACTGTCCGGAGTTCGCGCTTTAGCGTGCTCTTCATGAAGACAAGCTGAAGCTTGAACTCCGGACAGTGCAGTTAGGTATTCACGGTTTCTGGAATACTGGCTTTGATTTTCATCGCGATGTGATCCGCGTCTTCGGCGATGCCGGAAAATCTGGCGGAGCCCCAGGTGTGCTGCCAGGGCAGGCCGAGGAAATAGAGGCCTGGTATTTCGGTGACGCCGCGGTCGGTTTCGGGGAAGCCGCGCATGTTGAAGACGGGGAGTTTGATGAATTTGAAATTCGGGTGGAAGCCGATGCACCAGACGATGCTGGTGATGTTGTTCACAGCGAAGTTGAGTTCGGTCGGTTCGGTTTCGGGGACCCAGACGGGAGTGTAGTGCGGTTCCTCCGGAGCATTGATGCCGGCTTCGGCGATGTAGTCGTCGATGCGCTGGCAGATGCCGTTGTAGGATCTATCGGCGCTGTCGAGTTTGTCGGCGAGGTCCTGGCGGAGGGTGAACTTTTCGAAATCGATGCCCTCGACAAAGCCGTAGAGTTTCACGCCTTCGAGCGCGAATTTCCGCAGGTCGATTTCATGGCCGCCGTCGCGTCCAGTTAGATAGTGGTTGGTGCCGTTGATGGCTTTGGCCTTGTCCGGGTGCTCGGCGATGGTGGTTTTGTAATAACCCATTTCCTCAAGCCAGGTGACCGCGTCTTTGCCCCGGTAGCGGCGCGGCGAGCGCGGGGCGTTGCCGAGGCAGAGATGGACTTTGCGGCCTTCGAGATGGAGGTCTTCCATGATCTGCACGCCGGATTGGCCGGAGCCGACGATGAGGGTTTCGCCCTCGGGGATCTGTGACGGGCGTTTGTAATCGACCGAGTGGATCTGTTTGATGAAGTCGGGAATCCGCTCGGCACCGGACGGGACGAAGGGAATGTGAAAGCCGCCGATGGCGACGATGACGTCATCACAATACCACGTGCCTTGATCGGTGGTGACGTAGAAATAGCCGTCGCGCTTGGTCACGGAAGTGACGGTGACGCCTTCGAGAACGGGCGGGCGGAATTTTTTCGCGTAGCGCTCGATGTAATCCACGATCTCATCCTTCACCATGAAGCCTTCCGGATCGTCGCCGTCGTAATGATGGCCGGGCAGGCGGCATTGGTGGTTGGGCGTGACGAGGCAAAACGTGTCCCAACGCTCCGACCGCCACGAGTGGCCGATGCGGTGTTTTTCGAAAATGATGTGGTCGTCCACGCCGCGCTGGCGGAGGCAATAGCTGGCGGAAAGCCCCGCCTGGCCGCCACCGATGATGATCACGGAGATGTATTCGGTTTCTGCAAATGGCATGGCCTAACTGATGTGGAGAATGGTTAAGGGAGTGTCCGGCGGAAGTGCTCCGGCCCAGCGCTCGATGTCGGCGAGCGACGCGGAGGCGGCGGTGCAGGAGAAACCAAATTTCTGTCGGACGCGTTCGGAGGCTTCGGTCAGGGCGGTACGGGAGAGTTCGATGAACTCACTCGCGGGAATGACC
>JBGSOI010000138.1:0-37346 GCA_041739215.1 Akkermansiaceae bacterium
ATGCGGTCCATTGCATCAAAAAGACCGCGCTCCGCCCGTTCGATATATCTTTTCGGATCCTTAGCCATGATCGATATTCAAGCATTCAGCATGCCAGAATCCTCTGAAATACAACAAATTACGAGTAAATGGAAGTTCCCATATGACTTTGATGGCTACCCTGACGACCGAATCAATCCCAATGCGAACAAGACGCTCGTGGCAACCGGCGATAACGTCTCTTCTTGAATTCGAGCTTCCATTTCGCCGGTGCCACAGCTAGACGTTCTGCAAGATCATAGAACCTAATCTCGAAATGCTAGAATCTCCCAATGGACGAGCCCCTTACAGCCTTTTGGATAGTTCCATCCGACCCACATGGCCCGCTCGGATTTGGCGTCACCGCATTTGCTCTCACCGATGCGTTCAACATCATTCGTAGTTTCGGCTACCAGCTTCCCGATGATCTTTCCACCCTCCGCATCACTGAAGGCATCAGAGTCGCAGACCTTGATGATTCCCATGTCGTCCGCAATATGGGGCCTATCGTTGTCCGTGGTTTGTGGTATCCGTTCGTCCGTCTTGGAGTATGAAGCATTGATCGGCGTCTCCACCGGAATCACCAAGCGGCCGAACAATTCGTGGATGACAACCCCTCATAAGCTCTTCAATCTCCTTTCAAAGGCATCTCCTTGGCGGGGTTGTCATCACTTTTGACGTTGGGCAAAATCATGCTTCGACGCGCCACATTGGATGATGCTCCCGAGATCGCTTCGATTCATGTCCGCGCTTGGCAGGCAGCATACGCAGGAATCGTTCCGGCTGATTACCTCGCCGGGCTGTCCGTCCAAAAACGGACCGAGTTTTGGCAGCGGGAACTCACCGAAAATCGAAGCATCGTTGCCGTTGCGGTCGAGGACGGCTCGGTTGTCGCCTGGGCGTCTGGTGGCGCATGTCGAGATGCGGATGCGAAGGGCGAATCTGAAGTCTTTGCAGTTTATGTTTCGCCAGAACACTGGGCCCACGGCATCGGTCGACAGCTCATGACTAAGATCGAAGAAGATATTTCACCTCTTTCTGGCATCACGCTTTGGGTGCTCAGTCAGAACCAGCGCGCGATAGCTTTCTACCGCAAGATCGGCTATGAGTTCGACGGAGCCGAGAAGTCGCTCCAGCTTGCAGGTGTAAGCCTGCGAGAAGTTCGACTCAGAAAAGACAAGCCCAACAAGGCGTGGGTCCTAACGGACCATAAGCTTTTCAATTTCACTTCAACTCCTTTCCAGTCGCGCCCGTGGGCGGACATTTGACGTTCGGTGGAGAATTTTAAGAGGAACCCAATGCCGATAGCATCATACAGACAGTTTCGCATCGATGTTGCTGATGGCTGGTCGGCGAGGGCGGAGCGCGACTCCACATCTGAGTTCCTCAGCATCACGCCCAGCAAGCACACGGCGGAACTTCGCCTTACAACATTTGATCCACAGCAGATGTCAGCCGGAGACTGGGTTGATTTCGCGGCGCATACGAACCGGATGAAGAATCGCCCTGTATCGGCTGCCGAGGTTGGACCGCTGGCAGGATACGAGGTGCAATTTGTTGGAGGTGCAACTTGGGTTCGTGGATGGGTTCTTGAATCCAACGGGGTTCCACTCGATATAAGCTACCGATCCGACGTCAGCTTACGTGGACGCGATGATGCCGACATCGATGCAATGTTAAAGTCGCTGCAGATGGATCCAATCACCGAACAATTCGTGGATGACAGGCTCCACCGGGGTCGTCACAGGTCGTGGCATGTATGAAGAGAAGCGAGAAGATGAACCGATTTTCCAAAATCGGCACCTTGAACTCGGGAGGCCCGGAGAGTTTACCTGCGGGTGTCGGAAGACACCCAAGGGCCAGTCGCGATCAACCCATAGAAGACGTGATTTGGACATTCCGGGAGTCAGACCCGCCCATAGTAGTCAGAGACGGTAACACCGGTCACACGGCTTCACTGGGTTACGCCGGTGCAAGCACAGCTTCGCATCGCTATGCCGGAGCGAGCACGGCGAAGGGGCGGGCGGGAAGCAAAGCAAGCAAAGGACTTACGTCAGGCCATGTATCCTTCTACCCTCATCCGTTCGTTCCGTGACGAAGATCCGAGTGACTGATTCCCTAACTCACAACGGCATTGTGATCTGCAGCACCACGGAGTCCTCCAACGCCGTCAATGGCGCGCCGTCCCGCGGCAGAAGGATGAACCTTCCTTTTTCAAACTGCCGGCCACCGGCGCTCTCTAACGTGCCCTCGACCACGGAGATGATGGAGAACCGGTCGTCCCGCGGGTTGGCGAGGGTTAGGCCTGACTCCAGTGATTTTCTATCGGTTTTGAAATACTCACAGCTTGCCAGATTGTCGCCGACGGGCGGGTCCATGGTGGGCTCGAAATCCTGAAAATCGATGCTGGCGAGCGATTCGCCGACGTGAAGCTCGCGCGGCTTGCCGTCGAGGCCGAGGCGGTTCCAGTCGAACACCCGAAAGGTGGTGTCCGAGTTCTGTTGGATTTCATGAATCAGGAATCCCGCGCCGATGGCGTGCAGCCGGCCGGATGCGATGAAGATCGACTCGCCGGGCTCCGGCGTGAGCGCGTGCACGCAATCGGCCACCGTGCCGCTGGCGATGGATTTCTCGAAATCGTTCCGCGTGACGCCGTTCTTCAGGCCAACGTAAAGTTTCGCCCCAAGCTCACAATCCGCGATGAACCACATCTCGGTTTTCGGCTCGCCGCCGAGCACTTCCGCGAGGTGGGCGGGTGGATGGACTTGGATCGAGAGGTCGTCGCGGGCGTCGAGGATCTTGATCAGGATCGGGAAACGCGGGTGGTTCTGGAAGCCTTCGCCGAAGATTTCCTCGCGATGTTCGGTCCACAGTTCGTGCAGGGTGCTGCCGTGGAAGATCCCCTCGTCCACCACTGACTGCTCACCCTCGCGGTCCACGATTTCCCAGGACTCCCCAAAGGACTTGGTGGGATCGGGCAACTTGCGCTGATAGACGCGCTCGAGTTCGCGGCCACCCCAGACGCGTTCCATGTAGAGCGGGGTGAAGGTGATGGGTTCCATGGCCGGGGGAGATAGGCGGGCCAAGGCTGTTTGGCAATTCCGGAGAAACCCAGCGTTTGACCTTGCTTCGGGATGCGGCCAACCTACCGGTGTTTTGGCAACCCCCGAAAAACCATCCGAAGCCCCCGCGCCGCCTCCCAAGCGACGGAGGAAATACCGGCGTTGGATCGTTCTCGCGGTGCTGGTGGCGGGGTTGGTCTGGCTGAATGGCCCGGGCCTGCGGCTGATCGCTCCGCGCGTCGTGAGGCATTATCTGGAGAATCTCGGTATGCGCGGGGATTTCAAAATCAACGGCAGCCTCATCGGCGGGCTGTCGTTTTCCGACCTGCGGATCGAGAGCGACGGGACCTTGGCCAGCTTGACCATCGACCAGGTGATCCCGGATTATCAATGGCGGGGTTTGATCAAAGGCCGGCTGGAAGGCCTCACCATCGAAGGTGTTCACGCGGATTTGCGGCTGGGATTGGAGAAGCCGGACGAGCCGGAAAAGCCGCCGCTCGACCTCGGGAAACTGGTCGAAACCCTGCGCACCCTCCGCAGCCGGGTGATCCCGCTGGAGCTTGAACTCAAGAACATCAGCCTCGCCGCCACCCGCGATGGGCAACCGGCGCTGAGCCTCGCATCCAGCAGTCTCTCGCACGCGGCCGGCAGCGACGATCTAACGCTCGATCTCGGCGTCATCACCGATGCGGAAGGCCGGGAGTGGCCGGCCCAGCAATCGACGCTCACTTGGGGGCCGGAAAATCTATCCATCCCGCGGGTCGATCCCTTTCCCGGGGTGAGCGTTCGTGAGCTGGCGATCCAGCTACCCGTCGGTGGCGAGCCGTCGTTAGAAGCGCTGGTGCATCTTGACGAGGCGGTGTTCGTGATCAGCAGTTCGCCCGGATTTTCCGCGGCGAAAATTGACCTGCGCGAGGGCAAGCTCCAGGTCGACGAGACGGCGAAGCGCTTCGGTCTCCAACTCCCGGCCACCGCGACGCTCACCTCGCTGGCTGTCGAGTTGGAACAAATCCTGCCAGATCCCAAGGCCGCGACCGGCACTGTCAGATTGCTGTTGGAAAATCTGGCGTGGCAGGATTGGAGCGCTCCAGAGCTGAGCCTGGACGCCACGCTGGCGGCCGATCAATCAACTATCGCCGCCCGTGGAATGATGCTGGGGACCGGTTTTTCCCTGGATGCCAGCGCCCCGGTCACCCGTGGGGGAAAAAGCTTCATCCTCGGCGATGCGCAAGGCCGGTTCAACGTCGCCGACGTCCCACGGGTGCTGCGTGAGCTCGCCGCCCGCTTCCCCGCAATCGATCCCGAGGCCCCGGTCCCGCCGTCGGTGGTGGACGGGAATTTCAATGTTTCGTTCGTGGCTAACAAACCGCAGGCGGCCACGGCCGATGTTGTTTTGAAAGCGACCGACATCACGCTGGCATCGCCCGTTGCCGTCATGGCGCGCTGGGCACCGGACCAGCCGCTCGCCGCCGATCTAACGCTCGACGGGCTGAAAGTCTCCGCGACCTATCAGCCACAGGCCGCGACCTATCAGGGAACGCTCGCGTTCGAGGAATTCTCCAGCGCGCGCATCGACCGCTGGTTGGCCATCGTCCGGGTGAAACCCGGTGGCACGGCCAATCTAACCGGCAAATGGAGCGGCGGCGGCGAGCTGAAAGCCGGCAAGCACCGCGGTGAGCTATCACTGGTCCAAGGCACTTGGTCGCAGGAAGCGCAGGATTCGGTGACGGCCATCGGTGCGATCAGCTACGACTGGCCCGCGGGCTTCGAAACGCGGGGGCTGCGCCTGCAAGCGGCCGAGCAGACCGTGGCCCTCGAAGCCGACCTGGCCAACGGTCTGCTGGAGTTGCGGAATTTCCTCTGGACCGCTGGCAAGGACGACCTCGCCGAGGGCAGCGCCAGCTTGCCGGTGCCCGCGGATTTATCGAAATGGCGTGATACGCTGGCCAATGATGCCCGTCCCGTGGCCGTCGCCATCAACTCGCGCGTGCTCTCGCTGGACCTCCTCAAGCCGTGGCTCCCGGCCTTGGACAAACTCGATCCGCGCTCCACCGGACAGCTTCAGCTCAATGTTTCCGGGACCTATGCCGACCCGGTCATCGCCGCCATGCTGCAGGCCCGCGACCTCCGCTCGCCCGCCCAACCGAAGCTGCCGCCGGCTGATCTGAGACTCACGCTCGCCGGTAGCGGCGGCCGTCTGACGATTGATGGCAGCGCCACCGCCCCGGATTTCCCGGCGGCAACCATGCGGGCGGCAATGCCCTTCCGGCCGTCCGAATGGGCCAATGATCCCGCGCTGCTCAAGGAGGAGACCATTGAGGCCCGGGTGGATCTGCCGCGGCTCGACCTCTCGCGGTTCACCTCGCTGGTGCCCGCCGCCACTCAGGTTTCCGGGATCGTGACCGGCAATGTCGTCGTCGCAGGCAAGGTCGGCAAACCGGAACTAACAGGCAGGCTCGATCTGGCAGGTGGCGGGCTCCGCCTGAAGGATCCGCGCGCCCCGGTCATCGAGGGAATCGCCGCCACGGTGGATCTCGCGCTCGACCGCATCGTCCTGCGGAGCCTGCGAAGCAACGTCGCGGGTGGTACGTTGCAAGGCGAAGGTTCGCTCGCGATCACCGACGGGAAATTGGGCAACCTCGATTTCCGGCTGCGCGGCAACCACCTGCCGGTCATGCGCAACGAGCTCCTGATCATCCGTGCCAACGCGGATGTCCGCTTGCAAGGCACTTGGGAGAAGTCGGATCTAACCGGCACGGTCGGCATGGTGGACAGCATCTTCTATCGGGACATCGAGCTGTTGCCCATCGGCCAGCCATTCACCGGACCCGGGGCCGCCGCCTTGCCGAGAATCGATCCGCCGCGAAACCAAACCGCCTCCATGCCCGTGCCATTCCGCGACTGGGGGCTCAACGTCACCGTCCGCACCGAGGAACCTTTCCTGATCCGCGGAAATTTCGCCAACGGCGAGGTCATGGGAAACATCCGCGTCGGCGGCACGCTGGGCACTCCGGCACCGGACGGAGTCGTTACGATCAAGGATTTCCGGGCGTCCCTGCCCTTCAGCACCTTGGCGGTTCCTGTCGGCACGGCCACTTTCACGCCGGCCACCGGCTTCGATCCGATCCTGGAAATCCGCGGCACCGCGGAGCCGCGGCCGTATCGCGTGACGATCTACGCCTATGGCCGCGCGTCGGATCCGCAGCTTGTGCTCACGTCCAATCCACCGTTGCCGGAGAACGAGATCATGACGCTGTTAGCCACCGGCACCACCACCTCGGGACTGGAGGATCCACAGGCCGCCTCGTCGCGTGCGATGCAGCTTCTGATCGAGGAGATGCGCCGCGGCCGGTTCCGTTTCGGGAAGCAACTCCGCCCGCTGTTGGCGCTGCTGGACCGGGTCGATTTCAGCCTGGCCGAATCGGACCCGTATTCGAGCGCGTCCTATTCCACCGCCACGCTGGCCATCACCGACCGCTGGTTTCTATCCGCCGGGATGGCCTCGTCCGGTGATTCCCGCGTTCTTGTCATCTGGCGCTTTTCCTTTCGTTGATGTTGGTCTTCCGTGCGATATTCCTGATCCTGCTAACAGCGCTGGCCGCCGTCGCCGAGACGCGCGTGCGGATCACCGGCATGACGGACAAGAGCGAGAGCCAGATCCTCGGGTTGATGGGCGGCCGCCTGGAGCATGTCATCTCCAACTCCGCCTCCACCTCGCGGGCGGACGATGCCGCGTTCCTCGTCCGCCAGGTCCTGCGGAATGACGGCTATGCCGATGTCCAGGTGGATTACAAGGTCGTCAGCTCCTCGGAGATTCTTCTAACTGTACAAGAAGGCGGGCGGCTGTCACTCGGCCGGGTCACCATCCAGGGTGTGTCCAGAGCTGATGCGAGAAGCCTGGCCCGGCTCTACGCCCGACCTGCCTTGAAGGATCGTCCGCTCACCGCCTGGGGCGATCCGCCGTTCCGCGAGGAGGACGTGGAAACGGGTCTTTCCTACATCCGCCAGCAACTCAACGCCGAAGGCTTCTGGGCCGCGGAGGCCACTATCAGCTCCCGTGAGACCGACCCCGCGACCGGGCGGGTGGATCTAACGATCGACGTCAAATCCGGCGCCCCCTTCCTCATCGCGCAGCCGCAGATCACCAGCCCGGACGGTCGCGGCGTGCCCGCGGCGCATCAGGCGGCGGGTCCGTTTATCAACAACCGCGCCACCACCGGCAACCTGAACGCCATGCGCCTCGCCGTGGAAACCGCCTTCATCAGCCAGGGCTATCCCGACGCTGACATCCAGATGACCCGGACCTTGGTTTCCCCGCGGTTTGTTCCCGTTTTCACCATCGATGTCGGAAAGCGGGTCCGTCTCAATCAGGTGCATGTCGATGGGCTCGAACGGACCAATCCCGCGCGGATCACCCGGCGCATGGCGAGCCTCGAAGGCGAATGGTATGACAAGGCCGCGATGAACAAGCGTCTCCGCGGCCTGCTCGCGACCGGCGCGTTTTCCTCCGTCCGCGTGGATACCACCGACCTTGCTAGCGAAACCATCGACGTCACGCTGCATCTGGAGGAGTCCGCCGCGCGCGAGGTCACATTCGCCGGCGGCGGCGATTCCTACCAGGGGGCCATCCTGCGCGCCGCCTATGCCGACCGCAACCTGTGGGGAGAGCTGTTGGGCTTCAGCGCCGGTTTCGAGGTCAGCGCCCGCGGGGTGTTAGGCGAGGTCCGCCTGACCGACCCGTGGCTGTTCGGCAGCGATGTTTCCGCCACCGCCCGCGTCTATGCGCTGATCTTCGGCCGCGAGGGATACAGCTCGTTTGAAACCGGCGTGGAAGGCAAAACCACCTGGCGACTTGGGGATCATTACTCGCTGGAGTTGCTCGCCGGTTATTCGCTGGCGAACCTGAGCGAGGAGGGCCTGCCCAGGTCCGAGCTTGGCGAAACCTCCTACACCCACCCGCGATTGCGGTTCACGCAGGCACTGGATTTCCGCGACAGCGCGGTTCTGCCCAAGAGCGGCTGGCATCTCAGAAATCCGTTGGAGATCGGCGCGGCCATCGGGGATATCAACTCCGGCTATGTGAGGGCCGGTCTATCAGGCGGCTGGTATCGCAAGCTCAACTCCACTTACGAGGTCGGGCTCGGCGGCGAAGTGGAGGTCCTCGTTTCCTCCGGTGAGGAAGTGGATCTGCCGATCGACCTCCGCTTGTTCAATGGCGGCGCGCGCAGCGTCCGCAGTTTCAAGGAGCGGGAACTCGGCCCCTCCGTCGATGGGTATGCCACCGGTGGCGAAGGCAAGTGGACCGCCAACGCGGAACTCATCCGCAGCCTCGCCGGCAGTCTCAGGGGCGTCGCCTTCTTCGACGCCGGCACCTTGTCCCGAACTTTCGGTGAATTCGGCTCCAGCGAGGTCGAGCTCGCCGTCGGCCTCGGTCTGCGGTTGGATCTGCCCATCGGCCCGGTTAGGCTCGAATACGGCTACAACCTGACCCAGGACCCCGGCGAGCCCACCGGCACCCTCCACTTCGCCATCGGGATGACGTTCTAACTTTCGTTGTTTCCCTCAAAAAAATTCTATTTGTCGTCGGAATAGGCAGCGTCGCGCCGTACATGCACGACGACCGCTTCGCTACTCTCGGACAAGTGGTGGAGTTCCACTCATTAGAAGCGCAAAGGCCTGGCTTTCATTCCGCCGATGGTCGCAGAACGTTACAGCATATCTCTCTCAATCTCCCCGAAACCCCTACTCGGCGGCTGCGCGCTCCGAACTCTTTACCCCTGTCTTGTCCAAAGTGGAATTCAACGGCGAACACAGTATCCCGCATCTACAGAGCACCACGCCTGCGGCCTGCGGCGAGCAGTATCGCTCCAACAGCCGCCGGGACGAGAAGCAATGGAGATGGCTCGGGAATGGTAGTGAGTGTGAGCATGGGAGTCTTCGGATCTCCGCCCGGGATATCCGGGCCGGTGAATCCAAAGGGCTGCTGGGGAAACACCGGCGGCATGGCGGAGGGCGAAACACCGCCGAGGATCAATGTTTCTCCGAGGAAGAGATTGAGGTAACCGATTCCGCCGGGAGTGAAGGCGATCTCCACAAACGAGTCGTCGAACGCCGGAATGAGACCGATGGTGCCGAGGACGAGCGGCCCGTCGGCGAGTTTGGTGTACAGCGTCCCTGCGGCGATCACAAGTGGGTCGCTGGGCGAGTCGAAGTCGGCGGTCCCGGTGCCGGTGGTCAGGGCCGTGGCCAGGCCGGCTGCTCCAAGCGGATCCGTGCTTTCGTGAATCTCGTAGAGTTCCCCGAAATCGGCGGTTTCCAGAGTGCCGGACCATAGGGTTAATTTCGCGGACGTGATTTCCTTGGTTACGCCGGTGAGGTCGAAGACGAAGTAGTTCTTCCGGAACATCGGCGCCAATATCGGGCCAAGGGCGCCGGTGGCATAGTGCTCTTCGAAGCCGACGGAATAGTTGTATTTGGCCGGAGGGGCAAGAGTGCTGTCACCCTTTGCCGAGCCGCCCGCCTCGGTGACGAAACCGGCATCGGTGGCGGGCAGGACGAAGATGGCGGCGGTGGCCCCAGCGGCGGTCAATCCGAGAAATGCGGCCGATCCAACGGCAGCTATACATGAGTTTGGAACTTTCATTGTGTGTGGGTTTTGGGTTTTGGGTCTGCGGTAAGGATCCTTGGGCATTCGGAATGTACCCTTTCAATTGCTGAAAATCGACGTCGTTCATAGTACATTGGACGGCGGAACGGAAGCTCGAAGTTGAATGATTAGGCGGGCTACGGCTAATGTGTCAGACCCCATTCGAGTATGGAAGGCAGCCCCAGAGTGCGGAATGCTCTGCTAACACCCGGGCGGATTCGGCTTTGCCGGAAATCGGGCGGAGCTCTTCGGGCGACAGGGAAAAGAAAGAGTCCAATGCCACATGGAGCAAATCTTCCGTCCGTCGCAGGCGCGAACAGAGCGTCGCGTACTCCGGGTTAGACTCCTCACAGGCCGGAATCCGCGTCGGCGAGGTTCGGGGGTTTCACGCCGGCTTTGTCCAACATGGAAATCCACAGCGAGCACAGCGGAGTGCCTTCGTCGAATTCGAGGTGCCGTCCGGTGCGGAGCTGGCCGTTCGCGCCGCCGGCGACGACGATCGGGACGTTGCGCGGGTTGTGCGAGTTGCCGTCGCGGATCGGCGAACCGAAGGCGACCATCGAGTGATCCAACAGGGTGCCGTCGCCCTCCTTGATCGACTTCATTTTGCCTAACATGCAGGCGTATTGTTCCGTGTGCCAGGTATTGATCCTCTCATATTGGTCGAGCTGGTCGTCCTTGTTCTGATGGTGGGAAATGGAGTGGTGGCCGCCTTCGACTCCATCGGGGAAGGAAAAATTCCGGTTCGTGACGTCGTTACCGAACATGAAGGTCGAGACGCGGGTGGAGTCGGACCAGAAGGCCAGGACCATCAGGTCCAGCATGATCCGCGAGTGCTCGCCGTGGTCGAAGCGCGGCAACGAGTTGAGTTCCTCCTCGCGGGACGCCTTGCCCATGGCTTTGGAAATCCGCTTGTCGAGCTCGTCCATGGATCTGGCGACTTCGGGTGATAGATTCTGACCGGATCCGAGCGAGTCGGCTTCCTGGCCAATGCGGCGCTCGACCTCGCGGACCGATTCCAGATACTGGTCCAGCTTCTGGCGGTCGTCGCGGCCGAGCCTGGATTGAAGGCGTTTCACGTCGTCTCTAACGTCTTCACGTAGTGGCCGTCGCCGCTGAACGAGGCTTGGTTCTGAAGGCCGGTTAGAATCAGGATTTCCTCGCGGTGCTTTTCCAACGGCGAGAGGATGGGCGAGATTTTGAAACGGTTGCCGGTTCCTTCCGGCGTCCAGCGGTTTTCCCTAACACCGTTGGGCATGTAGAGCATGGCCACTCTAACCGGGTAGCCGCCGGTCCCGGGGGCGGCCATCAGCGGGCGCATGGCGTCGAGCACGGGTAGGGCGAGCGTCGCGCCGATGCCCTTGAGCATGAGACGGCGGTCGAGGAGCCAACGGTTGGTGGAAATGTGGGACATGGCGGTCTAGCAGTTTGCGGAGCGGTTTTGAAACGGGGCGGAACGGGTGATGGCGTGGATCAGCGTGCGGAAATAAAGGTGATCTGCCCGCAAGATTTTTACCAGATCGCTGATGACCGGCTCGTCGTAGTATTCCAACGGCCGGCCGAGGGAATAACCTAGCAGCTTGCGGGCGGTGTTGCGGAGGAAGAGTTCGTCGGAAGCGAGCAGCAGCTTTTTCAGTTCGGCAGGAGTGGAGAACTTGATATCGCCGGGAAGAGTTGCAAGTGAATCGACCGGCTTGCCATTCGCGTTGGTGGAACGCCAGCGGCCGATGGCGTCGAAGTTTTCCAAGCCGAAGCCGAGCGGATCGATTTTTTCGTGGCAACCGGCGCAGGACGGCTTCTCGCGGTGGAGTTCGAGCTGCTCGCGGAAGGAAAGCCCGTCGGCGGACTTGTCGTCGGCGGGCAGGACGCCGGCATCGGGCGGTGGCGGAGGGGGAGGAGTGCCGAGAAGCGTGTCGAGGATCCACTTGCCACGCTTCACCGGGCTGGTGCGCAGGGGGACGGAGGTGGCGGTTAGAATGGAGGCCTGGCCGATGACTCCACCGCGGTTCGGGTCGGTCAGCTTGATTTTCCGGAGCTTGTCACCCGTCACGCCGGGGATGCCATAGTGGCCGGCGAGCTCTGCATTCACGAAAGTGTAGTCGGACTGGACGAGGTCGGTGACCGGGCGGTTCTCTCTAACCAGATTGTTGAAGAACCCGACGGACTCACGATACATCGCGTTCCGAAGCCCGGGAGTGAAGGTGGGGAAGCGCTCGGGGTCGGGCTCGGAAACCTCGCGCAGTTCGTCGAAGCCGAGCCATTGACCGCCGAAATGGCGCGAAATGGCCTCAGACCGCGGGTCTGCCAGAAGCCGGTCTACTTCGCTCGCGAGCACGGCGGGATCGGAGAGTTTGCCTTCATCCGCCAGCTTGAACAAGCGGCGGTCGGGCATCGAGGACCACAGGAAATACGACAGGCGGGTGGCGAGCTCGAAGTCCGAGACGCGCCAGTTGGCTTTGCCGGGTTGGTCGTTTTCTATCCGAAACAGGAATGCCGGGTGGACGAGAAGCGCTTGCAGGCAGGGGCGGATGGCTTCGTCGTAGGACTTGCCGGCGGTGATGTTAGAATCGAAGAGCTTGAGCATTGCTGCCAGGTCTTCATCAGTGACGCGGCGGCGGAAGGCTGAAGGGTGGTCTTGGCGGCGGCGGAAGGGGCGAGGTTCGGACCCGGTTTGGCGACCAGGATTTTCTCCAACGCCGCCGGATTGTCATAGAGGGAAGCGATGATTTTCCGCGAGGCAGTGAAGTATTTCTCCATCAGGATCGGCGGGATGAAGAGCGAGTCGCCGACATTGTCGAAGCCCTCGCCACCGGCACCGTCCGCGGGAAACTCGCGGCCCGGCTGGAAAGTCACACCGAACAGATCGCGGGCGGTGTGGTTGTATTCGTTGCGATTGAGCCGGCGGATCGTTGTGCGGCCGGGATTGCGCGGGAAGTCGCCACCTGTCAATTTCTGTTGGATCGCCTGGATTTCTTTAACGAGCTGCTTCCGCTCGTCCGGAGTGGGGAGCTTTTCCGCATCGTCCTCGGGCGGCATGTCGCCGGACTCGATCTATTCGGCGAGGGATTCAAGGAACCGATGGTGCTGGAGCGCGGATTCGGTGGACGTGAGGTGCTGGACCTCGATGCCACCCTTCTGTTTTTTGTCACCGTGGCAGTCGTAGCAATATTTTCCATGCAGAGGCGTGGCGTGGCGGGCGAAATCGTCGGCGGCGTGGACTGGATTCGCGGTGAAGAGGGTGACGAGAATGGCGGGAAATCGGATCACGGCAGGAACTTCAGAAAGACACGGACCGGGATGCCAATCTTTCGTCGTGCTTCCTGTTCAGTGCGGAGTCGTCAGCAGGAAGGCCCCGCAGATGCCGGCCTTCTGGCCGAGCGCGGGCGCGGTGACATAGCCCGGATCCAACACTGGCGGGAAATATCCGGCGGCGATTTCCACCAGCTTGCCTTGGATTTTCCGGTGCAGTCCTTCCACCTGCGACACGCCACCACCGACGATGACGCGCGACGGCGAGACGATGGCTAACAGAGAGAGGATGCCGTGGGCGAGATACCAAGCCTGGGTGTCCCACGCCGGATGTTCGGCGGGGAGTTCGTGGGCCGGCGTACCCCACCGCGCGGCGATCGACGGGCCGCTTGCGAGGCCTTCAAGGCAATCCCCATGAAACGGACACACGCCGGCGAAATCGTCGCCCGGTTGGCGCGGCACCTTGAGGTGGCCGAACTCCGGGTGAAGCGCGCCGTGGATCAACTGTCCGCCTGATAGAATGCCGCCGCCGATGCCGGTGCCGATGGTGATGTAGGCGACGTCGTCCAGCCCCGCCGCCGCGCCGATCGTGGCTTCGGCCAAGGCGGCGGCGTTGACGTCGGTATCAAGGGTGAGCCTGGTGTTGGGGAATGCGTTGGCAAACGCGTCTATCAGCGAGAACCCCGCCCAACCGGGTTTCGGCGTGGCGAGGACCCGGCCGTGGTTTTCCCGCTTCGGCACGATGCCGATGGGCCCGAACGCGGCGATCCCGATGCTCTCCGGCGAGCCGCGCCCGCGCAGCCAGTCGATGGCGATGCCCAGCGTCTCTTGCGGCAGTGTCGTCGGGAAGCGCATTTCCTCGATGACCCGGCCCGCGGCCGTGCCGATGGCGACGACGGTTTTGGTCCCGCCCAGTTCGATACCCGCGATCATGGGGCTAACAAGCTGCTGCCGCTTCGAGCGCCTCGCGGGTGATGCGGGTGATCTCCGCCCACTTGCCGTCGTTGACGAGCTGCTTGTCCACCATCCACGAACCGCCGATGGCGGCGACCACGGGGAGCTTGAGATACGCTGCCAGATTTCCCAATGACACGCCGCCGGTGGGAATGAATCTAACGCCGGTGTGGCCGTAGGGACCGGCGAGGGCCTTGAGCATGCTGACTCCGCCCGCGACTTCCGCCGGGAAGAACTTCAGCAGCTTGCAGCCGAGGGTCAGGGCACCCTCGACTTCACTGGGAGTCATCACGCCGGGAGAAAACTGCAGCCCCGCGTCGTTCGCCGCGGCGACGATTTCCGGATTGAAGCCGGGAGCCAGGCCGAATACGGCTCCGGCGTTTTTGGCGCG
This sequence comes from Akkermansiaceae bacterium, assembly GCA_041739215.1. Classification (GTDB taxonomy): domain Bacteria; phylum Verrucomicrobiota; class Verrucomicrobiia; order Verrucomicrobiales; family Akkermansiaceae; genus Luteolibacter. The sequence continues at coordinate 14,321 of JBGSOI010000138.1, forward strand.
CCTGACCTGCTCCTTGTCCAACAGGGTCCCCGCTCCTAGCAGAATCTCAGGGTAACGGGCGGCGATGCGCTCGATCGCCGCCTCCGCGGCCGCCGTGCGGAAGGTGATTTCCATGATGTCGAGACCGCCGGCAAGCAGCGCTTCCGCCAGAGGCTCGGCGGATTCGACATGGTCAAGAACGACGACGGGAACGATGCGTTTGGCGAGGATGCGGTCTATCATGATTCTGGGATGGTGAGAATTTTCGGCAGGTCCGGGAGTTTGGACCGGATTTCCGCGATCTCCAAGCAAATGGTGATTTCCTTGGAAACTAGGCCTTGTCTTCCAAGACGCCCTTCACGCGCGGCCACATCAGGACCGCTTCGACGATCATCCAGACCTCGACGGCCAGCGTGACCAGGCCGAATCCCGCGAGCACCCAGTCGCCCTGGGTCAGCCAGGACGTCTCCGCCCCGAGCGACCGATAGAAAAGCTGATAGCCGAGTGCCCACGCCGGAAGGATGAGCATGAAAACCGCCGGGATCGCCACGAACCAGATGGGCATGTTGCGGCGGCGCATCCAGAACAGGATGACGATGAAGGCAAGGCCGCCGAGCAGTTGGTTGATCGCCCCGAACAGCGGCCACAGGATGAACCCGCCTTGGCCGGCGGTTTCAAACGACCAGATTTCCCCGGTGCGCGGGGCGGCGGCAAGCAAGGCCGCGATGACCACGGCGAAAATGGTTGCTCCGTGGCGGTTGCTCAGCCAGGTGAGGGGATTCGCCGTGATGCGGATGCCGGTGTGCGGCGCGAGCACGGTTTTGTGTTTGAGAAGCGACCCCGCGAGCTCCTCGATGACGTAGCGCTGGAGGCGGCAGGTAGTGTCCATGGTCGTCGCCGCGAACGAAGCGACGAGCACGCCGACAAGAGCCGTGCCTGCTGATAGAGGCAGGCCGATGGCGCGGAGGAAATTCGAGGCACCCTGCACGAACGCACCGAGAGCGCCGTTGGAGGCGGTTGGCCAGTCGGCGTAGCGCGAGGTCCAGGCAGCCGCCCCGGTTAGGATCTCGCCGTCCGCATTTTTGACACCCAGTCCGATGCCCGCCACACAGGCGAGGATCACGATGACAGCGAGGAAGCCCTCCACCAACATCGAGCCGTAGCCCACCAACTGCGCGTCGGTCTCGCATTTCAATTGCTTGGAAGTGGTGCCCGACGAGACGAGGCAATGGAACCCGGAAATCGCCCCGCAGGCGATGGTGATGAACAGGAAGGGAACCATCATCGGCAGCGGCGAGCCGTGGCCGGTATCGACTGCCGGGGCCACGATCTCAAGCGGCGCGTTGGTCCCGCCTCCGTTAGGTACGCCGAACAGGGCGGCCACCACCAGACCCACCACCATCAGTCCAAGTGCGGTTAGAAGTTGGAGGGAATTGATGTAGTCCCGCGGTTGCAGCAGCAGCCAGACCGGCAGAACCGACGCCGCGTAGGAATAAACCAGCAGAAACGCGACCCACCCGATGATCGGCCACTGGCTGAGCCAGACATTCACGGAATGCAGGATCCCGACGTCGCCGAAGAACACGCTGAGATACATCAGGGTCAGCGCGATCAACGAGGGCAGCAGCAATTTCATCCCTTTCCGATGCATGTAGCCGCCGATGATCATCGCCAGCGGAATTTGAAACAGGCAGGGCAGGATCGACGACGGGAACGCTTGGAAAACCTTCGCGATCACCACGCCGAAAATCGCCAGCACCACGGTCAGTGCGAGGAAAAGGATGGATAGAAACAGAATCCGGGTCCGCGGGTGGATCAGCCGTCCGGAAATGTCGCCCACCGTCTGGCCGCGGTTTCTGAGGGAAACCACCAGGGATCCGAGGTCGTGGACCGCGCCGATGAAGATCGAGCCGAAGATGACCCACAGCAGGGCCGGCACCCAACCCCACATGACCGCCAGCGCGGGGCCCACGATCGGGCCGGTGCCGGCGATCGAGGTGAAATGATGGCCGAAGACCACGCTCTTCGCCGTCGGCACGTAGTCCGTGCCATCTTCCATTTCCACCGAGGGGACGACCGCCCGGGAGTCGAGCTTGAAGAGCTTCCTTGAAAGCCAGCGGCCGTAGGTGTGATAGGCGATGAGGTAGGCCACGAAGGCACCCACAGCGATGAACAGGGTTTCCATACGCCGGGGATGGCAGCGGAAAATCGCGGGTCGCGCCAGTCCAATTCCCGGCCCGGAATCCGGATCACCACGCGCTCAACGGGCGAAGAGTTCCACCTTCGCGGAACTCACGTAAGCCTTGTGGGCGGCGATCCCGAGGCTCCGGCTGTATCTGCCAACCAGCGTGCTTTCACCTTTATCGTCCGAATTCATGATGGCGAAACCGAGGCCCAGCTTGGACGACCCCTTCAGCAACTGATTGAACGTCCTGCCAAGCGCGGTGGAAACCGGGCCGTTGCCGTCGGACAGGGTTTCGCGGGTGCCGATAACGGCGATGAACGCAAAGGAGTAAAACAGCACGCGCAAGCCAATGCCAGCGCCACCGGGGGAGTGGTTCTTTTTCATTTCTGGGGGGATTTTGGGGGGATTGCGTTTCTTGCGAAACACAAGGGAGGCTGTAACACCTTGGACAACCGAAGGTCAAGAAGTGCTAGGGATTTTACGCGATCGCGTAGGGGGCGAAACCGGGTTCGCGGAGAAACTTTGGGTTAGAGGCCGTAGCAACGCACGGCGTTGTCGTGGAGAATGGCCTCCGCTTCGTCGGCGGTTAGGCCTGATACGAAGCTGCGGACGATTTCGGCCCAAGCTTGATAGGAATCGATCCGCAGCAGGCACACCGGCCAGTCGGTCCCGAACAGCAAGCGGTCCGGGCCGAAAAGTGTCAGGGTTTCCTCGAAATAGGCACGCAGCGTCGCTTCGTCAATCTGCGGGTCGAGCACTTCGGTGACCATCCCGGAAATCTTCACGCCGAGGATGTTGTCACGTTTGGCGAGTTCGGCCATGCCGGCCTTCCATGTCGGATCGATCCTGCCGTTGCGGATCTCCGGCTTGGCGAGGTGGTCGATGATGATGCCGAGGTCCGGCTGGCGATCGACGAGTTGGATCGCGACGGGAAGTTGGCGTTGGAAAAGTAACAGATCGTAGCGGAGATCGAGGTCGGGAAGCAGCGACAGCCCCCGATGGAAATCGTCGCGCAGGAAATAGGCATCCGGCTCGCCTTGAAGAACGTGCCTAACACCCTTGAATTTCGGATGCGCGGCGAGGCGGGCGAGATCATCTCCGACTAACGGATCGATCAACGGCACCCAACCGACGGCGCCCGCGATGATTTCCGACTGGTCGGCTAGAGACAGCAACCAGTCGGATTCTGCCAGAACCTGCCGCGCCTGCACCACCACCGTGCCATCCACCCCGGCGGCGGAGGTGGCGGCATCCAGTTGGTCCAGAAGCTGGTCCTCGGCCAAGGGCGTTCCGGGCGGAATCCAATCGTATTCCGCCGAGGAGTAGTTCCAGAGATGGTGGTGGGAGTCGATCATGGCGTTAGGGAGCTACGACACTCATGTCGCAGGCCACGGAGAGGTGGGAAGTAAAGTGCAGGAGGTATAATGCTTTCACTTCTCATTGGCCGGGCGGACAGGAGTGCCCACCCTCCTTACAGGAAGAGCGGCTTCATGTGACGGTCCAACAGATTGCCGGTGACGTTCCTGGCGACAACTTCCGAGTTGTCCTTGAGCGCCTGGATATAAGTGTCGCCGAGTTGCGCGGCGATCTTGAATCCAACGTGAAGGAGTTGGCGGAGATCCGCGTTGTAGCCGGGGTTCGTCGGGATGTGGCGCAGCGCGTCGGTGAATTGGGTGCTGGTCCAACCGTTGACCTCCTCAGCGGTGGGAAGGTTGGAGTCCTTGATGTCGATGACGGTGGCGTAGGGCTCGCAAAGCGCTTCCTTCTTCTCGAGTGCCTTCGCGTAGATTTTTTTCGCAAGTGCAAGGCCTTCGCCACCGGCTTCCGCCAGACCGACGATCTCTTCCAACCAGTTGGTCCCGGCGGTCTTGATGTGGAGACCGGCACCCGTGCGCTGGATGGCCTTCTTGATGTACGGATAGATCGAAAACTTGTCGGAGCCGGAGTGCACCGAAAGTTTAAGCGCTGGTGGCAGGCCATAGGTTTTGATGGCATGGGCGATCACTGCCAGATCATCGTTGAACTCCTTCTCGAACTGCACCGGATCGCCCACATAATCGACGCCTTTGTTGAAACGGCCGGTGAACTTCGGGGCGATGGTCTGGATCGGGATTTCCTGATCCGCGATGGCTGCCAGGATGATCAACATCTCCGGCGGCGTCTGCGGGCTGTCGGTTTCGTCCATGGAGACTTCGGTGACGAAATTGTCGACGCCGCCCTTGGCCGCGACGATGTGCTGATAGATGGCGGCGGCCTTCTGGGTGGCCTTGAGGAACTGGTTCGCCGTCTTCTCGACATCTGCACGGGTGATTTCGAAGGGCTCGGAAATACCTTCGATGGCGACGGTCCCGATCAGCTCGGGATGCCTCGCGATGAACGCGCTTACATCCGCCGGATCGGCGGCTTCTCCGATGTCGTCGGCGACGTCGAGCGTGAAGAAATCGCAGGGCGCGACGAAGCGATCCACGGTGGATAGATTGATGTGGTCCGCATCCAACAGATACTCGCCGGTCCAACCGAGATCGGCGACCGCCTTGTCGGCGGCCTCGCGGGTCTGGATCGGCTCGGAGCCGATGATGTTGTGCTCGCGGTTCGACTTGTTCCAAACCGGGGTGATATCGATGCCTAACTTCCTGACTTCAATGAAGGCGGTGAGCTGGGCATGGGCTCCGTTGGCGAAGCGATCGCCGACGCCGAACGTGTATTTAGGGCAGGTTTTCATAAAATGGTTTGGTTAGTTGACTTCGATGATGGCTTTGATCGCGCCAAGTGCGGGATCGGTGAATTTTTCAAACTCGGATGGAACTTCATCGAACGCGATTCGGTGGGTGATCCAGAGGTCGGTGTTGATTTTTCCCTCGCGGATCAACCTGATGATGTTTTCGAAATCCTCCGGCATCGCGTTGCGTGAGGCCATGAGAGTGATTTCGCGGCGATGGAACACGGTCGCGTGCGGGAACGTTAGATCCGAAGTCGTGATGCCCACATAAACGACGCGGCCGGTGAAAGCAGCGTAATTGAAACAATTGGACATCGACTTGGGACTGCCGGTGGCGTCGATGATGACATCGGCAAGCTGCCCATCGGTGATCTTCTCCAGCTCCGCGAGATGCGAATCATCCGCCTGGAATTTGATGGCGTGCTGGATGCCGAGGTTTTTCTGTCAGAAATCCAGGCGGCCCTGGACCATGTCCATGACGATGGTTTTCACATCCATCAATTTGAGAAACTCCAGGCAGGCGAGTCCGATGGGACCGGCGCCGATGACCAGCACTGTCTCTCCGGTTTGCGGATTCCCCCGCTGCACGGCGTGGCAACCAATCGCGAGTGTCTCGACGAGCGCAAGTTGGTCATAGGAAAGATCATTGCCCGGATGCAGCTTGCGGGCGGGCACTGCATAGACTCCCTTGCGCAGTCCGCCGTTGTTATGGACGCCGATGACCTGCACGCCGGGGCAGCAGTTAGACGCGCCTTTTTTCGAAGTCGGGCTGGCAGGATCGTTGACGTAAGGTTCGAGCGAGCATTTGTCGCCGGGCTTCACATTCGTGACATCATCCGCCACGGCGACAACTTCCAGACCCAACTCGTGCCCTGGAGTCCGCGGAAAGGCGAAAAACGGGAACTTCCCGAGATAACAGGAAAGGTCGGTCCCGCAGATGCCCATGCGGTGGGTGCGGACGAGCGCTTCGCCCGGGCCGGGCGTGGCAGGTTCCGGCAAATCGATGATCGCGATTTCCTTCGGCGCGGTGAATTGGATCGCTTGCATCAGTTGTTCTCGGCAAGGCCTTCGAGATGGCCGGAGTTTTTAACAGGAGCGAAAATCGCCAGCACATCGGCGAGCAGTTCGCGGTCGATGGGTTGTTCCAGCCACTCCGCCCACTTTCGGATGTTAGCCGGATTCGCGGAACCGGCGACGGTGGTGGCGAGGCCCGGGTGTTCGCAGGAAAACTGGAGAGCGAGCTGTGCGATATCCACTCCGCGATCCGCGCACAGCTTCGCGGCGGCGCGGGCGGCGGTTTTGACCTCTTCCGGTTCCTTCAGCCACACAGGGAGTTCGGCGTTCGTTAGAAGACGCGCGGAGAACGGGCCGGCGTTCATCGCGCCGATGCCTTTCGATTCGAGCCGCGGCAGGAGTTCATCGACGTAAGTGGTGTTCTGCAATGTGTAGCGGTTGTAGGACAGCACGCAATCGATGTCGTCTTCCACGTGATCCAGGACGGTATGGAAGGTCTTGAGCGGATAGCAGGAAAATCCAACAGCGCGGACTTTTCCCTCTTGCTTGAGTTTCAAGACAGCGGGAATCGTTTCCTCCCAGATTTGCGGCAGCGGCACGAATTCCACATCGTGCAGCAGGATCACATCCAGATAGTCCGTGCCGAGCCGGTGCAGCGAGACGTGGACGGATTCCTCGACGCGCTTGGCGGAGAAGTCGAAGTGGGTGTTCGAGTAACGGCCGAGCTTGGTACCTAGCAGATATTTCCCGCGGGGAATTCCCTTCAGCCCGAGTCCGAGCAGGATCTCCGACATCCCGCGGCCATAGTAGGGCGAGGTGTCGATGAAATTCATGCCCAGATCGATGGCGGTCTTGGTCGAGAGCATCGCTTCGTCGAGCGTGATCGAGCGGAACTCCGCGCCGAGCGAGGAGGCACCGAACGAGAGGATCGGAAGGTGGATGCCGGTTTTGCCGAGCGGGCGGGTCTTCATGTTAAAAAAGCGAGCGGATGGATGAAATCGTCTGGCGGGCGGCGGATTCGGGATCGGGCAGGGGCAGGATTTCGGCGGAAAGGTAACCTGAATAGCGGATATCCCGCAGCGCGGCAACCACCCCGTTGGCATCCGTGTGGCCGAAGCCCATCGCTTGCCGGTTGGAATCGGCGAAATGGACGTGACCGATGTGGCTGCCCGCCTCGCGGATGGCGGCGGGGAGATCGCGCTCCTCAATGTTCATGTGGAAGAGGTCGGCGAGCAGGACGACGTTTTTCAAATCGTGAAGCTCCAGAAACCGCGCGGCATTGCCGATATGGTTGAACAGGCCGGTTTCGTAGCGGTTCAGGGGTTCGTAGATGAACTGCACTCCATGAGTCGAGGCACGAATGCCGCAACGACGGAGACCCATGACCAGCAATTCCAGCGAGGCGTCGTGCGTGGCTTTTCCCTGCATGGAGCCGAGGATCGCCGGAGCGTCCAACTTGCCGCCAAAGTCGATCATCGAGAGGATGAAATCCATTGCAGCCTCCCGCTTTTCCTCGTCCGAGTCGGTGATGGTTAGTCCGTGCCGCAACATTCCGGCACCGGTGCCGACGGCCGCGATGGCGAGGCCGTGTTGGTCCGCCAACGATTTCACTTCCGCCACCGAAATGAAATCCGGACCTGGCAGGAAGAGTTCAACTGCATCAAACCCGATCGCCGCCGCGGTCGCGAAAGCTTCTGGCAAGGGCGTTCGCAGCACGAAGGGACCGCCGATGGCCTCGGGGACTTGGCAAAGCGTGATCGCGGATTTCATGCGGATAAATGGACGCTGAAAGTGGGTTTCAACGACAGGAAGCTAGGGAGGGGAGTTCCTGTTGAACATGGAAAAAAACTAGCTCATTCTGACGCCGTGACCTAAACTGCTACCGTGACCCAAGCGATTCCCAAAGGCACCGTGATCCCGCCGCCAGGCCGCCCGAGCTGGGGCGGCGGGGATGATCTGCCTTTGCTTTATCTGGGCTGGGGGCAACGGGACTTTGCCAAGGATCCGCTCGCGATTCATTATGATCTGGGCACGAACTACTATGTTTTGCTAAGCGGCGAGATCGTCGTGACCACCGGTGAATCCACCCAGACCGTGCGGGGGCCGGTCGCGTTGTTGTTCGATTCAGGGTGTGCGTTCGGCATCAGCCAGTCCAAGCGAGCAACCGTCGAGATCATCGTCTGGATCTGGCAAGGGCAACCCGGGCTATCCGATTTGCGGCCCGAGCCCGGCGGATTCCTGGCCCTGAACCTCCGCCCGAAATCAGCGGATGCCCTGACGGATCTGCACTCGCGCTGCCGTGACGAGGTCGCGCTGGCGGACAGCCAACTGCCCCGCACGCTGGCAGCGCTGCGGGATTTGCTGGAGGTGGAAATTCTCCGTGGCAATCAGTCCGCGCCCGCCGCGGACGACATGCGGTGGAAGCTGGCGCGCGCCTGGATGGCGGGCAACCTGGCGATCCACGCGCCGGTCCCGGCGTTGTGTGATTACCTGCGGATGTCTCCCAGCACCCTGCATCGGTTTTTTCGCGCACAGACCGGCGTGTCGCCCGGGGCCTATTTCCGGCGTGTCAAATCGGAAGAGGCACGGCGGCTCATCCGGGAAGAGGGTTGGCAGGTCAAAGCGGCGGCCTATCACCTCGGCTATCGTCATCCGAACGATTTGAGCCGGGCTCTATCACAAGGAGGGGCGGACTCCGATCCGCCCTAGTCCATGAGGTGACGATGTGTGGAGGTAAACCCCTATCATCGGCTTCTCATGGGCTTCGGCGATTCGGAGATCGCCGCTCCTTGGGGTTGTTAGGATAGCCGGTCGCGGAAATCGGCGTAGCCGAACTCGCGGATCACTTCGATTTTCCCGTCGTCATGCTGCAGCGCGATGGCGGGATGCTTGACGCCGTTGAAGGTGGTCGTCTTGACCATGGTGTAGTGCGCCATGTCATCGAAAACCAGCGTGTCGCCGACCTTGAGTTCGCGATGGAATGAGAAATCACCGACGACATCCCCCGCCAGGCAGGTCGGGCCCCCGAGTCGATAGAGCCACTCGCCGGAGTTGCCGGCGAGGTGATAGTTCTCACCTTCGAAGACGACGGCCGGCTTGCTATCAGATGGTGCGGCATCGACGAGGAAAACGTCCGGTCGGTAGGGCATCTCCATCACGTCCGGCATGTGCGCCGTGGCGGAAATCGATAGAATCGCCAGCTTGTGCCCGGCGGATTCGAAGACGTCCATCACTTCCGCCCGCAGCACGCCGGTGTGGATGGCTGCGGCCTCGCCGGGTTCCAGCCAGACATCGACGTTGTATTTCCCGCGGGTTTCTCTAACGAGTCGGATCAGCCGTTCGCGGTCGTAGAAGGGTTTGGTGATCCAGTGGCCGCCGCCCATGTTGAGATAGGTGAATTGCGGCGAGCGCAGGAGATGGCCGAATTTTCCGTCCACGGCGGCGAGCGTCGTTTCGAGATCGTCCGAGTTCTGTTCGCACAGCGTGTGGAAATGCAGGCCGGAGAGTCCGGTTAGATCGACATCTTCGAGTTGATCGGCGGTGATGCCGAGGCGGGAGCCGGGAACGCAGGGGTCATAGATCGGCGTTTCTCCGGTGGAGTGTTCCGGATTCACCCGCAGGCCGCAGAGCAGCGCACCGCTCTTGAATCGAGGGTGGGCCATCACGGTTTCGCGGAAGCGGAACCACTGCGACAGCGAATTGAAATCGAGGTGGTCCGTGAATTCGCAAAGCTCGGTGATGTCGGCCTCGTCGTAGGCGGGCGAGTAAGTGACGACGTGTTTTTGGAAATAATCCCGCGCGAGTTGTGCCTCCCATATGCCGGAGGCGCAGCAGCCGTCCAGGTCGTCGCGCATGTATGGGAACGCCTTCCAACAGGAGAATCCCTTGAGCGCCAGCACCAGATGGCAGCCGGCAGCCTCCTTGACCTCGCGCAAGATCGCTGTGTTTCGTCTCAGGGCGGAGATGGATATGACAAACATCTGTTATTTCAGCCTGCGTTGGAGGAACAAATCGATGCCGTCCACCAGCGCGAGCCAGCTGGCTTCGATGATGTTATCGGACACGCCGACGGTGCCCCAGGTGGACTCGCCGTCGGTCGAGACGATGAGCACGCGGGTGCGGGCGGCGGTGGCGTCATGGCCGTCGAGGATGCGGACCTTGTAGTCGGCCAGCGAGACCCCGGAGATTTCCGGATAGAAAGGGAGCAGCGATTTGCGCAGGGCGAGATCGAGCGAGTTGATCACTCCGTGGCCTTCCGCGACGTTGAGTTCCGGCGTGCCATCGACGGTGAGTTTCACGGTGGCCTCGCAGACCGGCGGGTGGCCGTCGCGATATTGGCGGAAGCTGGTGTGGTACTCCGTGATGTCGAAGGTCTTCAAGTAGGTCCCGAGCTCGCGGCGGATCAGGATTTCCAGCGAGCCTCCTGCGGCTTCGTAGGAGTAGCCTTCGTTTTCGAGTTCCTTGACGCGGCGCAGGATGGCACCGGCCTCGGGCGAGCCCTTTTCCAGCGGGATCCCGAGTTCCGCGGCTTTGATCAGAATGTTAGACTGGCCGCTGAGTTCGGAAACGAGGATGTTCTGCGAGTTCCCGACGCTGCCGGGTTCGATGTGCTCGTAGCTGCGGGCGAGTTTCTGCACGGCGTTGACGTGCATCCCGCCCTTGTGGGCGAAGGCGGTGCGGCCGATGAACGCGGCTCGCGCGAAGTGCGGATTGTTGGAAACGTCGTCCACGAAATAAGAGAGGTCGCGCAGCTGCTCCAGCCGAGGGACGACGGGGATGTCCATCTTGAGCTGGAGAATGGGGATCACGGACGTTAGATTGCAATTTCCGGTGCGTTCGCCATAGCCGTTGATGGTGCCCTGGACCTGGTTCGCTCCGGCTCTAACGGCGGCGATGGCGTTAGCGACGGCGAGCTCGCAATCGTTGTGGGTGTGAATGCCGAGCGGGGTGTCAGGGAGGTGCTTCATCACCGCCTCGCAGATTTCCGTGACTTCGGAAGGCAGGGTGCCGCCGTTGGTGTCGCAAAGGACGAGGCAGGCGGCACCGCCGTCCGCGGCGGCTTGCAGGGTGGCGAGCGCGTGGGCTGGAGAGTCCTTGTAGCCATCGAAAAAGTGCTCGGCATCGTAGATCACCTCGCGGCCGTGTTTCACCAGATGGGCGACGGTGTCGCGGATCATCGCCTGATTTTCCTCAACGGTGGTGCGCAGGACTTCAGTGACCTGAAGTTCCCAGCTTTTTCCGAAAATGGTGACGACCGGCGTTTCCGCCTCCAGCAGGAGCCTGACCTGCGGATCATCCTCGACCGGAGTGTCCGCACGGCGGGTGGAGCCGAATGCGGCGAGCTTGGCGTGGGTGAGCTTGAGGTTCTTCGCCTCGCGGAAAAACTCGATGTCCTTGGGATTCGAGCCGGGCCAGCCACCTTCGATGTAATCGATGCCGAAGTCGTCGAGCCGCTGGGCGATCCGCAGTTTATCCAGGCCGGAAAGTTGGAATCCTTCGCCCTGGGTGCCATCGCGCAGGGTCGTGTCGTAGAGAAATACAGGTTTGGTGCTCATCGGCAGGGGCGCGGAGACTAGGGGCGACCGGGCGGATGGGCAAGGGGGAAGCGCCGGATTTTGACTGTCTGCAGTCTGCGTTGCGGGGAAGTGACGAAAACCTGGCATCAACCCGTAAGGATTTCATTCACGCGCAGACGACTCTTGGTCCTTTGGACCTTGGTTTGGGGCCAAGACAGGCTAACAGCTCCATCCGGGTTCAGATACAGCTGAGGCCGGATCGCTCACCACAAAAAAAGGTGGCGAGACAATGCCTCGCCACCTTTGATGATTGGGAATTCAGACAAGGATTAAGCCTTGAGCTTGCGATTCAGTCCGGCAAGTCCTGCAAGGGTAAGGCCGAGAAGGGCAATGGTGGTGCCGCCATCGGGGACGGTGCCGCCTGGAGGGGTTGGAGTGTTGCTGAAGGTGCCGCCTTCGATAAAGACGCCGGAATCCAAGGCCGTGTCACCGACATCCGCAATGGACAGTTTGATGGTGTGTTGACCTGCCGAGAGACCTTTGGCATTCACCGAGAGCACATCGGTGAAACCGTCGTACTCGAAGGAGAAGAGTCCACCATCGGTCAAATCATTGTTGTTGAACAAATCTGCGTTGCTCGCACCACTGCCGAATGGATTTCCACCGTTGATGCTGTTGATCGAGACAGGTGTGACTCCATCAGCGAGTAGTGCCACATTCGTTCCATCGAGGAAGAAGCCGAACACGTCGTTGAATGAACTGTTGGTGAATTCATTGTATTCCTCGGAACCGAAGACGTAGTTGAAGAAGAGGTCACCACCAACTGTTCCGTCACCGAACTGGAATGTGAATTCGAGAGTCGCGACGTCATTCTTGGAACCTCCGACAATGGTGTCGAGATCAGCGGATCCAGAAGGACCGCCATTTGAGGTACCGTTACCATCCGCGCTGTTGACATTGTCGATCAGTGCCGCAGATCCTGTGGTGAGCACGATTCCGCTTTTGATGCCGATTCCGGACACGAGACCATCGGTGAAAGTACCGGCGGCACCCGAAGCTCCAGTGTATGTCGGTGTTCCGATAACGGTGATGCCAGATCCGAGGATCGAGGTCACCATAGCAATGGCATCGTTGGTGGGAAATACCGTGATGCCGTGCGACTGACCTGCGAAACCTCCGAGGAGGGTTGCAGCGAGAAGGCCAGCGGATGCTTTGCGGCCTGCGATTGAATAGGAGTTCATGAGGTGGGGGAGTTGGATTGTTTGTTTTTAGTCTGGGCTTCCATCAACGTGAGAAAAGCGAAAGGCCTAAAGCAATTCATGGGCCAAGTGATTGGGTGAGAGTTATAAAACGCTGAATGTCAATGCGCTACAAATTAAATACGCTTTTTCATCATTCTCTCCAACCTCCGAAACGTAAAGAAATCCAACACATGATAGGAGTTCCGACACATGAAGATCATTGCTGCCAGGGTCCTGCCCGGCACCGCAGCATTTTGGCAAGCAGGTTCTCATCCAAGCTTGCCCCTAGCAAATCATAGACCGACTCACCGTCGTAACTCAGCAAGATCAGATCAACTCCGGCGGCCATGCTTTGTTCCGCGGCCCGGACGATGCCGCCGCGGCCGTGGGAAATGGGCGACATCGAGAAATCATCGGTGACTAACAGACCGGTCGCGCCCCATTTTTCCCGCAGCAGCCGGACGGTTGCGGGAGAGCCGGATGCCGGCCGATCCGGGTCGAGCGCGGTGACCCGCACGTGGCCGAGCATGATGCCCGCGCCTGTGTTCCGCGAAATTTGCCGGAATGGCAGCCAGTCAGTGGTGTCGAGATCTGTGGCGGAGGCGTCCAGTCTGGCAGCGAAGTGGTGGGTGTCGGCAGGTACCCGGCCGAGCCCCGGGAAGTGCTTGATGATGGCGGTGACTCCATGCCTTTTCAGCACTCGAACGTAAGTTTCCCCGGCCAAGGCCACGGTTTCCGGATCGGCGGCGAGGGCGCGGTTGGCGATCCTGCTGTGCAGATCGAATGCATCGGGTGGAGTGGAAGGTCTTAAATCGACGACCGGGGCGAAGTTCATGTTGATTCCCGCGGCGGCCAGCGCCTGGCCTTGGGCATCGGCATAGGCGGTCACCCGGCTGACAATTTCCGCGGCGCGTTGGGGATCGGTGGCGAGGCTCGGGCCTTCGAGATCCGTGAGCAAGGTTCCCAAGGCCGGTTGGCGGGGGAGGGGCGGCGTGAGTTTGGCGACCGGCCCGCCTTCCTGATCGGCGGCCACCCACAACGGCGGCAAGCCGGCTTCCAGCCGCGCGGCCTGCAGGGCGTCCACGGTCCGGCGGATTTCCGCAGCCGTCACCCCAGGCTGGAAATCGTGGCGGCTGAGAAATACCCCGGCGATCGCCCCCTTGGCCGCCAGCGCGCGGGTTTCCTCAAACCCGAGCCAACCAACGATGAGATGCTTGCCGATTTCCGGAATCCCGCTCGCCGGAGTCTCCATCACTATCTGCCGGTGGTGGAAATGGAGCCACCGCCCGTGCCCGGCCAGCAGACCGCCTAACAAAGCCGCGGCGGCGAGGAGACGCAGCGGAGCCGGGCATTTCCGTCTGCCACGGAAGAGCATCCGGATCAGCGCCAGAAATCCAACCGCGACCCACAGCCAGCAAACGGTTTCCCGCACTCCTAGCAGGTAGGGACTCCGCAGGTTCAGCGCGGCAAACACCCATCCGGCGGAAGCCAACCCGGCCGCGAGCCACAGCGCGGCGGCAAACAAGCGGGAACGGGGCTTTCGACAAATCATCCGCCGAATCCTCTTCGATTTGTATGAGTTTGAACACGCCGATTGTCAGAAAGTGTCCTGGCTGCCTCACCCTGGAGCGGCGATACTGGAAACGGCTGACTGCCATCTCATGGACATCTCAGGGGTTGAATGCCGATTTGAGACCTTGACGTTCTCCGTGTTTCCCGCCCAGCATCGCAATTCTCTTGAATGGGTCTGTCAGAAATTTCTGATAGCTGATGGAAAATCCCAAACTGAAACCATTAACATCAACACTGTGAAAATCGACCCGGTTCGCCGACGTTCGCTTTTGGGAGTGTTCGGAATGGCTTTTCTGGCGGCGCTGGCATGAGCGGGCAGGTGGATCCCGGGGATGCGGAAATTCTCTGGCGGGCACAAAGAGTTAACTCAAAGCGTCGAGAAGCCTTACCCTCACTGTCGGGAATCTTGTCACTATTCCGCGATGCGATGGGAGTTGGGGATATGTGGTTGGATTTTATTTATTTGGTAATCAGGTAGATATGAACAGAAATTTCAGTCTGGCATAATTGTTGCTTTCAATTTTTGAAGCGAAGAATTCCTTCCTCAAAAATAGTATTTTTGATTGGGACTTTCATCGAAAATCCGCAGGCTAACCAAACCCGAAATTGACCATGACCCCCCTCCATTTCCCGCAAATCACAGCCTCCGCCCGTGATCGCCATGTGCGCTTCCTTTCGCTGGCAGCTGGACTAATCCTTGCCGCCACTCAGGCAAATGCTGCTGCAGTGTTGGTTCATGATTATCAGCTGGACGGTGATCTCAGCGACACCTTGGGCGGCCCGGATCTGATTTCTGAAGGCGGGACAATTGGGGCTGCATCGTATGCCTTCGGTCCCAACCAAGGGCTCTCACTCATTGCTCCTTCCTTGACCGACTTGGGCAGTTATTCGATTGAGATGCGGGTTAGTTTGGACTTCCTCATTGCCGGAGCCGGAAGCCCTTGGATCAAATTAATCGATTTCAAGAATAAGTCTTCCGACGCTGGCCTTTATTCATTCGACGGAGAATCGGATGGTACTGGCTCAATCTTACAATTTTACCCTTTTGGAGGGACATCGGACACATTTACTCCGGGTGCATTTGCCAACGTCGTCATCACGCGCGACGGCACCACCAAAGAAGTCGTCACATATGCTGAGGGTTTCGGTCAGTTTAGCTTTATTGATTCTCTGGATGATGCTGTATTTTCAAACAGCATCATTCGCTTCATGCAGGATGACACCGTGGTGCCTGGGGAGACAGGCTATGGCTCCATTGACTATATCAGAATCTATGATTCGGTGCTAACGGCTGACGAGGTCGCTGGTGGAGGCGTACCGGACGGTGGTACTACTTTAGCTATGCTTGCCTTTGTGATGACTGGGATCGCAGCAGTGCGGCGGAAGATGGATCGCGTCTAACTGAGTAGGCAGGCTTGATTCGAACAGCAAATAACTTCGGCGGTCCCGTCTCCAAAGACTCAGGTTGATCGTCGAGCGGATTTGCCCCGCCAGATCGCCGGGCGCCTGCAGGCATCTCGATACGAACTGCGATTTGAAAACCAGGTCCCGCGGCGGATAGCCGGGCAGCGACAACTCGGGAGTGATCACCAGGTCCGCGCCCGCTTCGAGGCATTCCCGATAGGCGGCAAGGTTCCGTTTCACGTTGCCGGGGAAATCCCCGATGACCGAGTTGGTTTGTGCGATGCCGATGTCCATGAGCGGCACTAGAGAACACCCGCTACGGGCGCGGGCAAAAGGAAAGAACGTTTTGAGCAACGCGGGCAGGAAATTTCCCCCCCTCAACCGAAATAACGTTGCTGCGGCGGCATTGCGTCTGGTGGGCAAGAGCGCGGGGGTAGGGGAATGTTCGGGCTGATCAAGGGAGCCAATAAAAAATCCGCCGTTGAAACACCGGACTTCAATAGCGAAACGCCAGTGCAACGTGTTGCACGGAATCCCGAAAACCGATTGCTTGTGCTTGTTGGCCGGGACCTCACTTCCTGACCCCACTTCTTTCGCCCGCCGGGGTTTCCATCACTTTCTGCCGGTGTTGGAAATGGTGCCAGTGGCCATGCCCGGCCAGCAGACCACCTAACAAAGCCGCGGCGGCGAGGAGACGCAGCGGAGCCGGGCATTTCCGTCTGCCACGGAAGAGCATCCGGATCAGCGCCAGAAATCCAACCGCGACCCACAACCAGCAAACGGTTTCCCGCACTCCTAGCAGGTAGGGACTCCGCAGGTTCAGCGCGGCAAACACCCATCCGGCGGAAGCCAACCCGGCCGCGAGCCACAGCGCGGCGGCAAACGAGCGGGAACGGGGCATCCAGTTAGGCTTCATGGAACCATCCCAGGGAAATCCGATCCGTCAGGAGAGCGGGGTGCTGGAGTCATCGCCAGGCGTAGTCTGCTTGCGGTGCTCGTGCCGGATGTTGCGGGCTTCGCCGAGGAACACGGCGTCCTC
Organism: Akkermansiaceae bacterium; assembly: GCA_041739215.1. GTDB lineage: Bacteria > Verrucomicrobiota > Verrucomicrobiia > Verrucomicrobiales > Akkermansiaceae > Luteolibacter. The sequence continues at coordinate 30,990 of JBGSOI010000138.1, forward strand.
GCCGATGTTCACCGCGAGGTCGCCGATGCGCTCGATGGAGCGGGCGACGAAGATCAGGTGCAGCAGGTTTTCCGAGCGGCCGTTAGAATCCTCCAGCCGTCCGCTGAGCGAGGCGATCATTTGTTTGTGCAAGCGGTCGAGCTCCTTGTCGCGGGCCTTGAGGCCTTCCGCGAGATTGAGGTTCGCGTCGGTGTAGGCGGTGAGGGCGTCGCGGAGCAGCGCGTCGGCCATGGAATAGAGGGGTTCGGCGAGGGCGGATTCTTCCAAGGCAGCGGCAGATTCACAGATTTTTTTCGAGCGCTTGGCGATGTTGACGGCGTGATCGGAGATTTGCTCCAGATTGTGGGCCATTTTCATCGAGGTGATGACGAGCCTCAGGTCGGAGGCGACCGGGTGAAAGCGGACGAGAATTTCCATGCCGAGCTGGTCGATCCTGCGCTCGATCTCATCGACGTCCGAATCGTCAGCGATCACGCAGCGGGCCAAATCGATGTCTCGCTCCAGCAATGAACGCATCGCGCGCTCGAGGTTCTGGCGGCTCCAGGTGGCCATCAACAGGACTTCGGCTTTGAGAGTCTCGATGGTCTTGTCGAAATCGCGGAAAATGTGGGGATTCATGGGGAGAAAAAGGAATTGCGGAAACGCGCGGCAAAGCAGCCAGAACTTGAGGTGATTTTTCAAAGCCCTCGGGGGTTCTAGCAGATTGGCGGGGGTGGGGGAAGTGGATTATTTCGTTGAACCGGCCGTCTGGGTCTCCGATCCGGTGGTTGCAAGGGGCGGGAATTCAGGGCGTGGCCGATCGCAAGGGTCAGTTGATTGGTGGTTGCGTGGCCTGGTTGGATGGTTTGTGACGGAAATGTCAGACGATTATTGACGGTTACGTCACAAGAAGCGCGGGCAGTGTGACGGAAATGTCATTTCGGGCGAATTGGCCGGAGATGGCCTGCTCGTGGCAGGGAAAGCCGATAGCGCGCCATTTGACGATGAATTCGGGGTGAAATCATCGCAATGGTAAGTGACGATTGTGTTACAAAGCAAACTTTGATGCCGGGAAGCGAAACACGGTTATTGCGGATGTGTGCCGCACGCGACGTGCACCCCAATCATCCTTTACAACCATGAAATCCAAAACCGTCTGCCTCGTGGGTGCCCTTTTCGCGGCACTTCCCGTCTTCGCCGAAGAATCGCACCTCGATCCGGCGCTGCCGACCTACGCCGCTGTTAGCGGGGTTTCGGGTAATCTCAACTCCATCGGCTCGGACACACTGAACAACCTGATGACCCTCTGGGCGGAAGGATTCAAGAAGGCCTATCCCAACGTGAACATCCAGATCGAGGGCAAAGGCACGTCGACCGCACCGCCGGCCCTGATCGAAGGCACTGCCCAGATTGGCCCGATGAGCCGCCCGATGAAGGCCGAGGAAATGGACGCCTTCGAGAAAAGACACGGCTACAAGCCAACCGAAGTGAAGGTGGCCATCGACGCACTCGCGGTTTTCGCGCACAAGGACAACCCCCTGAAAGGCATCAACATGAAGCAGGTGGATGCGATTTTCTCAAAGACCCGCAAAAGAGGCGGCGAGGACATTTCCGAATGGGGCCAGATCGGCCTTGATGCCTGGAAGGGACGTGCAATCTCGCTCTTCGGACGGAATTCCGCATCCGGCACCTACGGGTTTTTCCAAGAACACGCCCTCGCCAAGGGAGATTTCAAGCCCACCGTCAAAGAGCAACCCGGTTCTTCCGCCGTGGTCCAGGGAGTGGGTGCGGATCCCTACGCCATCGGATATTCCGGCATCGGCTACAAGACTTCCGGGGTGCGGGCTGTGCCACTTGCCGGCGATGACGGCAAGTTCCACGAGGCGACTTACGACAACGCGCTGAGCGGCGACTATCCGTTGGCCCGGTTCCTGATGGTCTATGTGAACAAGAAACCAGGGCAACCCCTGGATAAGCTGACCTTGGAATTCCTCAAGTTCGTGCTCTCCAAGGAAGGCCAGGCGATTGTTGAGAAAGACGGCTATTTCCCGATGCCTGCCGAATTGGCGGCTGAAGTGGTCGAATCCCTGGCCAAGTGAATTCGGGCTTTATTCCAGCGGCCCGTTAGGCGAGCTTCCGCCGCTGCGGGTCGCTGGGTCGATTCGTTTTTTCTCTGATGACACCGGTAGACAAGAGATCCCCAGACCCCAGGCGCTTTGAAGTTTCGCGGGCAACGCTGTGGTTCGACCGCTTCATGGGCTGGGCGATCCGCTTCGGCGGCATCAGTGTGATCATCGCGGTGTTCGGGATCTTCTACTTCATCGGCAAGGAAGTCATCCCCCTCTTCAAATCCGCACACGTGGAGCCTGCGGGCCAAGTCGCGCAGACGATGGTTCCGTTGGTGCTCGGCGTGGACGAGTGGGGCACCACACCGTTTTTCTATGACGGTGGCGGCAAAGTCGTGTTCGTGAGTGTGGAGAAAAACGAGCGCAAGGAGCTCGAACTGCCGGGACTGGCCGGGCTGAAAGTCACGGCGACTTCGTTCGATCCCGTCCATCAGCGGGTTTCGCTGGGCCTTGAGGACGGGCGCGTCGGATCGTTCCTCGTCAACTACTCGCGCACCAACGGCCAGGTGGTGCCGTCGCTAACCGAAGAACCCTGGTTCGTCCTCGCCAACGGCTCGGGGCCGGTGACTGCCGTGAGCTATGGCGATTCCGGCGCAGGCCGCGTGATCGTTGCGAAACGCGGCGAAGGAGCCGCCTCGTCGGTGTCCATCCTGCGGCTCGGCATGAAGCGCGGCCTCGTCGGCAAGGGCACGCTGTCGCTGGTCGAGGAAAAGGACATTACCTCCGATCTGACGACTGAAGCCATCCTGGTGCGTGCATCGGCCAACGGTGCGATGGTCCTCGTCGCCTGTGACAATGGCGAGGTTGACTATTTCCTCGCGGATTCCGACGGCGTGTCCAAGCGCCAATCTTTCAAACCCTTCGACGGTGTCACCCCCCGGCAGATGGATTTCCTCTTCGGCGGCGTTGCGGTCATTCTGACCGGGGCCGACGGCCAGCAGGAGCAGTGGACGCTTTTCCGCTCGGACGAGGCGGGCGAGCGCTTGTTCGGCGAGACCAAGACGTTTCCGAGACTCGGCGAGGGGAATGTGATTTTCGCGGCCAGCCAGCGCAACCGGACGTTTCTAACGGGCACTGGCAAGGATCTCTCCATCCGCCACAGCACCTCGGGTTCCGTCCGCTGGGATGGCGTGCTCGACATCGTCCCGGCCATCGCCGTGCTCGATGCGAAGGGCGAGCATTTCCTCGCCGCCGCGGCCGATGGCGAGGCGCGGCGGTATTCCATCCACGATCCGCATCCGGAGGCCGGTTGGAAGGCGTTCTTCGGCAAGGTCTGGTACGAAGGCGGCGGCAAGCCGGTCTATCAGTGGCAATCGACCGGTGGTTCGGACGACTTCGAGCCGAAGCTCTCGCTCACTCCGCTGATCTTCGGTTCGCTCAAAGGCACGGCCTACGCTTTGCTTTTCTCAGTGCCCATCGCGTTGCTGGCCGCGGTGTTTTCCGCCGCCTTCCTGCCGCTGGACGTGAAGCGCGTGGTCAAGCCGGTGATGGAGATCATGTCTTCGCTGCCATCCGTGGTCCTCGGCTTCCTCGCCGGTCTCTGGCTCGCGCCGCTCATCGAAACGCGGGTTCCCTCGGTGGTGGCGATGATCGTCATGATTCCCATGACGGCCCTGCTCGTCGGTTACTGCTGGTGCCGCCTGCCGATCTGGGTCCGCAATCGCTTCGAAGGCGGCCGCGAGTGGGTGGTGGTGCTGCCGTTCCTGGTCATCGCCGGCTGGCTCGGCTGGCAGCTCGGGCCGCTGTTGGAGAGTTGGTTCTTCGTTTACAAGGATCCGTCGACCGGCCGGGAAATCGCCGACTTCCGCCTTTGGTGGCCGCAGGCGACGGGGAATTCCTTCGAACAGCGCAACTCGATGGTCCTCGGATTCATGATGGGCTTTGCGGTCATTCCGGTGATTTTCACCATCGCCGAGGACGCTCTTTCGAACGTGCCGAAATCCCTGACCGCCGCCGCCGCCGCGCTCGGGGCGAACCGCTGGCAGGTCGTCTGGACCGTGATGCTGCCGGTCGCTTCCTCGGGGATTTTCTCCGCGCTGATGATCGGCTTCGGCCGCGCGGTCGGCGAAACGATGATCATGGTGATGGCCACCGGCAACACACCCGTCACCGAGTGGAATATCTTCAACGGCATGCGCACCCTATCAGCCAACATCGCGGTGGAGCTGCCCGAAGCCCCCGTCGGCTCGACCCACTACCGCACGCTGTTCCTCGGAGCCGTTGTGCTGTTCGCGATGACTTTTGTCATGAACACCTTCGCGGAGGTCCTCCGCCAGCGCCTGCGGGACCGCAACAAGATCGTCTGACCCATGCAGCCCGCCGCCAAGAATTTCGCCACCACCGGCCGCTCCCGCAAGGGCGAGCCGTGGGTCTGGCTAACCGCCGCCGGGCTCACCTTCGGGGTGCTGATGGCGGTCGCCTTGTTCCTGCTCATCCTGATCAAGGGCACCGCGTCATTCTGGCCGCGGCGCATTGATCTGATGGAGGTTTCCAACGGCGCGGTGATCGAAAAAATCGCTGGATTCGTCACTCAGGAAAGCGAGCGCCGGGATGCCTCGGGACTGCACGAGGAGATCCAGGTCTTCCGCGGCAACAAGGACCTGAATGGCGAGGCGTTCAAATACATCGACCGGACCAACATCAAGGCGACCTCGCGTCCCGAGTCGCTCCTGCTGGTCGAGCGCCTGGAATACGGACCCGCCATCGTCAATCCGGTGGCGCTCGTGACCCCGGCGGGACGGATCGAGGCATCAGCTGACAATTTTGAATCCACCCTCCGGATGGTCCTGGCAGAAGGTGCTGCAGCGAGGGAGAAGCTGCTCGACATCGAGCGCAAGCAGATCGGCGCGATCAGCCGCGAGCTTGAAGCGTTAGGCCGCGCGGAGAAGGCCGGATCGGTGAAAGCGGAAGTCGCCACAGCACGCCGGGCCGAGTTGCAGGCCTCGTTCGACAAGTTGCAGGCGGAGGCCGCCGTAATCCGCGCCAGGCTCGCGGAATCGAATTTCCTCGGCATCACAGCGGACGGCCGCGAGGTCTCCTATCCGGCGGGAAATCTTCTCCACGCTTTCCCCTCCAACCGCGCCGGATTCTTTTCGCGGGTCGGCGAAATGCTCCACCGCATGTGGAAATTCCTGAGCGAGGACCCGCGCGAGGCGAATACGGAAGGCGGCGTTTTCCCCGCGATTTTCGGCACCGTGGTGATGACGCTGGCGATGAGTTTGTTCGTGACGCCGTTCGGTGTGATCGCCGCGATCTATCTGCGCGAGTATGCGAGCCAGGGGCTGTTCGTCCGGCTGGTTAGAATTTCCGTCAACAATCTGGCAGGCGTGCCGTCCATCGTCTTCGGCGTCTTCGGGCTCGCGTTCTTCGTCTATTTTGTCGGCGGCACGATGGACAGCACGTTCTTCGCCGACAAACTGCCGACACCGACGTTCGGCACGCCCGGCATCCTGTGGGCATCCCTGACATTGGCGCTGCTCACGCTGCCGGTCGTCATCGTCGCGACCGAGGAAGCTCTGTCAGCGGTTCCGCGCGGCGTGCGCGAGGCGGCGCTCGCCTGCGGGGCATCCAAGTGGCAGGCGATCCAACGCGTGGTCCTTCCCGCCTCGTTACCGGGTATTCTAACTGGTGTCATCCTCGCCATGGCCCGCGGTGCCGGCGAGGTCGCGCCGCTGATGTTGGTGGGCGTGGTGAAACTCGCACCCTCGCTGCCGATCGACGACATCGCGCCGTTCATCCACCCGGAGCGCAAGTTCATGCACCTCGGGTTCCACATTTATGATCTGGGATTCCAATCACCCGACGCCGAGGCGGCCAAGCCGATTGTTTACGCGACCGCGCTGCTACTCATCGTCGTGGTCGTGAGCCTGAACCTCACCGCCATCCTGATCCGCAACCGCCTCAAGAAACGCTTCGCTGTTAGCAGCTTTTAACGAATGAGCGATTCTCTACCAGCCCGTCCCGATTTCATCCAGGTGGACAACTTCAGTTTCCACTACGGTGAGAAACAGGCGATTTTCGGCATCGACATGGCGATCCCCGAGCACCAGGTGACCGCACTCATCGGCCCGTCTGGCTGTGGGAAATCCACCCTGCTGCGCAACCTGAACCGGATGAACGACCTCATCGACGGAGTGCATCACGAAGGCGACATCCGGATCGCCGGCACCAGTCTCTACGATCCATCCGTCGAGGTGATTTCGCTCCGCAAACGGGTGGGCATGGTCTTTCAGAAATACAATCCGTTCGCGAA
>JBGSOI010000148.1:0-5670 GCA_041739215.1 Akkermansiaceae bacterium
CGACCGCAGCGGCGGCGGCGGCGGCGGCGGCGGGCGCAGGCTTGGACGGGAGGCCCGGGATCTGCGCATCTAACAGCGCCGAAACGGCCAATAGGCTGATGGAAATGAGGAGCCACCGTTGGATTTGGAATCTCATTTGAACAAAAAATCGGGTCGGTCTATCAAACATACTTCTCACACTTCGCCCCGGTGGTCTTTTTCCAACTGGATTCTATCCGCCAGATTGCGCGCTTTCACGCTGTTGCGCTTGGCCCAGCGCTCGACAGCCATCTGGCGCTTCTCCGAGCGCTTCCTCAACGCGGCGATCTCATTCTCGAGATTGAGGAAATTCTCATAGCGCGCGGGATCGAGCGTGCCGGCCTCCACCGCGGCGCGGATCGCGCACTTGGCGTCATTGCGGTGGCTGCAATCCGAGAACTTGCACTCGGCCGTTAGAGCCTCCACGTCGGCGAAGCTGTCGCGCAGCGTCGCCTCGTCGGTCCACATCTGGATTTCCCGCATGCCGGGGTTGTCGATCAACATGCCGGTGCCCGGCAGCGGCACGAGCTCGCGCGAAGTGGTGGTGTGGCGGCCCTTGCCGGTGGTCTCGTTACACTCGCTGGTCCACTGCCATTCTTCGCCGTAGAGCTGGTTGACGAGCGTGGATTTGCCGACGCCGCTGGAACCGACGACGCACATGGTGATGCCTTTCTTCAGATACTTTTTCAGGACCTTGAGGCCGTCGCCATTCAACGCGCTCGTCACGTGGACCGTCGCGCCGTCCCACAGCGCGGCGATTTCAGCGGCGGCCTGCTGGCTTTGTTCCTTGGCAAAAAGGTCGGCCTTGTTCACTAACACAACCGCCTTCGCGCCGCTCCGCCCGATGAGCATGAAATAGCGCTCCATCCGGCGGATGTTGAAATCCGGGCCCGCGTCAGTGACGACGGCGACATAATCGACATTCGCGCCGATGACCTGCGCCTGCGAGCTGTTGCCGGGCATTTTCCGCGAAAAACACGTCCTCCGCGGCAGCATCGCGCGGATGACCGACGGCTGGTTTTCATCGCCCAGCTCGACCATCACCCAGTCGCCGACCGCCGGCAGGTCCGCGTCGCAGGCGGCTTCGTGCCAGACCCGGCCGCAGAGGATGACGTCGATTTCCTCGCCGCCTTTGAGGAACGCGCCGTAGTTGATCACGGTCTCCCGGATCAGCCTTGCGGGCACCCAGCCCTTCCCGCGGTAGGCCGCGCAGGCGGTTTCCAGATCATCATTCCATCCAAGTTCCTTCAAAGTCATCCGCGGGAAACCTAGCGCAACGCGGGCGGCTGTCGATTCCTGCGTTTTCACGAACTCCCTTGCGCTATCTGACTCGCTGGATCAGCGGTGATTCGGCGCGGAAGGTGCTATAACCCGGTGTATCCATCGACTCTTCCCTGACAAACCATGCGCACCATCATATTGACCGGCCTTTCTTTTGTTCTGCACCTGTTTGCCGGGCCTGCGGCGAGCGCTGCCATTAACGGGGCGGATGATTTCAACGACAATCTCAAGGACGAGGAGAAGTGGAGCCCGGATCGAACCCTCGGTGGAGGCGTTCTGAATGAAGCGGGCCAGCATTTGGAATACACGTCCAGCGGCACGTCCTTCACTCAATACGCCTACCGTCCGTGGAAACTGAACAAAGCTACCTACGACACGAATTGGGAGGTGATCGTCGATCTCGCCAATACCGCGGCACCCACTGTGGCGGATACGTCCGCCAGCATCGGAATTGAAGTGTTCGCCGCCTTCTCCAGCTTCACAAAGTCCGCATTCTTTGAATTGTATGCGTCGAAAAACGGAAATTCCCCCTTGGAACGGGGCTTTCAAAGCGCGCTCGTCAATGACGAGAACTTCTCGGGCGTCACCACCAGCGAGACCACCGCCACCAGCGGGTCGGTCCGGATCACATTCAATGCCGTCAGCAAAGTCCTCACCCTTTACCGCGATGCGAATGGTCCCGTAGGCGGCTACTCATGGACCCAGCAAGCAGCTTACGGGATCGCAGGCAGCGGCGGCACCAATGCGAACGGCTCATGGGGGCTCACCGGATCCGATGAGCTGATCATCAATGTCTATGGCTACTCGGAACTGTTCGCCACACCCGCGGGTGCCATGTTTGCGGACAATTTTTCCGCATTTTCGGGGACGTCCATCACCACCAGCGCGGCCACCAACGTTGGGTCAGGTTCCGCTACGCTCAATGCGACAGTCTTTCCCAGCGGCGCGGATACCAACGTGGTTTTTGAATACTCGACCGATGAGGATTTCCTGGAAACCGAGACCACGACACCACAGATCATCCCGGGAACCGCAACCAGCACCGTGGTGAGCACCCAAATTTTGGATCTCACCGCGGGGATGACCTACTGGGTGAGGGCGAAGGCGACCAACACCGCGGGCACCTTCACCGGCAATACGGTGATTTTCAGCCTACCGCCCTACACGCTGACGATCAATCCCTCCGTCGGCAGCGTGAACAGCGCTCCATTTTCTCCAACCTATGATGCAGGCGCTACGGTGACACTCACCGCCAATCCGCCCGTGGGCTCCACATTCTTCAGTTGGACCGGCGATGTCACCGGCAACCAGAACCCTATCACCGTGGTGATGAATGGGAACAAGAATGTGACCGCGAACTTCACGCTGCCCATCGCGCAGGCAGCCGATAGCAATCTCACCTTCACCACCGGGGGAGCCAAGCCTTGGTTCGGACAAACCGCCATCTCCCGCGATGGGTCTGATTCCGCAATGAGCGGCCCGATCCTGGACAATGAGGTCACCTGGTTCCAGAGCAGTGTCAACGGCCCCGGCCAGATCAGTTTCTGGCTGAAACTATCCTCGGAATCCGGAGATGTGTTCGAGTTCTTTATCGATGGCATCCGCCAGCCGGACTATACCGGCGGCGAAATCGACTGGCACCAGAAAACCTACAATCTAACCGCCGGCAGCCACACTTTGAGATGGCAATACCGGAAGGATATCATCCTCTTCGGCGGGTCTGATGCGGTATGGGTGGATGAAATCACCTTTGTCCCGGCTCTGGATTTCAACGCTTGGCGCGCCACGAAATTTACCGCCGGTGAACTGGGACTACCCTCCATCAGCGGCACCAACGCGGATCCGGATGCCGATGGAATTAACAACCTCCTTGAATTCGCTCTTGGCGGGCAGCCGAAAGACGGAGTCAGCGACATCCTGCCGGACTGCAAGGTGGAAACCATCGGCGGAGAAAACTACCTTACCCTTACCCTGAAAAAACCTGCCGGTGTCATGGGGGTCACCTACACACCACAAGTATCCGGAGAACTTGGGACCTGGCACGGCGGAAGCCCGCATGTCTTCACTATCATCAACAACGCCACCACACTCAGAGTCCGGGACAGTACTCCGATGAGCGCGGAAGGCAATCGCTTCATCCGACTGATGGTGGGTGCCAACTGAGAACCCGGCGGTTTGGACTGACTCCCTTCAAACGCTTCGTGAGCGGGAACGCTTCCTGTTCACGACACCATCTGGTTTTCCGACCATCCTTCTAACCATGACAGCTCCCTTCTTTGAGTGAAAAACGCCCGCATTTGATTTCTCAAATGGGGGCGGGATTGGTTGGACTTCGTGAAAACAGTATGGCCGGAGCTAATCAGGCGCGGCGGCGCCTCAGTAGAAGCAACGATGTCATTCCGGAAAGCAGGATCACAGTTGGCTCCGGCACGGGTTCAATGCTGATGTTATCGAAATACATCGTATTATCCCCGTTAGCCGCGCCACCCTTCGCCCAATTGAACGCGAGGTCGCCGACGCCGTTAACAGCCGAATCGAAGCCTATGATCGTGCCTCCATAACTATCCGTGATGCTGCTGTTTGACAGAGTAATTGCCACGCCATTGTTTGCGAACACAATGTTGATGCTGTTCAACACCTGCTCGTTGATCACGAAACTGGTCAGCGTGGTTGAGGCTCCTGCGATCAGATATGACAACTGCCATTGGGCGAGGTCACTGTTCGGCGTCAGGGTTTGCGCCACCGGCAGAAAGGACAACTCGACGATCGATGCACCTGATCCGCTTGCCACGCCGAACCCGAAGATATCGCGGGTGGGGAAGGAATTCGAGCTGTCCGTGATCAGCAAATCAAGGCTGACCGTGGCGTACTGGCTGACGAGCGATGAGCTCATCGTGAGCTTGGCGCTGCCGCTGGGACTCGCGATGTCTGCGAATTCGCCGCCGAGAGCACCAGTGGTGTCCCCCGCGACAACGCCGACGAAAGCGATCGGGGTTGAGGGCGAGTTGACCTCGGATAATGTCCAACCCGCTTGCGCGGTGGTGAGCGGAGCATCCGGCGTCAGGCCGGTGAAAGTATTGACGGCGGCGGACAGATTGCCCGTCGGTGCCAGGAGTATCAGCGAATATTTCAGTATTTTCATGTATAAGTCTCTATGTAGTTAGCTAAGTAGATGTTTCGCGCAGATCACCGACCGCATTTGCGGCCTCCCGCCGGGTGGCGGACCTTTTTATTTTTCAACAACCGCATCCAGCACGTCTTGCAGGCGGCTTGAAGCGTCATTGGAAAGGGAAGAAGATGTTAGCAATGCCTCGGCCTGTGTCGGGCTTTGAATGACCAGATTGGAGAAAGCGTTTTTCATCGCGCGGAACTGTGCTTTCGGATCGGTGATTGTCTGTGCCAAAGCCCATGCCTGTTGAGGTGAGCTCTGGCTCATCGCATTGACGAGAATCGCTTTTGTTGAATCGGAGACCTCGGCAGCAGGCAGCTCGTTGATGTGGTTTGCGGCTTCAATCGGGTCGCCTTTTAGCACCCATGACTTCATCACAGCTTCCAATGCCACTGTGCGCTCAACCGGAGTTACCAGTTCGATGCCATTTGCGGCAGCCGGCGGATCCACCGAAGCCCATGAGCTGTAGATTGACTTCAGCATTTCGGTATTCTCGGGATAGTTCTCAGTCAGATAGGCAAGCGCCGCTTTCGGCTCGGTCCTCGCCCAGCCCTCAAGACCGCCGGTGATGCTTTTCAGTCTCAGGAAATCGGTCTCAAGCGATTCAGCCCACTTCAATCCCTGCTCGCCGCTGGCGGCCGCCAGGGTTGCGGCGATAACACGTCCCGCATCCGACAACAGCTCCACATCCGGGCTGGAGGGTGCGGAAATCGTGCCCGCCTCCACCATTTCCCGGAAAGTCTCAGGATCGTTTGCCTCATCCACTTCGGCCACACCTCGGTCAGCAAGATCCTCGGCACGGCCTTTCCTATACTGATCGTTCAAGTATTGAGCCTGTTGCTTGAGCGCCTGCGAAGCCCCATCCAGATCCACCTTTGCGACCGCAAGTAGCACTTGATTCAATGTGAGCGCGCGCTCCGCCGGGTTTGACAGCGTCATGGCCCATTCCAGCGCGGGAAGCGGAGCGGTCATTGCCCAAATACCACCTACCGTGGCGAGTGCTTGGCCACGCCTCAGAGGAGATTTCATGCTGTCGATCACTCCGAGGGCCTTCTCAATATCAGGGAACTTCCATTTACTCGTAATTTGTTGTATTTCAGAGGATTCTGGCATGCTGAATGCTTGAATATCGATCATGGCTAAGGATCCGAAAAGATATATCGAACGGGCGGAGCGCGGTCTTTTTGATGCAATGGACCGCA
>JBGSOI010000177.1:0-6912 GCA_041739215.1 Akkermansiaceae bacterium
TCTCCACGGCTTGCTTCGCGGTCTCTGCCGGAGTTTGGAAGAGCGGGCCGATGTCCACGTCGAAGCCCATGTCGGCGTAGGCGGTGGAAACGACTTTGGCTCCACGGTCGTGGCCGTCCTGGCCCATCTTGGCGACCATGATGCGCGGGCGGCGGCCTTCGGCGGCTTCGAATTGCTTGATGAGATCGGGGATGTCCTTCATGTCGCCCTGATGGTTGAATTCCTTGCCGTAAACTCCGGAAATGGAGCGGATGACGGCTTTGTAGCGACCGAAGTGGACTTCCATCGCATCCGAGATTTCACCGAGCGTGGAGCGGGCCGATGCACACTCGATGGCGAGGGCGAGCAGGTTGCCTTCGCCACCACCGGCGCAGTCGGTTAGAGCCTTGAGCGTGGCCTGGCATTTCGCTTCGTCGCGTTCGGCGCGGAGCTTTTTGAGGCGCTCGATTTGCGAGAGTCTAACCGCGGTGTTGTCCACATCGAGGATGTCAATGGGAGCTTCCACTGCGAGGCGGTATTTGTTCACGCCGACGATGGTTTCCTCGCCGGAGTCGATGCGGGCCTGACGGCGGGCGGAAGCTTCCTCGATGCGCATTTTGGGGATGCCGGCTTCGACGGCCTTGGACATGCCGCCGTATTCCGCGGCTTCCAGGATGTGCGCCCACGCGCGGTGGATGAGTTCGTGGGTGAGCGCTTCCAGATAGTAGGAGCCGCCCCACGGGTCGATCACGCGGCAGATCGAGGTTTCGTCCTGCAGGAAAATCTGCGTGTTGCGCGCGATGCGGGCGGAGAAATCGGTGGGCAGCGCGATGGCTTCGTCGAGAGCGTTCGTATGCAGCGACTGGGTGTGCCCGAGAGTGGCGGCCATGGCCTCGATGCAGGTGCGGGCGATGTTGTTGTAAGGATCCTGCTCCGTTAGCGACCAGCCGGATGTCTGTGAGTGGGTGCGCAGTGCGAGCGACTTCGGGTTCTTCGGGTTGAAGGTCTTGACGATTTTCGCCCACAGCACGCGGGCGGCGCGCATTTTCGCGACTTCCATGAAGTGATTCTTTCCCTGCGCCCAGAAGAACGAGAGCCGCGGCGCGAAGGCGTCGATGTCGATGCCCGCGGCGATGCCGGTGCGGAGGTATTCCCAACCGTCGGCGAGCGTGTAGGCCATTTCCAGGTCGGCGGTGGCACCGGCTTCCTGCATGTGATAGCCGGAAATCGAAATCGAGTTGAACTTCGGCATCTTCTGCGAGGTGAACTCGAAGATGTCGGCGATGATCTTCATGGAAGGTTCCGGCGGATAGATATAGGTGTTCCGCACCATGTACTCCTTCAGAATGTCGTTTTGAATCGTGCCCGCGAGTTGATCGAGGGTCGCACCTTGTTCGAGGGCGGTGACGATGTAGAAGGCGAGAATCGGCAGAACCGCCCCGTTCATGGTCATCGAGACGGAAACCTTGTCGAGCGGGATGCTGCCGAAGAGGATCTTCATGTCCAGGATCGAGTCGATCGCGACACCGGCCTTGCCGACATCCCCCATGACGCGCTCGTGATCCGAATCATAACCGCGGTGGGTGGCGAGATCGAAGGCGACGGAAAGGCCTTTCTGTCCGGCTGCTAGATTCCTTCGATAGAAAGCATTTGACTCCTCGGCGGTGGAAAAACCGGCGTACTGGCGGATCGTCCACGGTTGAAAACAATACATCGTGGCATACGGGCCGCGCAGGAATGGGGCGATGCCCGCCTGATACTTCAGATGCTCCATGCCCGCGATGTCGTCTTCCGTGTAGAGCGGCTTGACGGGGATTCTCTCCATGGTGTCCCAGACGATCTCACCGATGGGCTTGCCAAGGTCTTTCTCAAGCGCCATTGCCCACTTGTCGTAGCCGGACTTGGGTGGCAGGGCGGCGTAAGGAATCTCTGCGAATGATGGACGGCTCATAATACTCCGGCTCCTTTCAATAGTTGGTGGTTCAGTTCGTAGTTGTTGCTGCGAACATTGACGAATTCGTCGACCCCGGCCGCTCGCCAGGCGGCTTCGTTGTCGCCGGGGGCACCTGCGACTAACAAGGTGATGTTCGGCCGGGCCGCTTTGACGGCGGATGCCAGCGGGACGACGGATTCCAGATAGGTGGCGTCGTCCGAAGTAATGACGGCAGTGGTCGCCTTGCTTGTTAGGGCTGCGTTCACGGCTTCGTTGATATTGGCGAAATCCCGGACGCCATCGATGGAGAATCCTGCGGCTTCAAAGAAAGAAGCGGTCCAGTCGGCGCGCAGGCGGTAGCGGCCGGAAGGGCCGATGTTGAGTTGAAGGATGGCGGGAGCATCTCCTGTTCTTGTTGTGAAAGCGGTAGAGGCGTCGCGCAGGGCCTCATATTCTTCAGCGGCGCGGTGCGGTGACAGGGTTGTGATCTTTAGCAAGGATGCCTGGCAGGGCAGCCTGCCAGCAATCTGACAGAGAGTCGCGCCATGGATGGCGGCGTCTATCGCTTGCTCGAGTAAATTTCCGGCATCGAAGGGATGGCCGCTTTCCGCAGTGGTCACCGGTGCTGAATCACGCGGCTTGATCTGAAGTTTCCGGCCCTTGAGGTCGGGATACATGTTGCTGCCGACGATCTTGTCCTTGCGCCGGCGGATGTTCTGGAACTTCGCCTGACAGACAGCTTCGACCTGCTGCTGGACGGAACCATTTTCAAGACAGGCGAGCATGCCGCCCTGCTGTTCGATGCTCTGAAAAATGCCCCAGCTTCTGGCGGCGATCCGGTCGGTGAGCCATTCGATGTAAGTGGATCCGCCGGCGGGGTCGATGACGCGGTCCAGTCCGCATTCCTCGCGAAGGATGATGTGGACGTTGCGGGCGATGCGGCGGGAGAATTCGTCGGTGCGGCCGGAGATTTCATCGAACGGGCCGATGTGCAGACTGTCCACGCCGGCGACCACGGCGGCGAAAGCCTCGGCGGTGACGCGGAGCATGTTGGTGTGGGCGTCGTAGGTGGTCTTGTTCCACCGGGAGGTGCTCGCGTGAAGGTGGATGGGCGCGTTCGCCACACCGTAGGCTTCGGCGATCTTGCTCCAGAGCCAGCGGGCGGCGCGGAGCTTGGAGATTTCCATGAAATAGTCCGAGCCGACCGCGAGGCAGATGCGGATATGCGGTAAAACGGATTCCGGGGAAAGACCCCGGGATTTCATTTCCTCGATATAGCTAACAAGAGTGGCGACGACGTAGGCGAGCTCCTGGGTGGCGGTGGCTCCGGCGTTGTGATAGACATCGCCCCGCACAGTGATCGTGCGGATGCCCGGCGCGTGCTGTTGGGCGTGGCGGGTCAGCGCGGCAATTTGGTCGAAGCGGGTTTTCAGGTCACTGCCGGCATCGGAAATGATCTCGGCGAACGGGTCGTTGTCGAAACATCCGCGGAGGGTTCCGGGGTCGATGCGGCTTTCCCGGATGACGGCGAAAAACAACGCAGCAAAAGGAAGGCTGTTAGCGCCGCGCCACCAGGTGGAGATGGCGTTGAGGGTGATGCCGCTGAAGGCGGTTTTGAGCGCCGTGAGATCGAGGGATCCGGGCAAGCGATCCGTGAGAATGTTGAGCTCGCTCTGGCCGCCGGCGAGGCCTTCGTGAGCGATGCGGTTGAACTCCTCCGGGCCGTCGGCGTCGAGTTCCTGGGAGATCTCCCATCCCAGTTTCAAAAATCCCTCGGCGTGACTGCCGCGGACAAGCGAATCCGCGCCGGGGAAATGTTTCCGGTGTCCGAGTCCGGCGATGTCTTCCTGTCGATAGATCGGCTGGATGGTGATGTCCTCGTAGGTCTTGCTGACCAGCAGCTTCTCGAAAGGCGCGCCTTTGAGAAGGGCTTCCGCGGCGGCGTGCCATTGTTCATAGGTGTGTGCCGGGAACTCGGAGAGAAGTTGTTCCGCTGGTGCTGGGGTGGTCATGGCAGATTTTCAGATGGAATTGCAAGCGGCGACCGGTGATCGCCGCTACGGTTGGAACTTCGCGTTCCGCATGTCGCCGGTCTCGAGGAAACACTGGTGGAAGGCGAACGCGGAGCGGAACGATTGCGGGGTGTGCCCCCGTTCGGTGAGTTTGAAATAGGCCCACAACAGATCCTGATAGAGAGGATCCACACAGTTGCGGATGATCGCCGCGGCGCGCTCGCGGGGGTCCTTGCCGCGGAGGTCGGCGACGCCGTGTTCGGTTACTAGAACCTGCACCGAGTGCTCGCTGTGGTCCATGTGCGAGCACATCGGGACGATGGCCGAGATATTCCCATCCTTGGCGGTGGACGGGCAGGTGAAGATGGAGATGTAGGCGTTGCGGGTGAAATCGCCGGAGCCGCCGATGCCGTTCATCATCTTCTGGCCGAGCACGTGGGTGGAGTTGATGTTGCCGAAGATATCAGCCTCCAGCGCGGTGTTGATGGAAATGATGCCGAGACGGCGGACGATCTCCGGGTTGTTGGCGATTTCCTGCGGCCGGAGCAGCAGGCGTCCGCGATAGTTCTCGAGGTTGTCGTAGATCCCCTGCAACACCGGGTCGGTTAGCGTTAGAGAAACCCCGCTGACGAAAGAGCATCGGTCCTGCTTGATCAGCTCGATCACGGAATCCTGGATCACCTCGGTGTACATCTGGAAACTCGGGATTTCCGGATGCTCGCCCATGGCTGCTAGAACCGCGTTGGCGATGTTTCCCACGCCTGACTGGATGGGCAGGAACTCCTTCGGAACATGGCCGTTCCTCAATTCGGCGGCGAGGAAATCGGCCACGTTGAGGCCGATGCGCGTGGTGACTTCGGTGACCGGGGTGAAGTCCTTGACCTCGTCCGGGCGGTCCGATTCGACGATGCCCATGATTTTCTCCGGATCGACCCAGACGCGTTGTGTGCCAATGCGGTCGTCCGCGGCGCAAATCGGGATCGGGCTGCGGCGGGGCGGCGACATCGGCTCGTAGATGTCGTGAAAACCGAGCAGTTCTTTGGGATGGCGGCGGTTGACTTCGATGAGGATCCGCTTCGCTTGTGATAGAAAGGTGGGTGCGGCACCGACGCTGGTGGTGAGGAGGATTTTGCCATCGGCGGAGACATCCGCTGCTTCGACGATGGCCCAGTCGAGCTCGCCGAGAAATCCATAGCGGATGTATTGCGGGAGGAGTGAAAGATGCATGTCGAAGAAATGCGTCTTGCCGGAGTTGATGCTGTCACGCAGGTCCTTGTCGGACTGATAGGGCGTGCGGAACTTGATCGCGTCGGCCTTGGCGAGTTCGCCGTCAAGCGAGGGACCGGTGGAAGCGCCGGTGATGACACCGATCTTGAAATCGCGGCCTGCGGCGTGTTCCAACCGCGCCTTGGCGGCAATGGCGGTCGGGATGACCTTGGCGGCTCCGGCGGGAGTGAAGCCGCTGAAGCCGATGATTTCGTCGTGATTCACAAAAGCCGCCGCCTCTTCGGCGGTCAGGATGGGGAACGGGCTTTTCATTTTTTGATAGACGTTATGCGGCAAGCGAAGTCACTTGAGCATGGAAATGAAGTATCCGGCTGCCAGGGCGCTGCCGATGACGCCAGCGACGTTGGGTCCCATTGCGTGCATGAGCAGATAGTTGGTGGAGTCGTATTTCTGGCCGACATCCTGGGAGACGCGCGCGGCCATCGGCACCGCGGAAACACCGGCAGATCCGATGAGCGGGTTGATCTTGTTCACGCTGCAAAGGTTCATGAGTTTGGCCATGAGCACGCCGCTGGCGGTGGCGACGCCGAAAGCGAGGATGCCTAGCAGAAGGATGCCCAGCGTTTCGCCGTTGAGGAAGTGGTGCTTGCCGTTCTCGAAACCGCCCATTTTCAGGCCCACACAAATTCCGAGGAAAATGGTGACGACGTTGATGACCTCGTTCTGCGCGGCCTTGAGCAGGCGGTCGGTCACCTTGCACTCACGGAGGACGTTGCCAATGAAAAGCATGGAGAGGAGCGGCGCGGCGTCTGGCACCACGAGGATGCAGAAGACCATGACGACGAGTGCGAAAACGATTTTCTCAAGCTGGCTGACCTTGCGCAGCGTCTTCATCTTGATGAGCCGCTCCTTCTGGGTGGTGAGGAGTTTCATGATGGGTGGCTGGATCAGCGGCACCAGGGCCATGTAGCTGTATGCGGCCACGGCGATGGCACCTAACAGATGTGGCGCGAGCTTGGTAGCGGTAAAAATGGAAGTGGGCCCGTCCGCACCGCCGATGACGCCGATGGAGGCGGACTCCTGCAAATTGAATCCCAGCAGCGGTGCGGCGAGGAAAGTGGCGAAGATGCCGAACTGCGCGGCCCCGCCTAACAATAGGGTGCGGGGGTTGGCGATCAGCGGGCCGAAGTCGATCAGCGCGCCGACGCCCAGGAAGATGAGCGGCGGATAGATCTGGAGGATGATTCCTTGGTTCAAGTACCAGAAAAGGCCGCCGGCGACCTTCAGCGTGCCGTCCGGATTGTGGACTGGGGCGCTCATGATGATTTCCTGGATCGGCAGGTTCGCGACCAGCGCGCCGAGGGAGATCGGGACGAGGAGGAGCGGTTCGAAGCCCTTGACGATCGCCAGATAGAGCAGCACGGCGACGACGACCCACATCGCCACCATCTGCCATTGGAGGTTAGCAAAGCCGGTGGTCAGCCAAAGGTCGTGGATTTGGTTCATGGATTGCAGGAGTTGAAATTCGATCAGCCGACGGCGTAGAGTGCCTGTCCTTCTTCGACGGCATCGCCGATTTTGACGTAAACATTGGTGATCGTGCCACTGGTGGTAGCGTTGATGGACGTGTACATTTTCATGGCCTCTAGCGTAATGACGAGGTCTCCCTCGGAGACTTTTGCGCCGGGTCCAACCGCAATGGCATTCACGATGCCAGCGAGCGGACTGAGCGCGTCGCCAGCGCTGGTTGGCCGCGCCGGG
>JBGSOI010000184.1:0-8212 GCA_041739215.1 Akkermansiaceae bacterium
GCGATGGTCTTCAGCCCGATGAAGCGACCCTCGCCGCGCACGAGGTCGACCCCGGCATCGTCCACCCGGCCCTGATAGCGGCCGTCCACCTGGCGGACGTATCCATTCACGCTCTCGAAAATCCGCCGTGCATCGACGCCACGGATTTCAGCATCGATGAAATGCCGGCCGGCCTCGCGCACCCGTCGCGCCGCGTCGGCGAATCCGATGAGCAGCTTTGATGGCACGCAGCCTCGGTTCGGACAGACGCCGCCCAACAGATCGCGCTCGATCAGCAGGGTCTTCATGCCGGCCTTGGCAGCAGGGATGGCGAGATTCGCGGCCCGTCCGCCGCCGAGCACGATGAGGTCGTAGGATTCAAGCATGGGAATGGATGGATTCGATGAGTTGTTGGATCTCGCCGTAAGCGCGAAGGCCCTTGAGCCAATGGTCCGGGAGTGGCTTGGCGTCAGGTTTTGCTCCATGGATCATGCCGATGATCATGCCACGAGCCGCGCTGTCGCCACCGGCCTGAACGTTGGCCGTCAGGGCTGCGACGATATCGTCCGGATGGCGCATCAGAAGGTGACAAACGGCAGGAAATGCTTCGGGCACGTGGCAGGTGAGTCCGTGTGCCTTGGTCGCTGCGGAGTTCGAAGTGGTGGAAGCGCTGGAGGCGAGAGCTGCGTCGAACCAATCACCCGGAATGGCGTTCCATGCGGTGAGCGGTGCGGCGGCGCGAAGTGCGTCCGGAATGGCGGCACCATCCTGCACGGCAAGGGTGACACGCACGAAAAACTCCGCGGCCTCCACCACGGCGGGATCGCCGTGCGTGAACGAAGTTTGCGCTCTGGCGGCTGCGATGAGATGTTCGTTAGATTCCCATATCAGGAGAAACAACGGCGCGATTCGTGCCGCGCCAGCGATATCGTTGGAGGGCGAGGCGGCTTGCTCGGGTGGCAGTCCGTTGCGGAGGTTTGCGAGCGTGGCCTTGGTCGCTCCGTCCCGGTAGCTTTGCGTTTCAGTATCCTCCCAGAACGTGCGCCACTCGTTCGCGAACGCCGCGAGATCAAAGCGACTGTGTAAGGCGAGCGAACGCAGCAGCACCATTGTTTGGTCGCCATAGTGGGTGAAATCGCCAGCCTGTTTTCCCGGGTGATAGAATGTGGCGGGATCGGAGTAGCCGGTGATGCTGCCGAACTTGTCGGCGATTTCCCGCTGGCTGTAGATCCAATGCGAACCAAGTGACAAGGCGTCAGCGACGAGTGAGGTGATGGGGATGTTTTTCATGGCGATGATTTTCAGGCACGATCCCAGCGCAGGACGCGGTCTTCCTCGCGGATTGGTTGGTCGTTGATGCTGGCATAGCGCTTCGCCATGTAGCCGTTTTCATCAAACTCCCAGTTCTCGTTGCCGTGACTGCGCCACCATTGGCCTGCGTCGTCGTGCCACTCGTATTCGAAGCGCACGGCGATGCGGTTGCCGGTGAAGGCCCATAGTTTTTTCTTCAAACGGTAGTCATGCTCTTTCGCCCACTTGGCCGCTAGAAAATCGACTACGGCAGCGCGGCCGTTCAGGAAGACGTCGCGGTTGCGCCACTCGGTGTCCGGTGTATAGGCGAGTGAAACGCGTTCGGGATCGCGGCTGTTCCAAGAGTCTTCGGCGGATTGCACCTTTTTGATGGCGGATTCCTCGGTGAATGGCGGGAGTGGTGGACGTGGTGTCATGGTGATGGTGGTTTGGTGAATTCAAGGGACGAACTGCCGGACGGTTTGGCGAGCACGCAGAAGGTAATCACTGGGACGGAAGTTCCGAATGAGCACTTCTTCCTGATCGCCGCGCTTCATGCGCACTTCGAGGAGATTGAAGTTCGGTGTTTTGTGCGGGGCGAAGAGGATGTCATCGTGAGTGGCATTGGCGTGCCGTTTGAAAAGATCCGGCGTGATGTCGCCGCCGAGATGGTCATCCCGGCCGGTGGCCAGATGGCAGGTGCCGAGGATTTTCTCATCCTGAATGTCCGCGCCGGAGACGGGCAGCTCCTGGGTGCCGAAACCGAGTTCTCCAAGCGTTCCCGTCATGGGATCTTCTAGCAGGCGTTGGTTGTGGGCGTCGATGGTGGACTGATTGCCGGCGATGTAAACGGAGCGAACGATATTGCGGTTCTCCACCTCCAACAGACCGAGCGTACCATCCTCATATTTCATGGGGAAATGTCCCCAGGCGTTTTGCGGGACAAAATAGACTTCGCCGGCTGGAAGATTGGCAACGTCCGGCGACAGGCCATGGCACAGCCCATGGGACTTCTGTGCCTCCTGGCCACCAAGTTCGAGGTGGGCGGTGACGACACGGCCGTCCTCCAGTTTGAAGTCGATGTCGATGCGATCCGCGCCGGTCATCGCGAGGCGGAGGGCCTCCGCTTCGATGCTAACCGTCCGATAGTCCACGGCCAGTCCCGAGGCGAGGATGATGTCATTCACCCCATGCAAGGTGGCTCCGCGGAAGCCGAACTGTTTCGCCTTGGCCGTCAGCGGCGCGGTGGCCGAGTAGCTGGTGACGCAGAGGATGATATCGTAGTTCGGATAGATGTCGCGGTCGAGGCTGAGGAGTTTGCCCGAGATGTCCCAGCATGAATCCTCCATGTCGAGATTGCTGCCGTGCGTCGTCTGGTAGGCGTAGATTTCGCCACCGGTCATTCCGAGGTCTTGCAGGGTGCCGTTGGCCAGGCCTTCGACAAAGACCTCTACGGCTTTCTTTTGCACAGGGTGCCCAGGCTCCTGCATGAAGCGCAGTTCGGTGAAGGATTCTAGCGGATTTTCAAAGTCCGTCAGGATGCAGATGCGACAACCGACAGTCGGTTCGAAGACCGTGCCGAGAAGGCGGGTAAGGTCAAATGGGAGGAATCCGCCAGACGGGGAGATCTCCGGAGTATGGGGCTTGGTAAGAGTATTCATGATGGTGCTTGGCGATGAAGGTTTCAATGTGGGGATTTCCTATTCCGAAACAGAGAGATCACCCGATAGAAGCATGACCCGTCTTTTTGACCTGGATCGCACAGTCCCTCCTCAGGGCGGAAGCTGATGGCGTAGAGCCGGCCGCGTGATTCGACGTAGGTTTGATCAAAGAAAAAGCGGGTCATGGCGGTTGTAAGTTCAGGCAACACCTCCGAAGCTGACGAAATCGTCGAGATCGAGGTAGTCGAAGGTGCCGCGCAGGTCTTCGCGGGCGGGGTTGAGGCGCTTGATCTGCCCGGTGTACCACTCGCGCATTTCGACGTCGTGAAACGCAATGGTGTGCGTCCAGTCCGACCACTGGCTGATTTCCAGCGGCGTGTGTTTCAGAGGGGCGTTTTCGTTCACCCATGTGAGGACATCCCAGTCGCCGGCACCGGTGGCGACCTGCTGCTGCAAGGCCGCGGGGTCGATGCCGGTGAATAGGAAGAAGTGCCAGTCGTTCGGGTTCTTGTATTTGTATTCGCCGGCGGTTCCGGCGATCTCCGCGCGGATCTTGTCGAGGATGCGCGGCAGGATGGTGTAGCCGCCGAGGCGGACGCGGGGACTGCGTGGCGGACGTTTGGTGAGGTCTGGTGCGTTCATGGTGGTGGATGGTTAGAGTTTTTGTTTTGCCAGGAAGCTGCGGATGAGGGTGGCGATTTGCCTGCCTTCCTCTTCGAGCGCGAAATGGCCGGTATCGATGAGATGAAACTCAAGATTCTTCAGGTCGCGGCGATAGGGTTCCGCGCCGTCGGCCGGGAAGATGATGTCGTTCTTGCCCCAGACGATGAGGGTCGGCGGCTGATGCTTGCGGAAATACTCCTGCCATTTCAGATAGAGCGGCGGATTGCTGGCGTAGCTGGCGAAGAGCGCCATCTGGATCTCCTTGTTGCCGGGGCGATCGAGTTGCGTTTGGTCTACCAGCCAGTTGTCCGGGCTGATCGTCTCGACCTGGCGGGTGCCATGGGTGTATTGCCACTTGGTGGCCTCAAGGGTGAGTAACTTGCGGAGAGCCTCCGCGTTCTTTTCGGAACTGTCCTTCCAGTAGGTTTTGAAGGGTGCCCAGAAATCCCGGAGTCCTTCATCATAGGCGTTGCCGTTCTGTATGATGAGCGATTGCACGCGTTCGGGGTGTTTCGCCGCGAGACGGAAACCGACCGGAGCACCGTAATCCATCAGATAGAGACTGTAACTTTTGAGGCTCAGTTTCGCGGTGAAGGCTTCGACGACATTCGCGAGGTTGTCGAAGGTGTAATTGAATTCGGTGACGGATGGCATCGAGCTTTGCCCGTAGCCCGGATAATCCGGAGCAATGACGTGATAGCGGTTCGATAGAGCCGGGATCAGGTTGCGGAACATGTGGGACGAGGTGGGGAATCCATGCAGCAGCAAGAGCACGGGCGCATCGGCCGGGCCGGCTTCCCGATAGAAGATGTCGAGGCCGTCCACTTTAATGGTTTTATGCATCGTGGAGTGAGCGGGAGCCGACGCCTTCACCTCGGCGGCGTGCGTCGGTGATAGAGCTGCGGTGAGAGCGAAGAGGGCCAGAGCGACGTGGCGGGTCATGAATTTCATGGTGTTAGATGGTTTTATTCGGGAGAGGTTACTTGAGGGCGCTGAGTTTCTTGACGGTTTCAGCAGTGCTCCAAACGTCGCTGGCAAGCATGCGGTAGTTTACGAAGGCGGCTTCGTAGCCGTCGTAGCCGGGAAGTTTCGCGGCGGCGGTGGCATCGGCGGCAATCACCACGTGGAAGCCTTGTTCCAGCAGTTCGCGCATGTGGGATTCCACGCAGAGGTTGGCGGACATTCCGGCGAGGATCACCTGATTGATGCCGGACTTGCGGAGTTGCAGGACGAGATCGTTCGACTCCGGCCCGAAGACCTTGTGCGGACTGGTGACGATGGTTTTGCCGTCGTTGATATAAGGCTTGTAGAGGTTCAGCCAGTCGGCACCGGAACCCTCGAAGCCATCGAGGTCGAGAGCGCCCTTGCGATCAAACATGGTGATGTCATGCATGAGTTTTTCGAGAGCTCCCTCGAACTTCCATTGGTGATCGTGATGATAGTAGTAGTGCGGGCTGATGAAGACCGGCACACCGGCGCTTTTCAAGGCCTTGAAGAGACTTTCGATGTTCGCAACGGTGTTGTTCTCGGTGACGCTCTTGCCGACGACTCCCCATGCGACGCCCTTGGGGCTGAGGAAGTCATTTTGCGGATCAGTGATGACGACTGCGACCTGACCTTTGATCAAGTTCATGCCGGGACGCGGGATAGGGGCATCCTCACGGGGACCGTTGATGTAGTGCACGGTCGCCTTCTTTTCCTGGGCTTGTGGCGAGGGAGCAGCGGGATCCGCCGCGAGTAACGCGATGCCGGCTGCGAGCAATGTCAGCGGGAGCGCGGAGACTATGTAAGTATTCATGGCTGTGGTTGTTTCTATGATTGGGGTCGGGATCGGTGTGTTAGTGACGGCATCCGCAGCTTTCGGAGGTGCAGGTTTCAGGTTCGAGCTTGCCCGGCTTGACTTCGGGAAAGTCGATGAGGGTCTGGGCGACGTTGTTGGTGTAGTTGGTCAGGATGTTGAGGGCGACGTGTTGGACGACCTCGATGATTTCCGCATCACTCAAGCCGGCACTGCGGGCGGCTTGCAGGTCGGAGTCGGCGATGATGCCGCGTTGCAGGGTGACGGAGCGGGCGAGCTTGATCGCGGCGTCGGACTTGCTGTCGGCAGCCGAGGAACTTCTAGCAGCGAGGATTTCGGCGGCGGCGAGGCCGGCCTTGCCTCCGAGCAGGGTGTGGGCGCTGAGGCAGTAGCCGCAGCCGTTGATTTCGGCGACAGCGAGGGCGATCTGTTCGCGGAGCTTCGGGGCGAGCAAGCCGCCGGCGAGTGCGCCACTCAGGTTGAGGTAGCCTTCGAGCGCGGCGGGGGAGTTCCCGAGCACGCGCATCAGGTTCGGGACGAAGCCGAGCTTGCTTTGGACGGTGGTGAAGAGTTGAGCGGCTTTGCGGGTGGCGATGGTGGGATCGGTTTGATGGATGCGGTTCATTTGATTTGGTGGTTTGGTTGGTGGTTTGAATCGATTCGTTCGACATGGCTCTTTATTGCCTGCGGCGTGCCAGATGGTGAAAAGGAGCTAGAATGCTTGTAGTTGCTGGTTTTTTTGCGGTTCACCCACATTCCGATGTTGCTACGAAACTTCGTAAAATACGAAATTTCGCTGTCCGACTACGAGTTTTCGCAGTAGCGAATGCGGTGATGAACATGGATGGATTGCAAGATGTGGTGCTGGCGATTGCGCAGCAGCGGTCGGTAGCGGCGGTGTTACAGCACATCGTCGAGCAGATCAGCGATTGCCCGCAGGCCGGCTTCACCCGGAAAACGTCAGCTTGCGCTGACATCGCGCTGGTCCGCATCTGGTTGATCGATCAGGGAGACATTTGTGCGGAGTGCCACATGCGCGCCGACTGCGCCGACCAGAGCCGCTGCCTCCACTTGGTGGCCAGCGCGGGAAATCCGACCGACAAACGAGAGGATTGGTCGAGACTGGATGGGAGTTTTCGTCGATTTCCCATCGGTATCCGAAAAATCGGTCACATCGCGGCAACCGGACAACCGATTCTAATTTCCGACATGACAAGTGACTCGAAGTGGGTCGCGAAGCCTGACTGGGCGCGGGGTGAAGGCATCGTCACCTTCGCGGGGCATCCACTGGTTTTTCGGGGTGAGACACTGGGCGTGCTCGGGATGTTTAGCCGCACGCCATTACGCGACGGTGATTTTGAGCGCCTGCAAAACTTTGCCAATCACGCGGCGGTAGTGATAGCCAACGCTCGGGCATTTGAAGAAATCGAGTTTTTGAAAGAGCGGCTAGAAGAAGAAGTGAGCTACCTGAGGGAGGAAGTGAGTGAAGTGCGTGGTGCCAAAAATCTTGTGGGTGAGAGTCCGGCTTTGAAAAAAGTGCAGCAGCAAATCGATCTCGTCGCGCCGACTCAGGCGACGGTGCTGATCACGGGCGAGAGCGGCACCGGCAAGGAACTGGTGGCGCGTGCGATCCATGAGCGCAGTCCGCGGCACGAGCGACCGATGATCACGGTGAATTGCAGCGCGATTCCCGAGGCCTTGTTCGAAAGCGAGTTTTTCGGCCATGCGCGGTGCGCGTTCACCGGGGCGCAACGCGACAAGCCCGGGCGCTTCGAACTCGCTAGCGGCGGCACACTTTTCCTCGATGAAATTGGCGAGTTGCCTTTGCCGATGCAGGCGAAACTACTACGCGTCCTTCAAGAGCAGGAAGTCGAGCGGGTCGGTGAAACCAAGGCCCGGAAAATCGACGTGCGCGTGTTGGCCGCCACTAACCGCGATCTTGCAGCAGAAGTCGAAGCAGGACGTTTCCGCCAGGATCTTTTCTATCGGCTGAGTGTATTTCCGATCGAAAACCCACCCCTGCGTGAGCGTCGCGAGGACATCCCAAGGCTGGCCGAGCATTTCATCCAGGTCGCCGCGAAACGCATGACCCGAAGGCCGCCAAAGTTCACCATCTCGGCCGCTCGTCAGCTTTCAGCTCGCGACTGGCCCGGCAATGTCCGCGAGTTGCAGAATGCCGTCGAACGCGCGGTGATACTCTCCCAGGGGACCCCGCTGTTGTTCGACGATTCCGTCTCTCCACCCACAAAACAGGCTGCGCCGCTTTCTCCGGAAGCATCCCTACTCACGCGCTCCGATTTGAAATCCCGCGAACGAGAAAGCATCGCCGCCGCCCTCGCCCAGACCGGCGGAAAAATCTTCGGTGCCGATGGCGCAGCAGCTCTCTTAGGCATGAAGCCGACCACCTTAGCATCTCGGATCAAAGTGCTGGGTTTGACAAGAAAATAACAAACTTCAATAGTAAGAAATAGTGCAATAGGTTTGACGATATGCGGTGATCAATCGGCAATCATGCGTCCGGCCCAGTTTGGTGCAAACATGCGTCGGCTTCCGCTTGATCACATCATTCCTTAAATCCAGCTTCAATCAAACGTGGGATCGATACTTTTCTCACGTAGGGATGCTGTGGGTTCAGCTTTACATAATCCTGATGATACTTCTCTGCGGGGTAGAATTTTTCAAATGAGGTGACTTGCGTGGCGATCGTTTTGCCGGCCTTTTTTTCCCAGGCACTTTTGGATGTTTCGATGGCGGCTTTCTCATCGGCGCTGCGGTAGAATAATGCCGAGCGGTATTGTTTGCCGAAGTCGGGGGCGACGCC
>JBGSOI010000200.1:0-40991 GCA_041739215.1 Akkermansiaceae bacterium
CGTCGTCGATCCGCTCGGCGCGCAAACACGCGAGGCCCGCGAGTTTCAAGGCCTCCAGCCGTTTCGGATCGCCTTCCGGCACGGCCAGCGCGTCCTTTTCCGCTGCCGCGAAATCCTTGGCCGCCAGCCGCAGCCGCGCCATTTCGAGATCGAGCCAGGCCGCTGGCGACTGCTCCCGCGCTTTGCCAAAAGCATCGAGCGCCTGCTCGCTCCGGCCTGCGGCCAAATAGGCCCGGGCCATCGCCGCCCACGCACCCGCTTCCTTCGCCTCGGCGCGTTCCAGCAGTTCTTTTTCCAAATCCGCCACCGACCGCTCTTCCAGCCACGCGTCGCGGAAACGCTCGAACAACTGCGCGCTCTCCGGCCGCTTCACCAGCGCCGCATGATAGTCTGCCGCCTTCTCCGGCATTTCCCCCGCCCACACCGGCACCATTCCCAGCAAAGCTAACAGGCCGATGATTCGCATGGCGTCTTGATACGCGGTCCGCTGCAAAAGCTCACGTGAAAATCAGGTGAAGTTTTGTCACGCGGAAAGCCAATGAATCGACCGTAGCGGCGCTCGTGAAATGCTGCAATCCGCGAAATTTTTATCAGATCATTGTCCGCTCGGCCCGGAAAGTGGCAGTAAGGGGGTAGAAATGCCGATGACGCCGTCAGACGAGGAACTCTTGAAAGCTTTTGCGAAGTCGCACGACGAGCAGGCGTTCCGGTGTCTCGCCGAGCGATACTCCGGCCTGATTTTCCACACCGCCCTGCGGACACTCAACGACCGGACCTTGGCGGAGGATGTCTCACAGCGGGTCCTCGGCGTGCTGGCCCGGAAGGCGCCGCAAGTCTGCCGGGAAAATGCCCCGCTGCCGTCCTGGCTGCACCGGACGACGATTCTCGAAGCGAGATCCGCCCGCCGGATCGAGTCCCGCCACCATCGCAAGAAAGATGCCATCATGCGTGCTCCCGCCGATTCCCCCGACTCTGACGATCCTGCCTGGAAAGACGCGCTGCCGCATCTGGACGCCGCCATCGACACTCTTCCCGAGTCCGACCGCCATGTGCTGTTGCTTCATTACGTCAATGAACTGACCTTCCCGGAAATCGCCGCGCGCCTCGGCAAATCCGCTGCCGCCGTCCAGAAACAATCCCGCCGCGCGTTGGAAAAACTCCAGTCGATCCTCGGCCGCCGGGGCGTCGCGCTTTCCATTGGCATCCTCACCGCCGGCCTCAACACGGAAATGGCCAAAGCCGGGCCGGTGTTGCTGATTCCCGCGCTTTCGTCCCTTGGTAAAACCACCACCAGCGTCCTCCTCGTGAAAAAATCCACCGTAGCCGCCATCGGCGTCACCGTCCTTCTTTGCGGCGTGCCGCTCGCCCATCAGCAGGCCACTTTCAGTCGTCTCGAATCGAAATGGAGCGCTGCCAGCGGAATTCACCCGGAAGCCCGGATTTCCTCCCGGCCGGTCAATGCGAAAAGCCCTTCGCTGCTCGAGCGCCTGGCCCGCGACCTGAACTCGAAAAGTCACGACATGCTCCGCTATCTGGCCGCGGTCGATCACATCGAAGCGTTCTCTTCCGAGGAGCTGATAGGACTGATGAAGCAAACCGCCGTGAGTCCGATGTCGTTCGCCAATCGGCAGGTCGTCATCGGGACGATCTTCGACACACTCGCCAAGCGGGATCCGGAATCGGCGCTCAATGCCGCTTTCGAGCATGTGCCGCCTGAGATGATCGGAAGATCGTTGTTGGCGAGATTGCAGTCGGGCATGATCAGTTTCTCCCAACAGGACGGCCAACGGGCACTTGCCTGGTTTCACGGTCATTTGGATCAGATCCGCACCATCCCGGGAGTTGGCGGAGATCCCGATGGCCGTTGCGAAAACGTATTCCGCATGGGACTCGCCGTCGGACTGCTGTTTTCCAATCCCGCCGACGCGGGAAAACTCCTCAATCATTGGCCCAAGCACGAAATCAAAGAACGGCTCGCAGGATTGGCGCGGTCGGCGGAGGCTTCCCTACAGAAAGACAAATCCGGGTTCATCCAGATCGCCCGCGAGACTCTTCCGGAAAACGATGTCGGTGAAGCGATCGCTTTTCTATGCAATACCAACATCGAGATCGTCCACGATTCCGCCCCATCCTATGCCGCCGTGGAGGACCTGTTGGAAAAACACGAGTTTTCGCCGCGCGAGAGCCAGACGATCCTGAGGCGTTCCGGGGCGACCCGGATGCACTCGGCACTCAATTCGCAATTCGGTCTCGCGGCATCCGTCGTCCAATACAAAGCGTTCCTGGCAGGTCGGCAGCCGGAAAACGCGATCGACCGCCTCGTCGGAGAAACCATCGGAGTGATGGTCCTCACCTGGCCGGATGCCGCCGACCGGGTCCATGAGGTGATGTCGGATCCCGGGTCCGTGGGACTGGGTGACGATGCGATCACCGGCCTTCTGAACACCGTGGGTTCCCGATTCGGGCTTGAGCGGACCGAGATGCTAACAGCATTGATCGCCGACCGGAAACTGGCGGCAGAATACATCAAGCGGATCAAATCCCCTGGAACGGAATGAAAACCTCCCTCACGTGTCTCGGCATTCTCATCGTCGCTCTCGCCATCGGACGATGGCAGGGCTCGCGCATCGACAAGCTGGAACACCGGATGGAATCCACGCCGGCACTCCGCGCGACGAAAGTTTCGCTTCGGGCGGAGCGGGAGGAAGACTTCATCTATCGGAAAAAAAACACGCGAAGATCCACAGGGGCTACCGCCACTGAGGTATTCGAGACCATCATCGCGATTCCTCGGCCGCGGGCGGGAGTTTCATTGGGAACCTTGGGAACCGATGTTGCTTTGGTAAACCGCGAGGCCATGCAGGCAATCATGCAACTGGATTTGTCAGGTTTGGAGGAATTGATGACCCTCATTGCAAACTCGAAAAGCCCGGCCTTGGAATCCCCTTATCGACAGGAAAAAGCGATTCTCTGCCTCATCGCAATGGCGGATGTGGATTCGCGAGAGGCACTGGAACATGTGATGGCCGGAGAGGAATGGCACCGAATTTTCGGCGATTTTCCTAAGGACGATTTTCCTCCGATGCTATCTTATGTCCTCGTGCGTCTGGCGTCTGAAGACCCTCAAGCCGCGTTGGCATATTTGTCTGAGATCCGCCGCAAATTGCCGGGAGACGTGGGTGACCGCTTCGTGATACCGGGGCTGTGGATGATTGCCCGCTACGACCCGGGGCTGGTGTTTGAGGCGATGGAAAAACTGCCCGAAGTGGATCAAACGGCAGCCCTCGACTATTCCGATTTGAGCGACGCCTTTCATTCCGACGACGAGCATACGGCGCTGTTTCACGCCTACCGCGCCCATTTCGCGTCACAACCCGAGCAGAGGAAGAAGTTCCTGGTTACCCTCTGTGGAAGATTCGAAAACTCGGAAGATTCCCCGCCGGAGGTGAGAAAATGGCTGGATACGCTGGACGTCACGGACACCGAGAAACTGGTCATGTTCGACGGACTGAGGGGGATCAACGTTTTGCGATCCGATGGCGAACAGTTCGCGAAATGGTTTGCGGGATTCATGCCTGAATCGCGGGAACGGGACTTGCTGGTTTGGAAGGCCTGCTGCGAGTGGGACGCGAGCGACCCGCCCGCGGCAGCGGCATTCCTCAAGGAGCAGGGAATCGATCGTGAAGAAATGCTCCGGTGGGAAATGGAGGCTCAATAAGACTCCGGTCCACTCCGACCGAGTGATACCGATCGCGGTGTGCATGTATTGCCAGCGATTCACCGCCCGCGGTATGAAAGTTCGGCTTGGCGCTCTGGATACGCCGCACGCGCCAGACAAATCTTCCCATCCCGCGCGTCACAACAATGATGGGCGGTGCGAAGCGCGAACTGACAGCCAGGGAACTCGAACGGATCCACGACGAACACGTGGTTGCGATGTTCCGCCACGGCATGGCGCTGCTGCGCGATGAAACATCCGTCCGCGACCTGCTCCAGGACGTTTTCCTCAAGCTCGCAGCAGGTCGCATCCACTCCGCCGACATCGAGAACGAGCGCGCCTATCTGCTGCGGATGGTTCACCACGCCGCGATCGACCGCCTGCGCCGGACCAAGGTGCGGCGCGACCACGCGGAACAATCCCTGCCAGATCTCTTCGAGCGCAGCCCCGACCCCGACCGCGAGGCATTCCGTCAACAGTTGGAAATCGCGCTCCAACAACTCCCCGCCGAGCAGCGCGAAGTCGTCATGCTCAAGCTCTGGCAGGAACGCACCTTCGAGGAAATTTCCCACATCTGCGACATCCCGCTCAACACCGCCGCCAGCCGTTATCGCTACGGCTTAGACAAACTCCGCAACCTCCTGCGTCCCCTTTATGAAGAGCTTTGATCCCATGCACTCCGGCGACGACATCAACGAATTCGAAGCGCAACTCCGCGGGCTGGAGCTGCGCCGTCCGCCCGCCGGGTGGAAATCCGTGCTCCTGCCGAAACCCGTTAGCCCGTGGTTTCCCAAGCCTTTCATCATCGCTCTAACCACCTGTTGGGCCGCCACCGCCGGGCTGCTCCTCACCATCCCGCCCAACGAAGTCCTCAGCCCGCCGCTGAACCTGCCTTCCAGCCCGCCTTCCGAAATTGAATTCCTGATAGGATTCAATTCACCCGAAAATCCACACCAATGAAAACCCTGCTCCGCAAAAAATGGTTCCGCCGCGTCTGTCAGACGCTCCTCGCGCTGCTCTCCCTGTTAGTGTTGGCCTATGTCTTCATCGACTGGCGCGGAGCCCGCATGAAACGCGACGTTATCGCCGAAATGCGCGCCGCCGGACGTCCTACATCGATCGCTGAAACGCTCAGGCCACTCCCTCGCGACGAGGACAATTTCGCGATGATCCCCATCCTCGCCCAAGCCCGCGAAGAGTGGTGGAACGACAAATCCAGGGGATTCCGCAAGTCGCCCGACCAAGCCAGGGTGAGGTTGGAAGAGATGACATTCAGGTCGGGGAAGAAGGCTTTTGCCCGCGATGGCCATCCCGATTTCAGTATCTGGAAGAAGAACCTCAAACTCACCGGCAACGATGCGGAATGCCTGGATGCCTATGATCACAGATTTGGTGAAATCCTCGCGGAATTGCGTTCGGGCCTGACCCGCCCGCAGACGGCTTCACCCTTGTTTACCCGGCTTGCCGCCAGCTCGGCCACAGATCTGGCGGGCATGACCAGCGGCTATGTGATGGGCCTCGCCGACGTTGCCGAAAGCCTTGGCTTCCGCGCCGAACTAGCGCTTGCGGCAGGACGTCCGGAGGTGGCCCACGAGAGCCTGTCTATGGCGATCCGGCTCTCGGAACTCATCGGCTCGGAAGGAACTCTGATTGGCCAACTTTTACAAGGTAGGGTGATTCGCCGCTTGCAGCCCACACTCGCGCGCGCCCTGCAAAGCGGGGGATGGGACAAGGCCAAAATTTTCTCGATCAAGAACGAGCTTGCCGCAGTCAATGCTCCGGACGGCTTCCGACGCGCGCTGGACGTCGAGAATTTCGCTTCGTTCGGCATTTTCGAAGAGATGAAAAAGCATCCGGAGTCCATCGCGTGGGGCAGGCCTCTGAGTGTGCCCGAATGGCAGTATGACATTTTCACCCGTATCTCGGCCAAATTGCCTGCAGGGTGGTTCCTGGAAAACGCGGCGTTGCGTGCTCGCCAAGGGCTCCAGCTTCGTGACGAACTCGGCGAAGAAGGCAACCTGGGGTCATGGTTCCGGGCGTGTGAACGGGCTGGAGAACGCGGCCAGTTCACCTCAAGTTGGGAATTTTGGCGGCATCCGATGAAAAACGACGTGATTGCCAATGCCATCAAAAACGCCTGCCGCAATCAAACGATGATCCAGCAAGCCATGCTCGCCTGTGATCTTGAAACCTACCGCCTCGATCACGGCCGCTACCCGCAGCGGCTTCAGGAAACCGGCAGTCCCTCCATCACCGATTCCATGACGGGAGAGTCGTTCATTTACCGAATCGCCGACTCCAGGTATCAGCTCTATTCGATCGGCTCCGACGGCAAGGACGATGGCGGGGACCGATCGAAACAGAATACTTATGACAAGCAGGACTGGGTCTGGTGACTCACTCCATCCGCTTGATCCCGAGCGGATTTGCTTCCTGGAGCTCGGCAGGAAGCGCCGCGTCCGGGAAGCTTTGCCAGGCGACGGCGCGGCAGAAGCGGAAGATGGCCATGGTGCCGACCGACGTGCTGCGGCCATCCGAAGTCGCGGGGAACGGGCCGCCGTGGACGATGCTGTTGCAGACTTCGACGCCAGTGGGAAAGCCGTTGAAGATGAGGCGACCGGCGCGGGATTGGAGGGCGAAAACGAGGCTGCTGTTAGCGGCCAGCTCGTCATCGGTGGCGTGGAGGCTGGCGGTGAGCTGGCCTTCGAGATGCGGAATGGCGGCTTCGACTTCCTCGGGCGTTCCTTGCACGATGAGGGTGGCGGGGCCGAACATTTCACCTTGGAGCGCTTCGTTTTTGAGAAAGTCGCTGATGGAGACGGTGAAGACGGCGGGTGCGCCTTGGCCGGGACCGGCTTCGGTGGCGGAGCGGGCGAGCGTTTCAACGCCAGCCGTCGCGGCGAAGGCGGCGGTGGAGTCGGCGAACGATCGGCAGATCGACGCGTTGAGCATCATGCCGGGAGTGCCGGCTTCGATGAGGGACTTGAGATTGGTGAGGAAGGTTTCGCCTTTTCCTGCGGGCAGGAAGACGATGCCGGGATTGGTGCAGAACTGGCCGACTCCGAGGGTGAGCGAGCCGAAAAAGGCCGCGGCGAGTGTTTCCTCACCTCGTTCCAGGGCACCGGGCAGGATGACGATGGGGTTTACCGAGCTCATCTCGGCATAAACGGGGATCGGCTGCTTGCGATTGGCGGCAGTGTCCATCAAAGCCGTGCCGCCGGCGCGGGAACCGGTGAAGCCGACGGCTTGGGTGACGGGATGTTTGACAACGGCCTGGCCGACCTTGCGGCCACCACCATAAAGCACGGAGAAAACTCCGTCCGGCATGTTGGTGAGTTTCGCGGCGCGAATCACGGCGTTCGCGACGATTTCCGCAACTCCCGGGTGCGAGGCATGGGCGATGACGATGACCGGGCAACCCGCTGCCAGAGCCGACGCGCTGTCACCGCCGGCGACCGAGTAGGCCATGGGAAAATTGCTGGCGCAGAAAACGGCGACCGTGCCGAGCGGGCGGAGCATCGAGCGGATATCGACTTTCGGGATCGGCTTGCGGTCCGGATCGGCACGGTCGATGCGGGCGTCGACCCAGGAACCTTCCTCGATCAAGTTGGCGAACATCCGGAGCTGGCCGGTGGTGCGGCCGGTTTCCCCGCGCAGGCGCGGTTCGGGCAGGGCGGTTTCCAACTGGCCGCGCTCGACGATGTCATCGACGACGGCTTCGATTTCCGCGGCGATGGCGCGGAGGAATCCGGCGCGGACTTTTCCGGAAAGATTGGAGTAAACCGGGAACGCGGCGGCGGCGAGGTCCATGGCCTTTTCCACTTCCTCGGGCGTGGCGGTGAGATAGGCGGGTTCCAGTTTTTGGCCGGTTCCGGGTTGGACCCCGTTTCCGCAGGGTTCGGTGCCGGTGGAGCGGGAATAGCCGATGAAGGAGGTGCCGAGGAGTGGGGTGATCATGGAAGCAGTCTGTTAAATTTCAGGCGCGTTCGCGAGAGCTTTCTCGATGATGGCAGTCGCGTCTGCAAGTTCGGTTCCGGTGAGTTCGAGGCGTGGCGGGCGGACGCGGTTATTGCCGAGTCTTCCACCGGAGGCGAGATTCTGTTGGAGTTTGATGAGCTGGACGAATTTCACGACCGTGTCCATCCGCAGCATTGGGAGCATCCAGTGATAGAGCGGCATGGCTTCCTCGATTTTCCCGCTGGTGGCGAGGTCCCAGAGTTTCACGTTGTAGGCGGGAAACGCGTCGCCGACGCCGGTGATCCAGAATTTCGCGCCCATCGCGGCCCCTTCGAGCGCGCAGTCATCGACACCGACACCGATGGTCAGGCGGTCGCCGCAAAGCTCGCGGATGCCGGCGACGCGGCGGGCATCGGTGGAGGATTCCTTGACGGATTCGATGTTCGGGCACTCGTCGGCGAGCTCCTTGATCTGGTCGGGGATGAAGTCGGTTTTGTAGGCGACCGGGTTGTTGTAAATGATGCAGGGCAGGTCGGTGGCGTCGATGACGGCCTTCATGTGCGTCTTCATTTCCCGCCAGTCGGAGGAGTAGAGATAAGGAGGCAAGACCATGAGTCCGCGGCAGCCGTTGTCCTTGGCGGCTTTGGCGATATCCACGGCTTCCTTGGTGGAGAGTGCGGCGACGCCGGGGATGATCGGAGTGTCCGGTAGCGCGGCGACGTAGGTTTTTTGCAACGCGAGCTTTTCCTCGAAAGAAAGGGTCGCGCCTTCACCTAGCGAGCCGTGGCAGACGACGGCGGTGCAGCCGTTTTCGATCAGCCATTTGCCATGCTCGGCCATCAGGCCGTGGTCGATGGTTAGATCGGCGTTGAATTGCGTAAGTGTCGCGGGCATGACGCCCTTCCATTGAATGCTCATGATGATGTATGGTTAGATCGGTGAAGGGATGCCGTATTGGAAAGGGTCGGCGGGATTGAAAAGATAGGTGCTCTCGCCGTTCACCCAGGCGCGACCGGAGACTCGGGGGAGGATTTTGCCGTTGGGAAGTTCTTCGACGCTGCCTTGGAAGACGGTGTCGAGTATGCCGGCCTGGCGCCAGATTTGCCCCGGCTTGAGTTTTCCGGCGGCATGGAGGCAGGCGAGTTTGGCGCTGGTGCCGGTGCCACAGGGCGAACGGTCGTAGGCTTTTCCCGGGCAGAGGACGAAGTTGCGGCTGTCTGCTAGGACGGGATCGAAAGGCGGGCCGAAGACCTCGATGTGATCGATTTCCATATCGTTGTCGCCGGTGATGCCTTGTTTCCCGAGTTCCTGGCGGACCAGCCAGGTGAAATTCGTGAGGGCTTCGAGATTCGTGAAATCGACGGGTGGGCCTTGGTTTTCGATGAGGAAAAACCAATTTCCGCCCCATGCGATATCGCCGTGGACGGTGCCCCAACCCGGGACATCGACCGGGACCGCCGCGGCCTTGCGGTAGCTCGGGACATTCGCGACTTCGACAGATCCGTCAGCACGGAGTTCCGCGACGACCACGCCGACCGGAGTGTCGATCCGGTGCGCACCGGCAACGATTTTTCCGAGATGCGCAAGTGTCACGGCGAGACCGATCGTGCCGTGGATGCACATGTTGAGGGTGGAGAGGTTG
Organism: Akkermansiaceae bacterium; assembly: GCA_041739215.1. Lineage (GTDB taxonomy): Bacteria > Verrucomicrobiota > Verrucomicrobiia > Verrucomicrobiales > Akkermansiaceae > Luteolibacter. Next base: position 9,318 of record JBGSOI010000200.1, read on the forward strand.
TTGAAAAAGATCACGCCGCAAACGCAGTCCGGTTCGCTGGGTTCGCAGAGTAGCGCACCGACCATCGCGTCATGGCCGCGCGGCTCGTTGCAAACGGTGCTGCGCAGCCAGTCGTGGCTATCGCGCAGGAGCCTGGCTTTTTCCGCCATCGTGCCATTTCCCAAATTCGGCCCGCCGGAAATGACGACCCGGGTGGGCTCGCCTTCCGTGTGCGAGTCGATGATTTGGAGTGATGCTTGGCTCATGGGTTGCTGGGTTTATAGCATCGCGGTCTTGGCGAATGCTCTAGCGGGGGCTTCGGAATGCGTATAGGAAAACCGCGACTGGAAATGAGCAAATCCGCACCCCTCCGCAAATCTTTCTTTGAGTCAATCGCCGGGCTATTGCCCGTGGACCGTCTGTTCGACGGCGTGCCGGACATCGTGTTTTTCGTCAAGGATGCGGACGGCCGCTACATGGCGGTGAACGACACGCTCGCCGCACGCTGCGGCCTGTCTAACAAGGATGCTGCGCTCGGGCTCACCGCCGAGGAACTTTTTCCGCCGCCGCTGGGCAAGGCGTTCGCGCTGCAGGACCGGGAAATCCTGCGCGGTGGAAATCCCATCCGCGACCACCTCGAACTCCACTTGTATCCCGGCGGTCGCAGCGGCTGGTGTCTGACATTCAAAGAACCCGTCATGGGGAAGAACGGCCAGGTCGCCGGCATCTGCGGCATTTCCCGCGATCTTCATTCGCCCGGTGAGCAAGGTGAGGATTTCGCCGCCTTATCCGGGGCCATCGACCACATTCACCGCCACTACGACGAGGCCCTGCGCCTGCCGGGGCTCGCGGAAATGGCAGGGCTTTCGGTTTACCAATTCGACCAACGAATCCGCGGACTTTTTCATCTCACCGCCGGACAATACCTCGTCAAAGTCCGCATCGACGCCGCCTGCCAGCGTCTTTCCACCACCGACGAACCCATCGCGCAGATCGCACTTTCCTGCGGATACTCCGACCAATCCGCGTTTTCCCGGCAGTTCAAACAAGCCGTTGGTATTAGCCCGCTGGCTTACCGGAAGAAGCTCGCGCTTGGCTGATGTGGCACGATTGGCGAAAAAAATTGAAATTTTAGTGTCGCAATTCGAAGAATCGTGACAGATAAGAGCGAGATGTGGTGCGATTTCTGAGAATCGTGCCACATCGTCCCAAAATCGTGCCACTTCAAATTCCATCCGACGAACTCGACAACTTGCACCGCATCATCGCGGCGCGGGTCTATGGCGCGTCTGTGAAAGAGTTGCTTGAGAATCCCGAACTCGGATTCCCCAAGCGTACATTGCAACGCAGGCTCGACCAACTCGTCACCGAAGGGCGATTGGAGCCCCGGGGCGAAGGACGTGCGCGGCGCTACATCGCGCCACGGCATGATCATTTTCCGACGACGGCGTCCGTGGTTCGGGAGGATCCGCCGGTTTACAAGATCCGGCATGACTGGCTTTCACCGGAAGCTCTTGAGATCCGTCGGACTATACAACTGCCCCTCGCCCAGCGAGCTCCTGTGAACTATCAAGGATCGTTCCTCAATGGCTATCGTCCTAACAAAACGTTCTATTTGCCGGAATCGCTGCGCAACGAGCTCGGCGAAATCGGCCAGGTCGGCATGGGCGATCTGCCTGCGGGCACCTATTTCAGGCAGGTGATGGATCGTCTGCTGATAGATCTGACGTGGAATTCCAGCCGGCTGGAAGGAAACACCTACTCACTGTTGGAAACCCAGCGGTTGCTTGAGCTTGGCGAGGATGCGGAGGGAAAAGGTACGCGGGAAACGCAGATGATCCTGAACCACAAAGCCGCCATTGAAATGCTGGCGGATGATGCGGGGGAGCTCGATTTCAACCGCTACACGATCTGCAATCTCCATGCGTTGCTGTCCGACAACCTCCTGTCGGATCCGGGGGCGTGTGGGCGCTTGCGTTCGTGCCGGGTCGGCATTGGCGGCACGGTTTTTCATCCGTTAGTTACGCCGCAACAGATCGAGGAGCGATTCGAGGAAATCCTGCGGAAAGCCACCGAGGTGCGCGATCCGTTCGAGCAAGCGTTCTTCGCGATGGTGCATTTGCCCTATCTGCAACCGTTCGAGGATGTGAACAAAAGGGTCTCGCGGCTCGCGGCCAATATCCCGCTCATCCGCCACAACCTTTGCCCGCTTTCGTTCGTGGATGTCGAGACTCACGAATACGTCGGCGGATTGTTAGGGGTCTATGAGTTGAATCGGATCGAGTATCTGCGCGATGTTTTCGCGAGGGCTTACCGGCGGTCCTGTGCCCGCTACTCCACGGTCCGGCAAACCCTGGGGGATCCGGATCAGTTCCGTTTGCGCCACCGTGTTGCTCTGGCGGAATTCGTCAGGGAGGTTGTGCTTGGTGGCATGGACAAGCGGGTTGCCGCCAAATGGATCGCCGGGAAGGCTGCCGAGTCGATCCCGCTGGCGGAGCGTGCGAAGTTCATCGAAGTGGTGGAAACCGAGCTGGGATGCCTGCACGGGGGCAACATCGCGCGCTACCGGCTGCGGCCATCGGAGTTTGAGTCGTGGAGCGAAGGGTGGCGTTAATCTAGCAAAATCTACCTGCGCTCATTGCATCAATCGGGCGGAACGGCGTGTCCCCGGCAAGCAAATCCGCGACGAGGCGGCCGCTGACCGGGCCGAGGCTCAGCCCCATCATGGCGTGGCCGCTGGCAACTAGCAGATTTGGCAATCCCGGCACCGGCCCGAGATACGGCACGCCATCGGGCGAAACGGGGCGCAGGCCGGCCCAGGGTTTGATTCCTTTGAAATCGCTTTCCGAAAATTTAGGGAAATAGGCATGTACGGATTTCACGATGCCGCGCACCCGGGCGGGATTGATGGATAGATCGAGACCGCCGACTTCCATGGTGCCGCCGAAGCGGAGGCTGCCGTCCATCGGGGTGATCGCGACTTTGGCTTCGGCAAAAATGGAGCAGAGTTGCGGCAGCTCCGGCGGCGAAGGAAGGGTGAGTGAGTAACCTTTGCCGGCTTGGAGCGGCAGTTTCATGCCCACGGATTTCAGCAAATTGGCAGACCATGAACCGCCGGAGATGACGAATTTCTCTCCCTCGAAGCGTCGCCCGTTTCCGGCTATCGCGACGACCTTGCCGGCCCGGGTTTCGATGGAATCAATGGTGATGCCGCTTTCAATGATCCCGCCGGTTTCCAAGACGCGGCGTCGCATCGAGGCCATGAAACGGCTTGGGCTCAAGTGACAGTCCTGCGGGAAATAAACCGCACCCGCGACATCCATGGTGATCGCCGGTTCTAGCAGCGCGGTAGCCGCGGCATCCAGCACTTCGGCTTGCAGCCCGATTTCATGGGCTTCCTTCGCGACGTGTGCTTCTTCATCGAGTCCCCTCGGCGTCTTGCAAAGCATCAGCAAGCCACGTTTCGCCAGGCCAAAATCTTCCTCGTCTGCCAACTCCGCAAACAGCCTGCGGCTTTCCAAATTCAGATCGCGCAACAACTCACGGGAAGCCGCGACGTGGCGCTCCGTCGAGTGCCGATAGAACAGCCACCCCCAGCGCATCAGATCCAGATTTACCCGCGGCCTGACGTAGAACGGGCTCTCCGGATTGAACATCCAGCGCAGCCCTTTCGCGATCATTCCCGGCGCGGCCAGCGGAGTGAAATGGCTGGGAACGATCATTCCCGCATTGCCCATCGAACAATTGTCGCCGCCCGCCACCTCACGCTCGATCACGGTCACCGCAAACCCGCGTTTCACCGCGTAATAAGCCGAGCACAGCCCGATGATTCCGCCGCCCACGATGACCACTTGATCCGATTTCATTGGCCCGAGCCTACCTCACCCGTCTTGCCGGTATGGCGAGGAATTCCTTGGAAAATTGCAACAATCCGGCGGCTCCGGGGTTTAAAGGTGCCCACCGTCCGGACCTCCGATTGCAAAAATTTTCTGGATAAACTCCCGGACATTTCTCGTAGAGATCGCGTCCTTCCCCCCTTGTTTAGAATCATTTTCAAGATATTGTCCGCCACTTATTTAGCCAAGATGCGATTGATTTTACTTCCATTACCGCCCCGGAAAACACGGATTCTCTGCGTCCTGGGTTCCGCCCTTTTGGCGCACACGGGCCAAGCGGAGACGGACCATGCGGCTGAATTCGAGAAGGAAATCCTGCCGATTCTGGAAAATCATTGCTACGATTGCCACGGTGATGGCGAGGACAAGGGAGATGTCACATTCGATACTTTCGGCTCCACCGCCGCGATGATGGATCAAACCAATCTCTGGGTCCACGCGCTCAAAAATGTTCGCAGCGGCTTGATGCCACCGGCCAAGAAGAAACGCCCATCCGCCGAGGAAATGGCCAAACTCGAGGACTGGATCAAGCGCGGCCCGCTCAAGTTGGATCCGCTCCACCCCAACCCCGGCCGCGTTACCTTGCGCCGCCTGAACCGGGTCGAATACCGGAACACGATTCGCGACCTGATGAACGTTGAATACCGCACCGACGAGGAGTTCCCCGCGGACGATACGGGCTACGGTTTCGACACCATCGCCGACGCGCTGACGACTTCGCCGATGCTCCTGGAAAAATACATGCAAGCGGCCGAGACGATTGTCGCGAAGGCCGTGCCGTTGGAGAGCAGTGTCACGCCGGAGCGCATGATTGATCGGGACAAGTTTTCCGGCGAAGGCTCGGGCAAAGACCGCATTTCACTGTATGATCCCGCCGATCTAACTGCCAATCTGAAGATCACCCACCCGGGCACTTACCGAATCCAGCTGGATGCGACGCTGCGCGGATCGTTCGCTTACGATCCCGGTCGCGCCAGGTTCACTTGGACGGTCGATGGCAAACAGGTCGCCCAGCAGGACCTGCAATGGCGGGATTCCCTGGCCGTGAATCCATCCGTCGAGGTCAAGTGGGCGGCTGGAACCTATCCGGTGCGGCTGACGCTTGAGCCGCTGGTCGGCAAGGACAAGAAACCCGCCGAAAAACCCGGCGACGGACCGCCGAATGTGGATCTGCGACTGGATGGCGTGAAACTGATCGGTCCGCTTGAGCGGGAATTCGCAACCCACCCGAAAAACTACGATCGCTTCTTCACCCGTGAGGAGGTCCCGCAGGCTCCGGCGGAACAGAAAAAATACGCGGAGGAAATCCTTCGCCGATTCAGCACCCGCGCCTTCCGCCGGCCGGTGGACGACGTGACCGTGGAAAAGCTGGCCGCACTCGCCATGAGCTTCGCCAACTCGCCGGGAGGCACCTTCGAGCGCGGGATCGGCAAATCGATCACCGCAGTCATTGCCTCGCCGCGCTTCCTGTTCCGGATGGAGGAAACGCTTCCCGAAGACAACCCGAAGGAGCACCCGCTGCTCGACGAGTACGCGCTCGCGTCCCGGCTCTCCTATTTCCTGTGGTCCACCATGCCGGATGAGACCCTCTTCCAACTCGCCGAACGCGGGGAGCTGCGAAAAAATCTTTCCGCCGAGGTGGCCCGCATGCTCAAGGACGAGCGTTCCGACAAGCTGGTGGAAAATTTCGCCGGCCAATGGCTCCAGACGCGGGATGTGGAAGGCGTCAGCATCGACGCGCGGATTGTCCAAGCCCGCGACATCGGCCAGGAAAAGGACATGCGGGAGAGGTTCGAGCTCCGCCAGCGGCTCAATCAGCAGATAGATGAAGCCGAGAAAGCCCGCGATACCGTGAAGTTGGAGTCGTTGAAAAACGAAATGGCTGAGTTTCGCGCGAAGTTCGGCAACCGAGGCAAACGCATCGAATTCAGCGGGTCACTCCGCAGAGCCATGCGCCGTGAGGCGGAAATGATGTTCCGCCACCTGCTGCGCGAGGATCGCAGCGTGCTTGAGCTGATTGAAAACGACTCCACCTTCCTCAACGAGGAACTCGCCAACCACTACGGCATCCCGGACGTTAGCGGTGGGGACATGCGTCTCGTGAAACTCCCGCCCGACAGCCCGCGCGGCGGCATCATCACCATGGGCACTGTCCTGGCAGTCACCTCCAATCCCACGCGCACCTCGCCGGTCAAGCGCGGCCTGTTCATCCTCGACAACATCCTCGGCACTCCGCCGCCACCGGCACCACCCAACATTCCCTCGCTCGAAGCCTCGGAAAAATCCGCGGATGGCAGCAATCTGACTCTGCGCGAAGCCCTCGCCCTGCACCGCGAGCAGCCGCTCTGCTCGTCCTGCCACAACCGCATGGACCCGCTCGGTCTTGCGCTTGAAAACTTCAACGCCATGGGTAGCTGGCGCGACAAAGACCAAGGCATCGCACTGGAATCTCCGGCGGGCAAACTGATCACCGGCGAGCCATTCGCCGACGTCCGCGAACTCAAGACGTTGTTGGTCACCGCCCGCCGTACGGACTACTACACCTGCCTAACGGAAAAACTCCTCACCTACGCCCTCGGTCGCGGCCCCCAGCCGTGCGACATCCCCACCGTGGATGCCATCGTCGAAAAGCTCGAACAAACCAACGGCAAATTTTCCAGCCTCATCATGGGGATCATCGACTCCCCCGCCTTTCAAAAACGTCAACGCAACACACCATGAACCTTGCCCATTCCAACAGACGCACCTTCCTCCGCGGCATCGGCGCCTGCCTCGCCCTGCCCGCCTTCGAAGCGTTCACGCCGCGGGCTTTCGCTGCCGGCGCGACCGCTTCCAAAATCGCCACCACCGCGTCCGGCGCCCCGCTGCGCATGGCATTCGTCTATTTTCCGAACGGCGCGATCCAGAGGAACTGGCTCCCCACCGGCAGCGGCAGCAACTTCAAGTTCGGCAGCACCCTCGCGCCGCTTGAGCCGCTGCGCCACCGCGTGCAGGTCATTTCCGGACTCGAACACCTCAACGCCAACGCCGGCAACGACGGCGCCGGCGACCACGCCCGCGCCAACGGCACGTTTCTAACCGGCGTGCGCGTCAAGAAAACCGCCGGCAGCGACATCTACGCCGGCGTTTCCATCGATCAGATCGCCGCGCAACGCATCGCCAAGGCCACGCGCTTCGCCTCGCTCGAACTCTCCACCGATCCCCACCGCAAATCCGGCGGCTGCGACTCCGGGTATTCCTGCGCCTATGAGGCCAACCTCGCCTGGCGCACCGCCACCTCGCCACTAGCGCCCGAGTCGAATCCCCGCCTGGTTTTCGAGCGCCTCTTCGGGGCCGGTGCCCACGGCGAGCGCGGCTCCAACCTCGTCCAGCGCCGCGCCCAGCAGCGCTCGATCCTCGACTTCGTCATGGAGGATGCGAAATCGGTCCAAGGCAAGCTCACCCATCGCGACAAGGCGAAAATGGACGAGTATCTAACCGGCGTGCGCGAGATCGAGGAGCGCATCGTCACCGCCGAGGGCTTCACCAACATCCCGGACCCTGACATCGCCACGCCGGATGGAATTCCGAAAGCCTACGATGAATACATCAAGTTGATGTATCAGATGCTCGCGCTCGCCTTCGAAACGGATTCCACCCGCGTTGCGTCATTGTTGTTAGCCCACGACGGCAGCAACCGCGCGTTTCCGGAAATCGAAATTTCCGAAGGCCACCACAGCCTCTCCCATCACCGCGACACCCCCGATCTCATCGAAAAAGTCGCGCTGATCGACCGCTTCTACGCCGACCGTTTCGCGGAATTCCTCACCATGCTGGAGTCAAAACAAGATGCCGATGGCAAGTCGATCCTGCACAACTCGATGATTGTTTATGGCTGCGGCAATTCGGACGGAAACCGCCACACCCACGCGGATCTCCCCGTCGTCCTCGCCGGCAACGGCGGCGGCACGCTCAATGCCGGCCGCTATCTGGAAACGACCGCCACCCCGATGTGCAATCTCTATCTGAACATGCTCGACCAAATGGGCGTGACCGGCCTCGACCGGTTCGGCGACAGCACCGGCCGCCTTGCCAGCATCTGAGAAAGAATTGAAACACGTCCTCTTCATCTGCTCGCAAAACAAACTCCGCAGCCCGACAGCGGAGACGGTCTTCGCCGGAACTCCCGGCATCGACGTCGATTCGGCTGGATTGAATAACGACGCCATCGTCCCGCTCACGCCGGAGCAGGTCCATTGGGCGGACGTGATTTTCGTGATGGAGAAGGAGCACCGGAACAAGCTCAACCGGAAGTTCAAGCGCCATCTGAACGGCCAGCGCGTCATCATTTTGGGAATCCCGGATGATTACGACTGCATGGACCCGGCACTGGTGGAATTGCTCAAGGTGAAGGTGACGCCGTTCCTGTGATTCGCAGTGGACCATCCGGCGCTCACCGTTGAAACTTGGCGGATGATGAAAGGTTCGGGATGGATGCGGCTTGCGGCGGCGGTGGCCAGCGGCTTGTTAGTGGCCGGGGCGTTTCCGCCGGTTGGTTTCGCGTGGTTGGTTTGGGTGGGGATGCTTCCGCTGCTGTGGGCGTTGTGGTCGGTGGAGGGGAAGCGCGCGGGCTGGAAAGGTTTTGGAATCGGCTATCTGGCAGGTCTCGCGGCCTGCTTGATCCAATTCAACTGGGTCGCCTCCGTCTCCTGGCTCGGAGCGCTGGTGCTGCCGATGTATCTGGCGGTTTATTGGGGTTTGTTCGGCTGGTTCGCGGCGACGATCGGCAAGCCGCGGAAAGACGGCGGCGCGTTGGAAAGCCTGCGGGTGGCCTTCTGTCACGGCGCGGTGTGGGCGGGCTGCGAGCTGCTGCGTGGCTGGGTGATCACCGGGATCAGCTGGAACGTGCTGGGCACGGCGTTGGGTGAAGCGCGGGTGCTGGCGCAAGGTGCGGATTTGCTAGGAGTGGCCGGGCTTTCGCTGGTGCTGGTGTTTTCCCAAACGCTGCTCATGCGGGCGGGGCAGGGATTTTTCGCGGGACGCCGGAAATGGTGCCGGGAGCTCGGGATCGCGGGGTTGCTGGTGATTTCACTATACGGCTACGGGAAATTCCGGCTCGCGCTGGAGGCCAGGGGGGATTCCGTGCGATTGAAAACGCTGTTAGTTCAACTCAACATTCCCCAGGAAGCAGCGCGGATGTTGTGGACGGATCTGGAAACCCATCAGGCTTATGAGGACGAAACCTTGAAAGGACTCAATGCCCTGAAGTCGCCCGATGGGAAAATTTCCCCGCAATGGCCGGACTGGGTGATGTGGCCGGAATGCGCTCTAACGGGCCGGATCCTCCGCACCGACACCGGCGAGTGGGGTACCTGGCAGATCAACATGGACACCATCGCCCAAGTCCGCGAGGCGGGGCCGTTTTCGCTGATTTATGGAGTCAACGAACTGGAAGCGGTGAAGAGCGGAGAGGAGCTGGTGATGAAGGAGAGAGGCCGGGCCTACAATTCCATCGCCGTCATGTCTCCGTCCGACGAACTGCAAACCTATCGGAAACGTCACCTTGTTATTTTCGGGGAGACGATTCCGTTCGTGGACTCGATGCCGTGGTTAAGAAAAATCTACGAGCAGCAGTCCGGTGCGGAATACCATGGTTCGTTCACTCCGGGCGACTCGCTGGAGCCGCTGCCGATCCGCGTCGGTGAGACGATGATCGGTGCGATTCCCACGGTGTGTTTCGAAGACTCGGTGCCGCGGCTTAACCGGAAATTCGTGCGGTCGGGGCCGCAGGTGATCATCAACGTGACCAATGACGGTTGGTTCAAACAGTCCGCCGCGGCGGCCCAACATTTCGCCTACGCCCGCTTCCGCGCCATCGAGCTGCGGCGGCCGATGCTGCGCAGCGCCAACACCGGGATCAGCGCAGCCATCAGTTCCACTGGCTCCACCGCTCACCCTGACACCGGAAAATCCCAAATTCTAACCGACGCGAATGGCAGCCACTTCACCCGCGGCTCGCTGCTAACGGAACTGAAGGTTCCGCTTCAGCCGACGTTCTCGCTCTACGCCGTCATCGGCGACTGGGGGATTCTCGCCTTGGCGGTGGCGGGATTGGTCCTTGCGCGCGGCAGGACCCGGGTCATTTGAAAACGCCCGCCAGCTCTTCCGGCGACAGTTGCCGCCATTCGCCTTCTGCGAGGTCGTCCGGAATTTTCAAGCCGCCGATGGAAATCCGTTTCAAGCCGAGCACATGGTTTCCCGCGGCGGCGAACATCCGGCGGACCTGATGATAGCGGCCCTCGTGCAAGGTGACCAAGGCTTCCTTTTCGCCTAACACTTCAAGTTTGGCGGGAAGCAATGGCCGCGCCTCGCTGTTCAGGACCAGAGTGCCGGAGGCGAAAAGCTCGCCCTCGTGGCCTTCCAGCGGGCGGTCGAGCTGGACTTGATAGATTTTGAGGCAATTGGATTTCGGATGGATGATCTTGTGGAGAAGCCTGCCGTCGTCCGTTAGGAGAAGGAAGCCGGTGGTGTCCTTGTCGAGCCGGCCGATGGGATTGAGGCCCGGGTTGCGGTGGGCGAATCGTTCGGGCAAGAGGTCGTAAATCGTCGAGCCGGGATCCTCGCTGCTGCACGTGTAGCCGTCCGGCTTGTTGAGCATGATCACCAGCGGTGCGGGTGGATCGAGTTCTTCGCCGCGGAAGCGGATCTGTTCGTGCGGTGGCAGATCGTTTTCGCCTAACACGTTGCCCTCGGCATCGGTGACGGCGCCGGAGCGGATCAGGCGCTGGACCTCCTTGCGGGAGCCGTAGCCGAGGTTGGCGAGGAGTTTGACGAGTTTCATGGGAAGACAGAAGAAAATGAATGAATGAAAGCGGAGATGAATCTCGCGGTCCGTGAAGACTAGCGTTTGTCGGCGAAGAGGATCTTGTAAATCCGGTCCTCGGCGATTTTGCGCCAGGCGAGGCCGCTGGCTTCGAGGGCGGCTTCGTAGGGAAGTTGGCGGTTGGCGACCAGCAGCAATTTCCCCCCGCGCTTCAACGAGGCGGCCGCGACCTCGAGAAAGGCGCGGCCGAGATCGACGTCGGTCGCCTGGCCGGTGTGGAATGGCGGGTTCATGATGATGGCATCGTAAGTGCTGGGGAGGCCGGTGGTGACGTCGTGCCAGTGGAAATGGACCTTTTGCTCGTCTTCGGGAAAGCACGGCGGTGAACTCAGCCGCACGACCTCCGGGAGGAACCGCGCGAGGTTCTTGCGGGCGCAGGCCAAGGCCCGCGCGTCTGCCTCGAACAAATCCAGCCGCTCGATGTTAGGGCAGCGCTTCAGCACCGCGTCTGATAGAAATCCCCAGCCGGCGCCGAGGTCGGCGACATTGCCGTGCAAATGGGCGGGCAAGTGGTCGGCGAGAAGCTGCGAGCCGGGATCAATGTGGTCGCTGCTGAAAATGCCGGCTTGCACGGTGAAGCCGGCGATTTCACGCGGTTCGCCGAGCGTGCGCCATTCGTTGAAAATTTCCTCGTTCCAGGTGCCATCCTCGGTCGCATGGAAGGTGCGGCACTTGTGTTTTTGCAGCGAAACGATGTTGCCGGTGGCCTTGGAAAGCTCCTTTTCGAAACGCCCCGCGCCGGCGGTGTTGGGCATGGCGACGACCAATTTTCCGCCCGGTTCCAGCCTGTCCCGCGCCATCGCGAACCACGCGAACGCTTCGTCCCGCGACTTGCCCGGCAAGACCAACACGACCGGCCATTTGCCATCCGGCAGATCTTCCGAGCGCGCAAAACCCGCGCGCTCCCACGCCGTTGCCAGTGGCTTCAAGGGCTGCCAACCGATCACTTCCGGCCAGTCCTTCAACGCCGGATGCGGCTCCGCGCCGATGAACAAGGCGCGCTTGGGCGTGGAAATCCCTTCGTCCGCCGCGAAGGCGAGCATCAGCGTTTCAAGGGCGGCGTTCATGCGCCATTCTTGAGATCGTTCCGGGCAAAGGCAAACTCCGTGACAATTTTCCCGCCTATCAGGTGCTCCTGGATGATCCGCTCCAGCACTTCCGGCGTGCACGAGTGATACCAGACGCCTTCCGGGTAAACCACTGCGATCGGGCCGTGCAGGCAGACTCGCAGGCAGTTCGCCTTGGTGCGGAACACTTTAGGCTCTGCGCCCGTGGCGAGGCCGAGTTCTTTCAACCGCCGCTTCAGGTATTCCCACGACACCAGTCCGGCTTCTTTCGCACAGCACTTCGGTTCCGTCTGATCCGCGCAGAGGAAGATGTGGCGTTCGATTTTTTCAAGGCCGAGGGTGGCGGCGCAGGCGCAGAGGTCGTTCATGGGCGCGGCGAAATTAGCGGGAGCGGCGGCGCTTGTCGCGTTTGGATTCACAGAACGCCATCGACTCCCGGCGTGACGCCGTTCATCGTCCCGCCATGGCAGCCATCGGCGAACGCGATTCCCTTCAAATCCTCCACGAGAAAACCTTCGGGCTCTTTCTCGATGGCGGCGAACTCGGGGAAATCCTCCTGCCGCGTCGCGAAATGCCGGTCAAGTGGGCGCTCGGCGATTTCGTGGACGTCTTCCTTTACAACGATTCCGAAGACCGGCCGGTCGCCACGCTCAAGGCTCCCAAGGTCATGCCCGGCCAATTCGCCCGGCTCAAATGCGTCGCCGTCACCGGCGTCGGCGCGTTCCTCGACTGGGGCTTGCCCAAGGATTTGCTGGTCCCGTTCCGCGAGCAAAAAGTCCGGATGGACGTGGGGAAGAACTACATAGTCCATGTCCACGTCGACGAGCAAACCAGCCGCATCATCGCCTCCACCCGGATCGCGCGTTACATGGATCAGACGCCGCCCGATTTCCGCTTGGAGCAGGAAGTCGATCTCATCGTCTTCGGAAAAACCGACCTTGGCTACAAGGTCATCATCGACGGCACCCACAGCGGTCTCCTCTTCGCCAACGAGGTTTTCCAACCCCTCCAGCCCGGCGAAGCTCTCAAAGGCTACATCACCGCCATCCGTCCGGACGGGAAAATCAACGTCAGCCTGCACGCCGCCGGCCGCGCCAAGGTCGATGACCTCGAAGGCCAGATCCTGAAAGAACTCGAAGCCCGCGGCGGCTTCTGGTCCATCGGTGACCACAGCCCGGCGGCGGAGATCAACGACGAGCTGGGGGTTAGCAAGCGAACCTTCAAGCAAGCCACCGGCGCGCTCTTCAAAAAGGGCAGGATCGGCATCGAGAAGAACGGCATCCGGCTCATCGTGGAGGGTTGACCTCCGGACAATCCGATCATATCTAACATTCATGTTCATGAAATTCCCGAAGCCAGTGTCCTGCCTGTTATTTCTATTCCTGTGTCTGGTTCTATCAATTCATGCCATGGGCAAGGATCCCATGGCTGGCAATCCGGAAGCCATCGAGAAGCGGGTCCAGTTCATGCAGAAGAACTTCGACAAGTTCATTGCCGTCAAATTCAAGAAAGGCTCGGCGACGGAATCGATGATGCACTTGATTCCCATCAACGAGGCGATGTTTGATTACGAGGGAGCTCATTATTGTGGCTTCAAATTCACCGTTCCCCTGTGGGCCGATGGCGATTTCAATTGGATGTATCTGTTCGCGAAGAACGATAAGAACAAGGATTTCTCCACCAACGACTTCAGTTGGTTCATTATCCCCGAGACCGGTCGTTCCAAGGGATTCACCGATTTCCAACAGATGGACTTCCGCGCCAGATATCCGGAGCTGAGGGAACGCTACCCTCATACCTGGACTCTAACGATCCAGAGCCTGGATGCGTCCCGGATGGTCCCCGGGAAAACCTATGGCGTCTGGTTCAGGTTCGTGGCCGACGACTTGCCGGACATCGCGTTTTCCATGACCATCGACTCGGAGCGCGGTGCCAGGGAGTTCGGAGTGCTGCCGCTGAAGTGAACCATTATCTGCCAGGTAGAGCCCGGCGGTTAGGGATGGGCGAATCTCTCCTCAGAAATATTGGCAGTGATCGGCGCGGAGGGCGATTTGCTGGAGGAAGTTTCCGGGCTCGATGATACCGTCGGCTTCCGGGATCAGGTCGTCCTCACTGACGTCGAAGGTCATGGCGGCGAGGCGGCAGCCGTGCAGGCGGACGTGGCCGGTGGACTTTACGAGCTTGAGGAAATCGTGGATTTCGAGCGGGTCGCCGTCGCGCTGGAGCCGTTCGTGCAGCCAGGCTTCGCGGTCGGCGTAGCGCGGGTCGATTTTGATTTCCTTCACGCCGTCGCGACTGAGGACGCGGACGGACCAGAGGACGAAGAGGACATCGACTTCGATGCCTTTTCGGCCCATTTCCCAAGCGAACGTGAGCGGGGTGAGCAGGCGATCAAAAGCGTCGTCGCGGATGATGATGGCCAGCCGCTTGAGTTCGCGGGCGGCGGAAACGGGTGGAGTTAGAGTTTTCATGGTTTTCAGGCGTGAGCGTGGGCAATGCAGGAATGGCAGATCGCTTCGACGTGGCGGAGGTCGGTGCCGCAGCAGCCGCCGAGGATGTGGAGGTTCGGGAGCTTTTGGCGGAGCTGGCGGTATTGTTGGCCGAGTTCATCGGGGTTTCCGGCGTCGAGATCGGGGCTTTCGTCGAGCTCGGCGTGGCTGCGGCAGGAGGCGTTCGCACGCAGACCGCGGATCCGCTTGAGCCATTGCGAACCGTCAGGAAGCGCTTCGCGGAGGTGCGTCGGATGGGTGCAGTTGATCATGAAATAGGCGGGTGCCGCGGTGGCGACCGCGTCCACCATTTCGATCGCCTGGCCGAGGGTCTGACCGGACGGGAGCTTGCCATCGGTCTCGGTGGTGAAGGAAATCACGGCAGGAATCCCAAGCGCGGCCGCGGCGTTGGCGATACCGATAGCCTCCTCGACGTAGTTCAAAGTGAACGCCGAGATGAGGTCGGCACCGGCGTCACGGAGGACGCGGATTTGCGGGCCGTGATAATCGGCGGCTTCAAGGGCGGTCATGATGGCGGTCGTTTGATAGCCGTCGCCGCGCGGGCCGATGCAACCGCTGAGGATGATGGGCGTGTCCGGGGTTTCGAACTCGTCGTGGATTTCATGCATCAGGGCCATCGCGTCGCGGTTGGCCTGGGCCAACGTGGCTTCGGTGTAGCCTAGCTTTTTCCCCCAATCCGGATTCGCGCGCCAGGTCGGGCCTTCGAGGACGAAGCCGACGCCATGGTCGCGGGCGAGCGCGGCGTAGGTCCGGTAATACTCGCGGATGGTCGCGCGGCCGGCCGGGTTTTTCAGCAGGTCGAACGAGGCGAAGCAGGGCAGCTCGATCTGCTGGTGAAAGATGAAGGTGGTTTCCATGCCGCCATCCGTTAGGAAGAGGCGGTCGGTCTGATGGGGAAGCAGGGATTTGGTTTTCATAGGAGTGAAATTTCTTTCACCCTTATGGCGTGAGGAACCGCCTCACATCGTGAGTTCTGCGGAAAATCACACGAACCAGCGCGTCTCCTTCTCCGGCGTGTAGGAGCAGAAGACACCGGTCCGGATCGAATGGCCGAGATGCCGCGCGAGTGCCGGATGCGCGGGTTCGAGCTTCTTGATCGCGTTGCGGATCCGCCAGGTCACCGCAGTGCGGGCGCGCTCCACGGCATCGCCCATCTTGCGGTCGCGCCCGCCGAGACCGGTCGCTTTGCGGATCTCGTCAAGCAGGCGCTCCTTCTCGTTTTCTAGCCGCTCGGCACGGGCGATATCGTTTGCGGCTTCGCATTCGGCGAGCTCGGAGTCGAGTTCGTTCAGGCGCTCGCGGTAGGCGAGGCGGGCCCGTTCATCGAGCACTTCGGCACCGCGGCCGGTGTCCGCCGAGCGACCGGCCAGTGCGATGCAGTGGGTTTCCGCCGCGGGCTGCGCGAGGAGTTTCGCGATGTCCTGATAGCCGCGGACTTCGGGCAGGTGCGCCACCTCGTGCTCGAAGCACGCGGTCCACAGCGCGCCTTCCTTGCGGAAAATATTTCCCACCGGCCACGAGTGGACCGCCGGCAATGCGGCGGGTTTTCCCGCGATGCCTGCTAGCCGCAGGCTTTCCGAAAAGTGCTCGAGATCCTCCTCGCGGCGGAACGGATTGACGTGCAGCAGCCAGCGCAATGCCTCGTCGGGAGCGGGCGATTTCCCAAAGGTGATGCGCTCGCGGAAAACCTGCTGGAATTCTGCGAGATGGGATTTCGCCCGCTCGGCATCGCCCTGCCGCGCGTAGGCGGCGGCGAGGTAGGCCGGGCCGTCGGTGACGATCACCGGCGTTTTCAAACCTAACTCGATGGCGCGCGGATAGTTTTTCAGGACGAAATACGGCAGCGCCGCGTAGTAGAAATACCAGCTCGGGCAAAGCGGATGGAGCGCGAGTGCGCGCTGGCCGCAATCGGCTCCGAGCTCCGCATCGCCTAGCAGCGCGAAGCCTCCCGCGAGTTGGATGAGGAGCGTCGCGTCATTCGGCGCGAGGCTGAGCACGCGGCGGTAGCGGATCTCGGCGGATTGGTGCTCGCGGCGGTATTGCTCGATTTTAGCGAGAATGACCTGTACCAGCGGATCGTTCGGATCCAGCAACTCCGCCTGCTTTGCGCAATCGTAGGCGAGTTTTTCCTTCTCCTCCCAACAGCCCCACGCCTGGCAGCTCCAATCGTTGAAATGCGAGAGCGACAGCCCGGCCTGCGCTCGGGCGAATTGTGGATCGACCGCCAGCGCCTGTTGGAAAAACGCACGCGCCTCGTCGTCCGCCCCGATGGTCCCGCGTTGGAGGCATTCCATGCCGCGCAGCCAGCATTCGTAGGCGGCCAGATCCGTGAGTTGTTGTCTACGGGTCGTGCGCAGGACGTTCTGGTCGATTCCCGCAGTCAGCGCGTTGGCGACTTTCGCGGCGACCTCGTCCTGCACTGCGAAAAAATCCTTCGCCGGCAAATCGTAGCGCTCCGCCCAGACGTGCTGGCCGGTGGCGGGTTGCACGAGCTGGGTGTTGAGTCGCAGGATTTTCGCGGCCCGGCGCACGCTGCCCTTGAGCAGGTAATCGACCCCGAGCCGCCGCCCGATTTCCGCGTCGTCGAGCCCGGTGGATTCGATCGCGAACGCCGACTGCGCCGCGATCACGGCGACGCTCGGAAATCGCGCCAACTCGGCGATCAAGTCCTGCACGAAGCCACTCGCCAGCCGTGCGTCTTCGGGAGAATCGGTAAGATTCTCTAGCGGCAGGATCGCGATCGATGCATGACGGTGCGACATGGCATCGCTATTTACCACGAGTCGCCATTCCCGAAAAGGTGATAGCTCGCCAAGGAGGGTTGACCTTCGGTAAACCCGGGTCGGCTGAAAGCCGACCCTCCTTACTTCCGCTTCTTCACCGCGTTCTTCTGCTCGAAGCTTACCCCCTTGGGGTCGAAAGCCTCGGGATCATACCCCGGATGCGCCCACTCGATCTCCCCGTGAAGCGCCTGCATGTATTGGAACGTCCCGCCGAAGTCCTCCGGCGGGCACGCGCGCGCGCCTTCCAGCACCTCCGGCCCGCCCCCGCCTCCGGTCCATTTCTCGAAGACGATTTCATGGATCCACTCGTCGGCGAAATCGTAGCGATAGAGGATGCGGATCGGCAGACGACGCTTGCCGAGGAACTCCTTCACCGTCAGCACCGCCTCGTCCTGGAACTCGCCCGCCGTCTGATCCTCCAGCCCGATCGGCCCGATCACATCGACGAGTCGCTTCCCCTTGCCGTGCCGGAACTCGTGCGGGCTCTTGTTGTCCCAGCCCATCACCGATTGCACCGCGTCGCTGAACTGGACGAACGTGATGTCCGAGGAAATCGAAAACCGCCGCCAGATCTGCGGCTGGATTCCATAGAGAAACACCTTCACCAACACCCGATTTTCGTCCTTTGCCTTGGCCATGCCCGCAGCTTGTGAACGCTGCGCGGAAAAAATCAAATGGGAATTCGTTCCTCGGCCCGCTCCCCGGCCACACCCCGAACCCCGACACCATCTCCCGCCCGTCTGATCCCCCCAACCCCACGAGGAAATCGAGCATCGGTTATCATCTCCCCAACTCCCTCGGTGCCGGACTGTTCCAGTGAACCCGGCCGAGATTCTCCTCGCCACATCGGGGGAATCCCGAACATCCTCCCACCGAACGAAACACTCGGTTCGGCAGAGACAAAGACACCATGGCCTCACCATTCACACTTGTCCTAGCTATTCTCTCAGTCGAGAGCAGCTACCTCAATGAAGTCGAACGTCCCGCGAAGACCGTTCCTGACACCGTTCAGTTCTGGTTCACACCAGATAGTCAGTGGCGCATCAAGACCTACGCCATCGATCATGATATTCACGTCCACCGCATCAATATCGCGGATGAGGCTAGGCGGCTGACCACCGAATTTGCCCAAAACAACATCAAGAAGTCTTACGGCGACGTTACTTCAGAAGTTTTGATTCTGGAATTTCCAGATCCAAAGAACGAAGCCGAGGTGAAGCGCATCCTTCGCGACAAGAAGCTCAATGGAACACTTGAGGAAGTGAAGGCTGGTTACTATTTTTACAAACCAGATAGCGGCAATTATCACACCAGTTCCAAACCTTGAGTTCAAGCCTGAAGTGCAACGTTAGAATATCTCATGGAACACCTGATTGGGCGTGCGGTATTCGAGACGTTTGCGGGAGCGGCAAGGACTGGAACTAACCATGATTTACAAGATTCAAGACGAGGAAATCATCAGGGCATGGAGCATCATCGGCCCTAAAGTCCTGGATCGCGGGTTTTGGAATGGCCGTTTGAGAATTGGCAGGGACCGTTCTCCGCAACGGTCCTGCGAATGGGAGGAGAATGAATCTGAGCATAAAAAGCTCGGTGATCCTCCATGAGCAACCATTCGCTTCTCATTCGCTGGACCGCCCGGAAGTCGATCCCTGCCTTCGCGCATTTTTCAGACAATCTCTCAAAACGGCCAGAACTTCGGAATGAAGTAAGTGGCTGTCGCCCACAGGATCAGATTCAGCGGGATCCCCACTTTTAGGAAGTCGCCGAACTTGTAACCGCCCGCGCCATAGACGTAGGTGTTCGTCTGATAGCCGATGGGCGTGATGAAGCTGGCGCTCGCGCCGAACATGATCGCCACGATGAACGGCCGCGGATCGACATCCATCGAAGCGGCGATGGAAATCACGATGGGTGTCAGCAGGATGGCCACCGCGTTGTTGGTGACGATCTCGGTGAGGATGGACGCCAGCAGATAGATCGCCGCCAGGATCACCACCGGGCCATAGCCCTGCATCGTCCCGACGACCCCGTTGGCGATCATCGCGGCACCGCCGGTCTTGTCCATCGCCAGCCCGATTCCCAACATGCCGTAAATCAGGAAGAGCAGGTTCCACTCGACGCTCCGATAGGTGTCGCGCATGTCCAGGCAGCCGGTTAGAATCGCCAGCACCGCCCCGATCATGGCCGCCGAGGTGATTGGAAGAATATCCAGTGCGGCGCAACTGACGACCGCGAGCAGGATCGCCACCGCGATGGCCACTTTGGATTTTCTCGGCGCTCGCACCACCGTTTCGTTGAGGCTGAGGAAATTCTCCTCCTGCTGCATCCGCACCAGGTTGTGCACCGGTCCCTCCAACAACAACGTGTCGCCGAAGGCCAGCCGCATGTCCTGATAGCCGTCGCTCAGGTTCATGCCCTTGCGATGCACCGCCGCGACGACCACTCCGTAGCGCCGCCGGATGTTGGAATCCCGGACGCTGCGCCCGACCAGCGTGCTTTGTTTGCCGATGATCGCCTCCACGGTCTTGACCTCCGCGTCCGACGCCTCGCCGGCGGCCACGCTCACCTTGTCATGCACCATCATCACGCCCTTGGTCGCCTGGATCTCCGCAAGCTGTTTCGAAGTGGCGCGGAACCACAGCACGTCGCCCTCGTGCAGCACCAGTGCGTCCAACGGGATGTCCTCGATGCGCCTGCCGTGGCGGATCACTTCGTAAACCATCGTCTTCTTGCGGTCCGAAAAAAGCGGGTGTGCGATCATCCGCTGGCCGACGACCGGTGAGCCCGCCATGATTTCCGCGGCGCTGCAGAATTTCCGCGTGTCCTCCGCATCCAGCAGGCTGCTTACGGTATCTCTAACTGGCAGAAGGTGACGGCCGATGAAATGCAGATAGAGAAACCCGACGACGGCGTAGATCAAACCCAGTCCGCTGATTTCGAAAATCCCGAAGGCGGGCTGTCCGCTTTGCTTTGCCAGGCCGGAGACGAGCAGGTTGGTCGAAGTTCCTATCAGCGTGATCGTTCCGCCGAGGATGCTCAGGAAGGAAAGCGGGATCAGCAGCTTGCTCGCCTTGAGTCCGGTCTTGCGGCAATAGGCGATGACCACCGGCAGGAAAACGATGACCACCGGGGTGTTGTTCATGAAAGCCGATAGAGGAATCACGATCATCGCCAGGATCACCATCGCGCGGGTCATCGATTTGCCCGCCCAGGTCTCGAAGCGGTGGGCGATCCAGTCGATCGCCCCGGTGCGCGTCAGCGCCTCGCCGAGCACGAACATCGCGCCGATGGTCATCGGTGCCGGGTTGCTGAAGATTTTCCGCAGGTCGTCCTCGTCCAGCACCCCGAAAGCCAGCAGCACGCACAAGCCGCCGAGCGCCACCAGATCCGTCGGCAGCCATTCCTTGACGAAGCAGAGAAAAACCCCGCCGAGGACGACGAAGGTGAGGATCATGTTGAAGTTTTCCCAGTTCATGGCGGTTGCTTTTCAGCGCCACCTCCAGTCGGCGAGTCGCCCGATAGAAGCAAGCGGTTCTTCACGAATGCTTCCCCCGGTCGAGGACATCAGGGCATCCGGTGCTTGAGCTGCCGGGGCCACCGACCCTATATTCGGACCCAGCGATGCACATTCATTGGAAAATCGAACGCCTTGACGAAAACTTGGGCGAGAATCCGGCGGTGGGCGAATGCCTGATCCAAATCGAAGGCGGCATCGAATGTGACGGGCAGCCGGCCGGCTCCGTGGACGCGTTTTATCTCTACGCCGATGAGCCCCAATCACCCTACGCATTCATGGAATTCTGGGACCTCGACAGCACCACATGCCGGGTGTTCGAGGAAATCATCGCTCCTGACCTCCGGAGTTTCCGCGACCCGCTTCAGGAATTTCTGGGAGCCTACTGGGGCATTCTCTGCGTCAACTTCATCGCGCTCTACCCTGAATTCCGCCGCCGCGGACTTGGCCGCGAGGTCATGGGCGAGGTGGTCCGGAATTTCGCCGACGCCCGGGTCGGCGCGGTGCTGCTCAACGCCCAACCGCTCCAACACCTGCCGCACGGATACGATCACTTCGGCGACGAAGTCCGCGACCTGCCATGGAACTCACCGGCTGAGGATCTCGCTCGTCTGATAGAACACTTCCGGTCCTGGGGCATGCGGCACCTGTCAGGCACCCGCTATCTGCTGGACGCACCCGAATCCTTGAGCGACGCTCCGGCCGCGGATTGGTATCCGGGCTTGCTTGGCGACCATTGACACGCCGTCGGCATGTTGGCGCGTTCTGTTTGATTCAATTATTTCCCAGTCTCTTCACGAACTCATCCAGCAGCGACTTGAGCCGCGGCTCGCGGGCGATGGCGGCGGGTTTGTCGAAGCCTAGCCAGATCGCGGTGGCACCGCTGGGGCCGAGGCGGAGGGTCCAGGCGTCGCGCTCGGAACCGGTGGCTCCGGTGAAGCAGCGGGTGCCGCCGGATTTCTGGAGGACGCTGGTGGCATCCTGCGCGGCGGCGGCGGAGAGTGCGGCTGTTAGCTGGGGCTTGGCGGTGTAGATCACCTCGCCGGAAGCATCGCGGATTTCGCGGATGAGATAGGGTTTCGCACGTTTGCCCTGGTTGCCGAGCACCGCGAGGCCGACCGACATTTCCATCGGCGTGGCATTGACGGTGCCGCGGAAGAGATCTTCGGTTTCGGAAAATTTGCCGGTGATGCCGCAGCGTTTGGCGATGCGCTCGACCTCCGCAGGGCCGATCTGGCGGCCGGTTTGGACCGGTTTGCCGGGCAGCACGAGCTTGCCGCGCTCGGCGGCGGCGGCGGCCACGAATGGCTCAAAGGCGGACCCGAGGTCGCGGCTGGAGCGGGTGCGGTCAAAGCGCGAATCGCTGAAGTTCCGGCCGCCGATGAGGGCCAGTGTGGCTCCGGTTTTGAGTTCGGTGGTGACGGCGGCGTACTGCAAATAGGCGGGCTCGGTGCCGGAAACGTGGTTGGCCTCGGTGGGGTGCGGCCAGCTTTTCTCACGCTCCAGATCCTCGACCGCGCGGGTGAGTTCCTGCTCCAGGCGCTCTTGCCAGGCCGTGTCCAGCGTGGAGTAAACCTTCAAACCGCCGAGTTGGATGTCCCCATCCACAAGGATCCGGTCGAGCTCGCGGCGGACGGCTTGGAGGGCATAGGAGGTCTGGGTTTCGCGGGCCTCCTCGCTGACGAGTTTGACCGGTTTGGCGATGATCGTTTCGCGACGGGTGGCGTCTATCAGCTTCATCGCGATCAGGCGGTCGAGCGTTTGGTTGCGCTGTTCGATGGCGGCATCGAGATTGCGGAACGGCGAGAAAATGTGGGGGCCGCGGATGATTCCGACGATCATCGCGCACTCGCCCTCGTTGAGATCGCGGGTGGCTTTGCCGAAATACGTCCGGGCCGCCTGCTCGATGCCATCCGCACCGGCACCGAAGTAGATGCGGTTGAGGTAATGGGTGAGAATCTCGTCCTTGGTGTAGCGGGATTCTATCCGAAGCGTCAGGGCGATTTCGAGGAACTTCCGGTGCAGCGATTTCTGCTTCATTTTGTAGCAATTCCGCGCGAGCTGCATGCTCAGCGTGGATGCACCCTGCGTGAAATCGCGATCCTTGACATTTCTAACGGTCGCCCGCGCCAGACCGCGGATATCGACGCCGTTGTGTTCGAAGAACCTCGCGTCCTCGCGGGCGCGCAGCGATTTCACCAGGAAATCCGGGATGTCCTCACGCTTCACCAGCTTGCGGCCGGCACCGCCCGGAGCCGTGATTTCCGCGCCCTTGCGATCAAAGTAAATCGTCCCGGCGGGAAGCTTGGCGACCTCGTCCATGTCGTAGCGCATCGCCAGCATGAAGTAGAAAAAAGCGAATGCCGACAAACCGACGAGGCCCACCACGGAAAGTTGGAATAACAGTTTCACCGGCCCATGCAGCCACCCCGGCAACCAGCGTTTCCAGAACGCGGGAGGATGGATGGGACGCCAGGTGGACATTGGGGAAGAGGTTGATAGTTGAGGGTTGAGGGTTGATAGAAAGAGAAGAGGAAGATGCAATTTCTTTGCCATCAACCATCAACTCCCAACCATCAACTTCTATTCCACCGGAATGGCGCGGAGCGGGATGTCCTGCTCTTCCTCCATCACCGGGATGGCGCGGAGCGGGATGGCTTTGGGAACGGAGGGTGCGGCGGTTAGAGTGGATTCATCAACGGCGAGGGCCTTGGCGGGGTGGATCGGGCAGAGATCCTCGGCGGACAGGGCGATGTCCGCAGGGACTTGGTCGGTGTAGGCGGTGGCGGCTTCGCGGCAGCCGGCTGTGACGCGTTTTCCGGAGAGTTCGCAGAGTTCCATCTCCACCAGGTTGACCTTGCTGTTGAGCTTGCCGGCCTTGTAACCGAGGCGGTCGGCGGTTTTCATGATGTCCACCCAGACCGGCAGGGCGAGGGTCCCGCCGTAGCCTCGGTCGATGGTCTTCTTCGGGATGTCAAAGCCGACCCAGACGGCGCAGGTGAGGGTGGAGGTGTAGCCGGCGAACCAGGCGTCCTTGTAGTCGTCGGTGGTGCCGGTCTTGCCACCGCAGGGTTTGTCGAAGCCGAGGCGGGTGACGGCGGCGGCGGTGCCGCGGGTGGCGACATCCTTGAGAATGCGGGAAACCGACCAGGCGGATCCGCTTTTGGCAGCAGGGTAGGACAGCATCGGCGAGGTGACGTTGCCGGCTTCGTCTTTCTCGGGCCACAGGATGTTGCCGTCGCGGTCCTTGATTTGGGAAATCAGATAGGGCCGGTAACGGGTGCCGTCGTTCGGGAAAATGGTGTAGGCGGTCGCGACTTCCCAAGGGGAGGCTTCCCATGAACCGAGGAACGAGACGGGGTTTTCCGGCATCGGATTTCGGAATCCGGCCATGCGGGCGACTTCCTTCACTTTCTGGATTCCCGCGTAGTTGCCGACGCGCACGGACATGGTGTTGCGGGAGCGGATGAGGCCGGTGGAGGCGAACTCCATGCCGCCGTATTTGCCGTCGGAATTGTGGGGCCGCCAATTGCGGGCACCCTTGATTTCGCCGGGCTGGAGCGGGCCGTCGCTGATGGCGGTGTCCGGCCGGAGTCCCTTGTCGAAGGCGGCCAGATAGACGAAGGGCTTGAACAGCGAACCGAGCTGACGCTCGGATTGGACCGCGCGGTTCAGCGGGGATTCATTGGCGTCGCGGCCACCGACCACGGCGAGCACGGCTCCGGTGCGGTTTTCCACCACGACGGCCGCACCTTGGAGGTATTCGGGATCCTTGCGCTTGTCTTCGGGAAGGGCCTTCCAGGCGGAACGCGTCTGGTGGGGATAGCCGGAATAGCGCTCGATTTCGCGGAGCTTTTTATCGAGCGCTTCCTCGCCCTTCTGCTGGATGCGGAGGTCGATGGTGGTGGTGACGTCGAGTCCGCCGAGCTCGATGTTCTCCTTTTCGAGGATGACTTCCAAGTCCCGGCCGATGGCGAGCATCGCGTAGGATTGGTGCGCTTCGCGGCGGTATTCGGGGCGCACTTCGATGGGTTCGAGCTTGGCGGCGTCCGCCTCGGCCTTGCCGATCACGCCCGCGGTGACCATCCGGTCAAGCGTGGTCCCGCGTTCGCGGGTGGCGGCTTCCATCGATTTGAACGGGTTGTAAGCATCCGGTCCGCGGACAATGCCGGCGAGCAGCGCGGACTGGGAAAGCGTGAGCTCGGACGGGTGCTTTTCGAAATAGATCCGCGAGGCCTCGCCGACTCCTTTGATCGACCTGCCCCAGTTGATCTGGTTGATGTAGGCCTCGAGAATTTCGTCCTTTTCCAACGACGCCTCAAGGCGGACGGCGATGGCGATTTCCAACAGTTTGCGGTCGATCTGGGTGAGCAGCAGTCGCAGCGGGTTGCTGCGGACATTGGCCCACCGTTCCGGTTCCTTGAGTTTGAAAATGTCGGACGCGAGCTGCTGGGTGATGGTCGATGCGCCTTCCTTTTTCCCTTGGAGGTTTTTCAAACTCGCGCGGCCGATGCCGATGACGTCGAACGCACCGTGCTTGTAGAACCGCTCGTCCTCGCGGGCGAGGATGGCCTTGCGGAAATCCTCGGACACGTCCTTCAGCGGCACCAGCGAGCGTTTTTCGCCGTGGATGCGGCCGATTTCCTCGCCGAGCCGGTCGCGGATGATGGTGCGCTCGGGCATCGCGTGGATTTTCGAAAGATCGTATTTCTGGGCGCGAAGGCCATAGGCGAGCGCGAGAAACGCAAGTCCATAGAGGCCCGCGACGAGCGGATAGCCGACGACGCGGAGCAGGAGCTTCGTCGCCCAGCCGAACGGCCGGGTGACGAGATTGAACAAATGGAACGGCCAGAACAGCAATAGCGACAAGCCCCCGGGGCCGCGCGACGGGGCGCTTTCCGGCGCATCTTGGCGGCGGCGGTTGGTATCGGGCAGGTTGCGTTTTGGCATCTTCGTGCAAATGATAAGCGATCCTCAGCGGGCGATCCATCCTTGTTTATTGGGACAGACGAACCGGCAAGACGGTGTCGCTCTAATTCCAACAACCATGAAAGTGCAACGATTCTTTCCACTCGCCTGCGTTTGCCTCACCGTCCTCGCTCAAGCCAGCGAACCCGTGCGTGATCTGGCCGATCTCGCGAAACTCGAGTCCAAGGTCGAGGCGGTCAGCAAAAAAGTGATGCCCGCCACCGTCGCCCTGCTCTCGGAAAAGACCGGCTCCTCGGGGTCCGGTGTGATCACCACCGCGGACGGCCTCGTTCTGACTGCCGCGCACGTGGTCCAAGGTGCGGAAGAGCTGATGGTCGTTTTCCCGGATGGCGAGCAAGTCCCGGGGAAAGTTCTCGGCGCGAATTATTCCAAGGACATCGCGATGGTGCAGATCCAAGGCAAGGGGCCGTGGCCGTTCGCCGAGAAAGGCAATTCCAAGCCGCTCGTCGCCGGGGATTGGGTCATCGCGCTCGGCCACTCGGCCGGCTTCGATGCGGGACGCACGCCGCCGGTTAGGTTCGGCCGCGTGGTTTCGAAAGGCCCGGGCAATTTCCTGACCACCGACTGCACCCTGATCGGCGGCGACTCCGGCGGACCGCTGTTCGATCTCTCCGGAAAGATCGTCGGGATCAATTCGTCGATCGGAGTTTCCCTGACTAACAACAACCACGCCGGCATCGACGGCTTCAAGGAGGACTGGGACCGGATTCACGCCGGCGAGACTTGGGGCAGGCTGACGAT
The DNA here is from genome assembly GCA_041739215.1 of Akkermansiaceae bacterium. Lineage (GTDB taxonomy): Bacteria > Verrucomicrobiota > Verrucomicrobiia > Verrucomicrobiales > Akkermansiaceae > Luteolibacter. The sequence continues at coordinate 35,662 of JBGSOI010000200.1, forward strand.
GAATGCCTTCGCGAATCCTGAAAAGCCGGTGCTCGGAATTGTCATGGGAAGACCCCGGGGAGGGATGGGCGTGCCAATCGAAGGCGTGGTGTCCAAATCCCCGTCCGCTGCGGCGGGTGTCAGGGCTGGCGACGTGATCAAAACCCTTGATGGCAGCATCGTCCAGGATGCGGGGCGGCTTGACCAGATGCTGGCCAAGCGCCAGGCCGGCGACAAAGTGAAGCTCGGGATCCTGCGCGATCGCAAGGAGCTCGTGGTGAATGTGGTGCTGGCGCGGCGTGACGCCATTTTCGAAGAACCCTGACTTCTAGCAAAAAATGAAACCAACCTTATTTCTAACCATCGCCCTGCTGTTCCCGAGCGCGTTGTCCGCGCAGGATGACATCCCCTTGCTGATGCCCGAGGAGCGCCAGGCCATCGATGAGCAGTCCGAGCAATTCAGCGAGGCGATCACCCCCGCACTGGCCAAGGTGGCGAAGTCCACCGTCAGGGTCTGGTCCGGCAACCGGCGGGTCGCCTATGGCACCGTCGTCGGCGACGGCACCAAGATTCTGACCAAATGGAGCGAGGTGGCCCGCGGCAGGGGCAAGCTCCGCGTGGATGTCGCCGGCGCCGAGTATCGCCCGGTCAGTGTGAGCGGCGTCTATGAGGACGAGGATATCGTCGTGCTGGAAATCGAGGGCAGCCCGCTCACGCCCGTTAGCTGGTCGACCGAGGTTCCCAAGCTCGGCAGTTTCCTGGCCGCCCCGCAGCCGGACGGCAGGCTCGCCGCTTTCGGTGTGGTGAGCGTGCTCGAACGGAATTTGAAGGATACCGACCTCGCCTACCTCGGCGTGATTGGAGACAAGGATTTCCGTGGCTTGGGTGTGAAGATCGCCGAAGTCGCCGAAGACTCCGGCGCGCTGGCGGCCGGGCTGAAGCCGGGGAGCATCATTCAGAAAGTTGGTGACCGTTCGATTTCCGGACTGTTGGAGCTGAGAAACGCCCTCACCGGAGCGGCTCCCGGGGAAACCATTTCGCTGTTGGTCGAAACGGACGGCAAGGCCCGGACCGTGAAAGTTTTGTTAGGAAACCGGCCCAAGTTGCCGCAGTTCTCAGGTGACCGGCTCCAGCAGATGGAGCGGATGGGCGGCGCGATCAGCCAGGTCCGCGATTCGTTCACCCGTGCGATCCAGACGGACATGCGTCCCAAGGTGAACCAAATCGGTGGGCCCGTCGTGGATTTGAAAGGCCGCGTCGTTGGAATCACGGTGGCCCGTGCCGACCGGACGCGCTCGTTCGTGATGCCCGCCGCCGCGGTCGAGGATTTGCTGAAAAAAGAAGCGCGGGATCCGGCGCTGGCGCAAGTGCGGACGGCCGAGGAAGACGTGCCGATGCCCACCCGTGGCGCGGCACCCCGCGGCCGCCAGAATGCCGCTGGGGAAGAGCGGATGCGCCGCCACCTCACCGACATGCAGCGTCTGATGGACCACTTGCGCAGCGAGATGGAGGGGATTGAAGAGCAGCCGTAAGGAGAGGGGCTTTCAGTCCAACCGGGTTGACCGGAGAGCAGCTCTCCCTATCATCCGCGCCATGACCATCGTGTTAGCCTCCTCATCTCCCCGCCGCCGGGAATTGTTAGCCGGCGCGGGGGTGGTGTTCGAGGTGGTGGTTTCCCCGGCGGAGGAAATCCACGATCCGTCAGTCAGGCCGGACCTGTTGTGCGAGCTCAACGCCACTTTGAAAGCGGAGGCCGTGGCGCTGCTGCGGCCGGAGGCGACGGTGATCGGTTCGGACACGCTGGTGTTCATCGATGATCTGCCGTTGGGCAAGCCGCGTGATCTAACCGAAGCGCGGACCATGCTGCGGCGTTTGTCCGGGCGGGTGCACCGGGTCTGCACCGGAGTGTGCGTGATCTATCCGGGCGGGCGGAAAAATGTGTTTCATGACACCACCGAGGTGACGTTCCTGCCGCTGGATGATGGGTCGATAGACGGTTATTTCTCGCTGGTGAATCCGTTGGACAAAGCGGGTGGCTATGGTATCCAGGAGTCTGGAGAACTCATCATCTCGGGGATTTCCGGCAGTTTTGACAATGTGATGGGACTGCCGGTGGCCAAGGTGATTGCGGCCTTGGATGAAATCACGTTGCGGTAACCGGGGTGATGGGTGAAGAATCGCGCATGGAGATTCCGCACCGGTATCCGGTCATTTTCAACCCTCGGGCACGCAGCCAGAAGGGCGGGCGGGTGCTGCGTTTTCTCATGAGCCACGCGAACCGGTTCGCGCTTTTCGCCACCAATCACGCCGGTGAGGCCCGAGACCTGGCGGCACGCTTCGCCGCGGCGGGCGAGCCGGTGGTGATCGCCGCTGGTGGCGATGGCACGCTGAACGAAGTGGTCAGCGGGCTCGCAGGATCGAAGACGCTGCTAGGCGTGCTGCCGGCCGGGACGATGAATGTTTTCGCCAGGGAAATGGGGATTCCGTTCGATTCATTGGAGAAGGCGTTCCTGGTGATCGAGCGTGGGTTCGTCCAGGATGTGGACTTGTTCGAGGCCAACGGCTCGCCGTTCGTGCAGATGGCCGGTGTGGGATTCGACGCGATGGTCATCGAGGAAACGAAGTGGGAGATGAAGAAGATGTTAGGTCCGCTGGCCTATCTGGTAGCGGCGGTGAAGGTGCTTGGCGAACAACCGCCGAAGCTGGAAGTAATCTGCGCGGACGGACGGCGTGAGGAAGGGGTGGCCGTGCTGGCGGGAAACGGCTCGCTGTATGGCGGGCAGTTCAAGTTTTTCCCGAACGCGAACAACCACGACTCGAAACTGGACGTGCTCGTTTACAAGGAAGCCGGCTATCGGCTGGTGCTGGATTCGCTGCGCGGTCTGGCGTTCGGCGGTATCGATCTGGTGGCTTCGACCAGTTATTTCCAAGCGGAGGAATTCATTGTCCGGGCGGATCGCGAGGTTCCGGTGGAAGTGGACGGCGAGCTGATCGGGCGGTTCTCCGAGGTCCGTTTCGTCGAAACGGCCAACCGGTTGCGGGTGATCGCGCCGGAGGACCCGGTCATCGGCGGTTTCGCGGATGCCGTGAAATCCCTCCTGCAATGGCCTCGGGGATTGGCGGAGCTCCAAACCACACGAAGTTTATGAAGCCCGCCCGGAAAGGCTGGGTAAAGCGCTGGTTCCGGCGGGCGATGGGAGGCCTGCTGGTGGTGCTCCTACTGTTTCTCGGAGTGGTTGCCTATGCCAATTTCACGGCGATCTGGGCATCCCGCGGGCGGTTGTTCACGGAGGTTTCGGCGCTGCCCGCGACCAAGGTGGGATTGGTGCTGGGCACGACGGACCGGGGAGTGAACGGCGGGGAAAACCTGTATTTCCGCTACCGGATTGATGCGGCGGTCAAAGTCTGGCAGGCCGGCAAACTTGAGACCCTGATCGTCTCGGGTGACAACGACAGCGACCCTTACTACAACGAGCCGGAGAAAATGAAACACGCGCTCGTCGAGCGGGGCATCCCCGATGATCGGATCGTTTGTGATCCCAAAGGCCTGAGGACCTTGGATTCCGTGGTACGGGCCAAGGAAATCTACGGGACCGATTCCATTCTCCTGATCAGCCAGCGATTCCAAAATGAACGGGCAATCTATCTGGCCCAGGCCAATGGCATCGAGGCTTACGGCTTCAACGCCCGTGATGTCGAGACCCAGGCCGGATTGAAAACCCGGATCCGCGAGGTCGGTGCCCGGGTGAAAATGTGGCTCGACGTGAATTTCCTGAACACCCGGCCGAGTTATCTGGGGAAAAAGATCGTGCTGCCGGAGTAGGGTGCGTTGCGCACTCCGGAGGCAAAAAAGAGGCCGCCGGAGCACCCACTCCGACGGCCAAGCTGAACAACTTCAACACACTCGCGATTTGATTCGCGTTTCGTAATGAGGCTGACAACTGCTGTTCACCCTTACATGAAAACAGGGACTTTCGTCCAGTCTTCAACGACATTGGACTCCCGGTCGCGGGTCGCGTTCAAAAAATCAAAAACAAATTCCAAAAATTTACCGGCGGTTTGCCGGCCGGATCGAGGGCTTCACCGTGCTGGTGGAGGCGGGCCTGTCCCCAGTCCAAACCGGCTGCGTGTAAGTCTGACGGCCAGCCTTGTCGCTGCTTGGCGCGGCATCCAAAGGCGGCAGGACACCCGGTCCGTCAGCCAGTTCCCGGGTTCTTCCGGAAACCTTGTAACGGACGTCCATGTCCGCTTGAACGTTATTGAGCGAGCGCTCGTTTTTCACGACGGACGGCTGGATGAATACCATGAGTTCACTGCGGGTTTTGGTGTCGGTCGTGGAACCGAACAACGGCCCGATGTAGGGAATGCTGGAAAGGATCGGGATGCCGCTCTTGTCCTTGCCGCCGCGGCCGACAATGAGTCCGCCGAGGACGATGGTTTCGTTGTTGGGAACGGTGACGGTCGTGAGGATTTCACGGGTGGAAATCCTTGGCACCGTGAGATCGCCACCGTTGCCGCCGCCGCCGGCGATGGTTTGGGTGCCGTTCTGTTCGTCGTTCAAGAGGGCGATCTGCATGGTGATCTCGTTGTCCGAGTTCACCAGCGGAATGACTTCGAGTTTCAGCACGACGTCTTGGTATTCGATCTGGGTGGAGGCGTTGCCGCTGGTGCCGAAGCTGTTGCTGCCGGTCGGGATGGCGATGCGTTCACCACTGGAGATCGTGCCCTTCTGGTTGTTCGCGGTGAAAATGCTCGGGCGGGAAAGAACAGTGAAATCACTCCTCGATTGAAGCGCTTCCAAATAGATGCTCATGTTGTTGGCGATGGTTCCATAAACCCGCAGTCCTGCCTGGGAGAGCGAGCTCCTGTCGAAATCGCTTGTGGAAGCTGGAATGAAGCCAGGGGTGCCTGGCGTGCCAACCGCAGGAGTGGTCAGGAGTCTGCGGATCCCACCACCGGCCCCGCCCAGGACGTCACTGCCCAGGTAAAGGTAGTCCAAGCCGAATTTGGTGGAGTCGTCGAGCGAGAGTTGCCCGATAACGGTGGAAATCATGACCTGATCCGGTTTGACGTCGATCTGATCGAGCAGGCGCTCGATGATCTCCAAGCCGGATGGCGGGCCTTGGACGACGATCGAGTTGGTGATGTTGTCCGCGACGAGGAGGGTGCGGCCGACGAGGACGGATTCGGGAGCCGAATTGGCATCCGGAGCGCTGAGGGCATTTCCCGTGGCACCACCACCACCGCCACCTGCGCCACCGGCACCACCGGTTGAGCCGCCGCCGAAGTTGGCACCGGTGGCACCGCCGGTACGGCCGGCTTGGGTCGCCTGGCGGTTGTTGGTTTGGCCG
>JBGSOI010000240.1:0-6312 GCA_041739215.1 Akkermansiaceae bacterium
CCGTCGGCGGCAACGTGGCGATCCGCGGAACCTTCCTGCTCCAGACCGCGGGGACCGCCGCCGGACGGCTTGATGTCGCCGGCAAGCTCGATCTAACGGGATCAAGGCTCGTGCTGGAACCCAGCGCCGCCAAATCCGCCGCGCCGGTCCATCTGATTGCCAGCTACGGCAGCCTGCGCGGCAAGTTCGCCGCGGATGCATCGCTGCCCGCGGGCTACACCCTTGACTACCGCTACAACGGACTCAACCATATCGCCTTGGTCGCCACCGCCACCACTGCCGATGGAGAGTGAGTTGAAAATCATCCGTGGATGGTTTGCGCTGCTGGCGTGCTTTTGCCTGTTAGCCGGCACGGCCGCTCACGGCCAGGGCCAGTACAGCGTCCGCAGCTGGCAGTCCGAGGACGGGCTGCCGGTCAACCTCGTCCGCTCCATCGTGCAGGCCGCGGACGGCCATTTGTGGATCGCCACCGCTGAGTGCATCACCCGTTTTGACGGCTTGGTGTTCGAGCGGATCGAGCAAGTCCCCGGTTTCCCTTATCCGCACTCGGGGGACAACCGCCTGTTCGCGACCTCGGATGGCACGATTTGGTTTTCGAGTCCCGAGGGCGGGTTGCTGCGCATCGACAAGGGCGTGGCCAGCGTGGTCTGGCACGATGGCCGCGACGCGGGATCACCACCCGTTAGCCAGGTGGTCGAGTCAGTCAACGGCGGCGTGATCGTCCGGCGGGGCGGGGAAATCTGGAGAATCCGGGATCGTGAGCCCACCCGCTTGGACGCTCCGGACCAGAAGGATCTGGATGCGCTCTCGGCCGATCTCGCACAACGATCTAACAAAGGGCGGATCGGGCCCGACGGCAAGGTTGGCCGGCTGGTGGACCGGAGCGCGTCGGTGTGGTCGGTGTCGCCGGAAGGTGAGCTAACAGTGACCTCGCCGGAAGGCTTCAAGCTGCCGATCACGATGCCGCGAGGGAGTGCTGATTCCCATGTCACCGAGCTGTTGGAAGACAACGAGGGCAACATCTGGGTTGCCACCGCGCTCAACGGACTGATGCTTTTCCGAGAGGATCGGGTGGAGGTCGTGAATGCCGCTGCCGGCCTCAGCGAAGGTGCCGTGCTGGCAGTCATCGAGGACAGCGGCGGCAAGGTCTGGCTGGGAAATCGCCGCGGCGGAGTTGACCGGATCATCGATGGCAAGATCGAGCATCACGATCTTGACGGTGAGACCGGGCAGATCTCCGCCCTTTATGAAGACCGCGATGGCCGGATGTGGGCGGCTTCCACTTATGGTGCGGTGTTCCGCTGGAAGGACTCGCAGTTCGTGAGGCAATACCCCGGCGAGACCGGCCCCACCAAGGTCAACGCGATCTATCATGACAGCAGGGGCACCCTTTGGTTCGGCGGCCAGTTAGGCCTGATGCGCTCTGCCGGCAGGCGCGTCACCGAGGTCAAGGCCGAGGCGGGATTCCCCGGCGGCGAAGTCACCGTGATGACCGGTGGCGCCAACGATGAACTCTGGCTCGGAACCGCCCAGGGCTTCGTGCTCCGCGATACGGACGGGCGGCTCGAAACCATCGCCACCCCCGGCGACCTGTCCTACAGCCGCGTTTCCGGCATCCTAGTCACCGCCGCGAAACAGGTCTGGGTCACCACGCTCGGTTCGGGACTGTTTCTCTATGATGGTATGCGCTGGCATCGCTTCGGCCGGGCGCAGGGCCTGCCGGATTTGCGGCTCACCCACGTGATCGATGACCAGTTAGGGCATCTCTGGTTCGGCTCCTCCGGCGGGATCCTGCGGGCGAGCCGGGCCGACCTGTTAGGACGGACCAGGGATGCCAACGCGCCGATCCACTGGTTGCGCATGGACCGTTCGGACGGACTGCCTACCCGCGAGTGTGTCGGCGGCCATCACCCGGCGGGCTGGCGTTTCAGCGACGGGGCCATCTGGTTTCCCACCAGCCTGGGCGTGGTCCGGATCGATCCCTCGCGGACGATGGTCAACCGCACTCCTCCCAGGGTTTTCCTGCGCAAGGTTCTCGCGGACGGAGTCACGCAGAAACCGGCCGGCGGGGCGCTCCGGTTAGGCCCGGGCCGCACGCGGCTGGAGTTTCTCTATCACGGGCTCAATTTCAGTTCCCCCGAAAAGGTCAACTACCGCACCCGGCTGGTCGGGCTGGAAAACAGTTGGCGGGAGGTGGGCACCCAGCGCCTGACCACCTTCGAGTCCGTCCCGCCCGGCAAATACCGCTTCGAGGTCCTCGCGATGAATGGCGACGGCCTGCTCAGCCCCGCGCCGGCGGTGATGGATGTGGTGGTGAAGCCGCATTTCTGGGAGACCGCCTGGTTTTTCACCCAGACGGTGGTGGCGGTTGTGCTCATCGCGGGTGGCATCGGCTGGTTGATCGCCCGCAGCCGCCTCAAGCGGCGGATCTCCGCGTTGCGAATCCGCAACACCCGCGAAGTGGAGCGCGCTCGGATCGCCCGCGATCTCCATGACGATCTCGGCGCGTCTCTAACCGAGATTGCGCTGCTCGCCGACCTTGGTGCCGAGCAGGCCGCGGGCAGCGCCTTCCAAAAACAACTCGACGAACTCTCCAACAAGGCCCGCGCCCTCGGTCTGACGCTTGATGAAATCGTCTGGGCCGTGAACCCCCGGGAAGACACGCTCGCCTCGTTGTTGGACTATCTCGCCAGTTTCGCCACCGAGTTCCTCAACCGCGCGGGCATCACGCTGCGCATGAACATCGCCACCGGCATGCCGGACCTGCCGCTCGATGCCACCATCCGCCACTCCGTCTTCCTGGCGGTGCGCGAGGCTTTCAACAACATCGTCAAACACTCCGAAGCCAGGTCGGCGTGGCTCAACGTCTCGCTCACCGGCGGCGTCCTCGCGATCACTGTGGAAGACGACGGCAAGGGCGTGGACGACTACGCCTTGTCGCGGGGCCACGGCCTGAGCAATTTCAAAGTCCGCATGCAGGCGTGTGGCGGCGAGTCCACCATCGCGCAGCGTGCCGGCGGCGGCACGGTCGTGCGTTTCCATGTCCCGGTGCTTGCGCCCGGGTTGCTTCCTTCCTAATTTTTCGGATCATGTCCCAAGACGTTAAGAAGACCATCCAAGTCGCCATCATCGAGGACAATCACGCGCTTGGGGAAAGCCTTCAGAGGGTTGTCGAGTCGATCCCGGAAGCGATCTGCATGGGGGTCTGGAGCACGGCGGAGGAGGGGTTGAAAAAAATCGATGCCTTCCGACCCTCGATCGTTCTGATGGACATCAATCTGCCCGGCATGTCCGGCATCGAGGCCACCGCGCTGCTCAAGCGCCATTTGCCCGAGATCCAGGTGATCATCGTTACCGTGCATCGAGAGCATGAGAAAATCTTCGATGCGCTCAAGGCCGGTGCCTGCGGATACCTGATCAAGCGTTCCCGCGCCGCCGACGTCCGCCAGGCGATTCTCGACGTCCACAACGGCGGTGCGCCGATGAGTGCCGAAATCGCGCGGCGGGTCGTCGAGGCTTTCCACGACAACACCCCGAAATCCGCCGACGAGCCGGAACCCGTCCGCCTCTCCCAGCGCGAAACCGCCGTCGCCCAACTGATTGCCGAAGGCCTCGCGAACAAGGAAATCGCCGACCGCCTCGGCATCAGTACCGAAACCGTCCGCGGCCATCTGAAGAACATTTACGAAAAGCTCCACGTCCGCTCCCGCACCGAAGCCGCCGTCAAGTACCTCGACTCCGTCCGCCCCCGCACTCCCAGCCGCTAACAGCCTGGAGTGCGGCACGTTCTGCTGCCGCCAATGGCGGATGGAAGATCTGCTCCATGCGGCGCGGAGTTCTTCCTCTTCCCGACGAGAAATCCAGCCGATGAATACGGCCAATGCTGGTCCGCGAGGACCATCCGGTGTCCTGCTCGGCGACGGACGCATCCTGGTTCTCGAACATCTCTGACTCCACTCCCCGGACTCCTGAAATCAACCGCAACCGAAAGAGATCTTGGCATCGGCGGCTGAATGGCTAGGATCGCAATCAATGGAGGTGGTGCCGAAATCTTCAAGTTTCGCCCAATCGCGAGGCGGAACGGGAGATTTTGATACCGAAATACCGTCCGTCGCCCCCCGAAACGCCTGTTCCGCCCCCGTTTTTCCCGCCTTTCCGGTCTGGGAAATTAGTCGTATCGGAAGCTTCCTGCCAAAAGTGAATTTCTAGCAGTTCTCACTATCCAACCTATGAAGACCCTCGTTCTCCTTGTGCTGGCTCTGAACAGCCTCGCCCTTTTGCCCTCGCTGCTAGCCCAAGGCAGCCTCACGCCGCCCGGCGCTCCGGCACCGACGATGAAGACACTCGACCAAGTTCAGCCGCGCACCCCGATCTCAGCGCTGCCGTTCGCCATCACCACGCCGGGATCCTACTACCTGACCGGCAACTTGAGCGGCGGACCCGGCGGGGGCATCACCATCAGCGCCAGCGGAGTGACACTTGATCTGATGGGCTTCGAGCTGGTCGGCGGCACGGGTGATGGCGTGCAGGTGAGCGGATCGCAGTCCGACCTTTGCGTGCGCAATGGAGTGGTGCGCGGCTGGAGCGGGGATGGGGTGGACACCAGCACGGCCCGCCATGTGCAGCTTGATAAATTGCGGGCCACTGGCAACGCTCTCGGACTGCGGGTCGGCAGTGAGTCCACGGTGAGCGAGTGCATGGCGGGTGGCAACGGCAGCGGCATCGCCGCAGGAGGGCGGTGTCAGGTGCGGGATTGCGTGGTGGGCAGCATCGGTCTTTATGGCATTGGAATCAGCGTGGCGGGGGAATCGGTAGTGACGCGCAATTCCTGCCATGGCGACTTCGAGGCGAACAGCGGCCAAGTGGGCATCTATGCCTTTGGCGCGAGAAATCGTGTGGAAGCCAACCATGTGACCGCCTGCCAAACCGGCATCTCGACCGCGGGCGGGAGGAACGTCGTGATCCGCAACTCCGTCAGCAGCATACCCGACGGCTCCGGCTATTCGACATCGGTGGGTGATCTGGTCGGCCCGACGCTCAGTAGCAACAACATCGGCACCAGTAACAATCCACACGCCAATTACCTGTTCTAGCAAGTCGTCAGGCACTCGTCTTTCAGCTCCCTCGTCCACACCTCCCTGTCAGCTGCGGCCTTCTCCCTCTACATTCGGGCCGCGCGCGCTGAGACGACGATCTACGTCACACTGCCCTTCGCGTAAGGGGCGACCGGGATCGGACTCGGCAAACGGGCATTGGCTCTGCTCCATGAGGTGCGGAGATTTCCCAATGGGCATGGACATCCTGTCTCGGAAGACGCCAATCCCGGCGACCCGTTCGCGGACCCATTCGCGAATGATCATTGGCAATTTTCCCGCTCGAAAAATCCCCCGCACTTGCCAGATTGCCGCGTGGATTTGTTTTCGAAACCCAGGACGGCCGAGGAAAAAGCGCTTTCCGTGACGCAACTGCTGCGGCGGATGAAAAATCTGTTGGAACTCCAGATCGGCGAGACGTGGATCGAGGGCGAAGTGTCGAACTTGAAGAAGCAAGGCAGCGGGCATTGGTATTTTTCGCTCAAGGATGAAGGCGCGCAGATCTCGTGCGCGATGTTCGGCGCGCGCAAACGTCCGGGTTCGGAAGCACTTGAGGATGGCGCGAAGGTCCGGGTCTTTGCCGAGGCGACGGTTTACGAGGCGCGTGGCCAGCTTCAACTCATCGTGCTCAAAGCCGAGCGCGCGGGAGCGGGAGATTTGCAGGCGAGGTTTGAGGCGCTCAAGCGGAAGCTCAATGCCGAGGGCTTGTTCGATGCCGCCCGAAAGCAATCGATCCCGCCATTTCCACGGGTGATCGGGATCATCACTTCTGCCAGTGGCGCGGCGCTCCAGGATATTCTCAACGTTCTAACACGCCGCGCGCCGTGGGTGCAGCCTGTTCTTTTTCCCGTGCGGGTGCAGGGCCGGGGAGCCGAGATGGAAATCGCCCAGGCCATCGCGAAAATGGGGCGGCCGGAAGCGTTCGGCTATCCGCGCTGCGATGTGCTCATCGTCGGCCGCGGCGGTGGTTCGATCGAAGACCTTTGGAATTTCAACGAGGAAGTCGTGGCACGTGCGATCGCGGCCTGCCCGATTCCGATCATCTCTGCCGTCGGACATGAAATCGATTTCACCATCGCCGACTTCGTGGCCGATCTGCGGAAGGCAGCAAGCAGCAATCGCGGTGAGTGGTCAGCAAGCTCGTACATAAATGCTGCAGTGTTACTGCCATAAGCCTTTCCACAGTGCTGCTGGAGCTCCTTCTTCTAGCAAGCTGGGT
>JBGSOI010000105.1:0-13229 GCA_041739215.1 Akkermansiaceae bacterium
ACCTCATCAACTCGCCGATGCTGCCGGAGCTGAAAAAGAATGCCGACGGCGGACTCACGCTCTACATCCAGAACGAGTCGCCGGGCAAGGAGCTGGAATCCAACTGGCTGCCCGCGCCGAAAGGGCCGTTTGCCGCCTATATGCGCCTCTACTGGCCGGCGGAGGCCGCCCTCGACGGCTCATGGAAAGCACCGGAACTCGAAAAGGTCAAATAACTCACCTTCGATCCTGAACCCCGCGGGCCGGCTCCCACGATCCGGCCCGCGCATTCAGAAGCGAAAGCCAACTCTTTCCCGCGATAGAACCAAGAAGACCAGCAAAACGATGAAAACAACCCGACGCAGATTCATGAAACACACTTGCACGGCCAGCCTCGCAGCGGCGGCAGTTGCATTCCTGCTGGTGCTCGCTCCCAACGTACGCGCAGAAGAACTCACTCCTGCCGAAGCCCGCGCCATCGCCAAGGAGGCCTATATCTACGGCTTCCCCATGGTGGATCAGTACCGCATCCAGTATGCCTATTTCGTAGATACGAAGAACCCCGAATACAAGGCCCCCTGGAACCACATCACCAACACCTCGCGTGTTTATACGCCAGCCGACACAGCGATCCAGACGCCAAACTCGGATACGCCTTACTCCTTTCTCAATATGGATCTGCGTGCCGAGCCCATCGTGCTCACTGTACCGGAGATCGAGAAGAACCGCTATTACTGCATCCAGTTTATCGACGCCTACACGTTTAATTTTGCTTATGTCGGCAGCCGCACAACCGGGAATGGCGCCGGTAAATTCCTGGTCGCGGGGCCGAACTGGAAGGGCGAAAAGCCGGACGGGGTGAAGGAGGTGATCCGCGCCGACACAGAATTCATCTGGGTTTCCGGTCGCACGCAGCTATTCAATCCGGCAGACATCGGCAACGTGGAAAAAGTCCAGGCTGGCTACAAGCTCGAGCCGCTGTCGGCCTTTCTTGGCAAGCCCGCTCCCCCTGCCGCTCCGGCGGTCGATTTCATCAAGCCCTTGTCGCCGGATGATGAGAGGACGTCGCCCGAGTTCTTCAATATCATGAGTTTCATCCTTCAGTATTGCCCGACCGATCCGTCAGAGACTGAATTGATGGCGCGTTTCGCCAAACTCGACATTGGAGCCGGCAAGACCCTGGATATCAGCAAGCTATCGCCGGAAATGAAAGCTGCCATCGAGGGAGGCATGGCGGACGCTTGGGCTGCATTTGGAGAGTTGGTCAAAGAAAAGGTCAACACCGGCGAGGTGACTTCCGGCGATGTCTTCGGGAGCCGCGCATTTCTGAAGAACAATTACCTCTACCGGATGGCGGGGGCAGTTCTCGGCATTGGTGGCAATTCGAAGGAGGAGGCGATGTATCCTGTTTATGGCGTCGATGCCGCCGGAGAAAAGCTCGATGGTGCCAACAAATACACCCTGCATTTCGCCCCTGGGCAGCTACCCACCTGTCAAAGCCTTCTGGTCACTGACGATGTATGATTTGCCCAAGAGCCTGCTCGTCGCAAACCCGATCAACCGCTACCTCATCAACTCGCCGATGTTGCCGGATCTGAAAAAGGATACCGACGGCGGACTCACGCTCTACATCCAAAACGAGTCTCCCGGCAAGGAACTGGAATCCAACTGGCTTCCCGCACCCAAGGGGCCGTTCACTATGTACATGCGTCTCTACTGGCCCGCCGAAGCCGCGCTCGACGGCTCGTGGAAGCAGCCGCCACTTGAAAAGGTCAAATAGCTCAACTTTCGATCCTGAACCGACCCGCGCATTCAGAAGCGAAACTCCAAATCAACCATCAGAACAACAACATACCAAATTATGAAAACCACGAAACATCGCATCGTCCAAATGGCCCTCGCTGGCGCCATCACGACGCTTGCCATCACCAGTTGCGGGGAAAAAGGCGACGCCGTCGATACCGCGGAGAAGGCAGACAAGGAAGCCGGGATCACCGTGCCGTCCATCGAGGAAACCAAGGCCATCGCCGAAGAAGGATTCATCTACGGTCTGCCCATCGTGATGAACTACGCCGTGATGTATGAATACGCCGTGGACAAGGATTCCGGGCAATACAAGGCGCCGTTCAATGAGATCAAGAACGAGCCCCGCGTGTTCACCTACAAGGACACCGCCATTGTCACTCCTAACAGCGATACTCCGTATTCGATCCTATGGCTGGATCTTCGTGCCGAGCCGATGGTGATCACTGTCCCGGAGGTGGAGAAAGGGCGATACTACACTGTGCAGTTGGAAGATGGCAACACGTTCAATTATGGCTACATCGGAAGCCGCACAACCGGCAATGAGGCGGGCAGCTACATGATCGTTGGTCCAGGCTGGAAGGGCGAAACGCCTGCCGGCATCAAGAAGGTTTTCCATTCCACCACGGAGTTTTCCGCCGCCGCGTTCCGCACCCAGCTTTTTAATCCGGAAGACATGCCGAACGTGGTGAAGATCCAGGACGGCTACAAGCCGCAGCCGCTTTCCGCCTTTCTCGGGAAACCCGCGCCAGCCGCCGCTGCGAAAATCGACTTCCCGAAAATCGACAAGGCTATGGTCAAATCGAACTTCTTCGAATACCTCGATTTCGCGCTTCAGTTCGCGCCCGCCGGGCCGGAGGAAAAGGAAATCCGCGCCAAGCTCGCCAGCATCGGAATCGGCCCGGGCAAGACCTTTGACTTCAAGGACCTCTCGCTCGAACACAAGGCCGCCGTCGGCCTCGGTATGAAGGAAGGGTCGGACAAGTTGGATAAATTCGTGGCGAACATCGGCACGACCGTGAACGGCTGGGGAATCTACACGGCCTTTGGCAACCGCGCCTTTTTCAACGGCAACTGGATGTTGCGCGCGGCGGGCGCGAAGATCGGCATCTACGCCAACGACGCGGAGGAAGCGATGTATCCGAAATGCCGGCACGATGTTGACGGCGAACTCCTCGACGGTAGCAAACACAACTACACCCTCACCTTCCCAGCCGGAGAATTCCCTCCGGTCAACGCCTTCTGGTCGGTGACCATGTATGACGGGAAAAGCCAGCTCCTGATCGAAAACCCGATCAACCGCTACCTCATCAATTCACCGATGCTTCCGGACATGAAGAAAAACGAGGATGGCTCACTCACCCTCTACATCCAGAAGGACAGCCCCGGCGCGGACAAGGAAAGCAACTGGCTGCCCGCACCGAACGACACGATCTATCTGATCTTGCGCCTCTACTGGCCGAAGACTGAAGACCCTTCCATCCTTCCCGCCGGCAAAGGCACCTGGAAGCCACCAGGCATCGTGAAAGTTAAATAATCACGTTTCGACCCTGAACCCCGCGTGCCGGTTCATCCGGATCGGCACGCGCCTTCAGGAGCGAAATCTCCAACCAAAAGAAACCAGACAACCATGAAAACAAATAACATCAGCAAGAAACTCGTCGCCCTTGCTGCAACAATAGCGATCGCATCGCCGCTGACGGGCGTTCGCGCTGCGGACATCAGTCCAGCCGAAGCCAAGGCCATCGCGGAAGAAGGTTTCATCTACGGCCTTCCTCTCGTGATGAACTACGCGATCATGAACGAGTACGCGATCAATAAGGATTCCGGCCAGTTCAAGGCGCCGTTCAACGGATTATTCAACTCCGCCAGGGTTTACACCTACAAGGACACTGCGATCCTCTCCGCCAACAGCGACACGCCATACTCGAATGCGTGGTTGGATCTGCGCGCGGAACCGGTCGTCATTTCAGTCCCGGCGGTACCCAAGGAGCGTTATTACTGCGTGATGCTTTGTGACGGAAATACCTACAACTATGGCTATATCGGCAACCGCGCCACCGGCACCGAGGCCGGAAATTATCTGGTGACCGGTCCGGATTGGACTGGAGAAAAACCTGCGGGCATCGACAAGGTCTTCCAGTCCTCGACGCCGTTCGGGCTCACGATTTTCCGCACCCAGCTCTTCGACGCCGATGACATACCAAACGTCGAGAAAGTGCAGGCGGGCTACAAGGTCCAGCCGCTTTCCGCGTTCCTGGGTCAACCCGCGCCTCCGGCGGCGCCGAAGATCGATTTCGTGCCTGCGAACATCGCCGGCATCAAGGAAAACTTCTACGAGTATCTCGACGTGGCACTGGAGTTCGTGCCGGAGTCGGAGCTGGACAAACCCATCCGCGAGAAACTGGCCAAAATCGGCGTCGGCCCGGGCAAGTCCTTCGACTTCAAAGACCTGTCCGCTGAGCAAAAGGGAGCCGTGCTGCAAGGGATGAAGCAGGGTGCCGAAAACCTCGCAGTGGGGATTCGCAAGGTCGGCACGACCATCAACGGTTGGACGGTCGGATCGTTCGCCGGCAGCAAAGAGCATTTCAACGGCAATTGGATGCTTCGCGCGGCCACCGCGCAGGCGGGCATCTACGGCAACGACGCCATCGAGGCGATGTATCCCCTCACACACAACGATGCCGAAGACCAGCCAATGGACGGCAGCAAACACAACTACACGCTGACCTTTCCCGCCGGCCAGTACCCGCCGGTGAATGCCTTTTGGTCGGTCACGATGTATGACGGCAAGACCCAGCTCCTGATCGAGAACCCGATCAACCGC
Source organism: Akkermansiaceae bacterium (assembly GCA_041739215.1). Classification (GTDB taxonomy): domain Bacteria; phylum Verrucomicrobiota; class Verrucomicrobiia; order Verrucomicrobiales; family Akkermansiaceae; genus Luteolibacter. Next base: position 4,610 of record JBGSOI010000105.1, read on the forward strand.
TACCTCATCAACTCGCCGATGATTCCCAATATGAAGAAGAACGAGGACGGCTCGCTCACCCTCTACATCCAGAACAAAAGCCCCGGCGCCGACAAGGAAGCCAACTGGCTGCCGGCTCCCGATGGTCCGATCTATCTGGTCATGCGCCTCTACTGGCCGAAAACCGAAGACCCTTCCATCCTCCCCCCCGGCGAAGGCTCGTGGAAGCCGCCGGGCATCATGAAGGCAGAATAAATCACCTTTCGATCCTGAACCCCGCGTGCCGGTTCATCCGGATCGGCACGCGCCTTCAGGAGCGAAATCTCCAACATCCCTCTCCAACCAAAAGAAACAAGACAACCATGAAAACAAAACGACCCCGAATCGTAATGACGGCGCTTTCCTGCGCCCTGCTCGCCGGCCACGCGGCCGCCCAGTCCAGCGAAGCCATCCCGCCATCGATGACCACTCCCGACGTCGTCGAAACCGGCCTAGGCAAGCTGACTTTCCAAAACGGTGCCCCGACTCCGGAAACCGCCAAGACGGTGCAGGAGATCCTCACCTTCACCAACGGCCTGAACGTCTATAACAACAGTTTCCGCGGAGCCTCCGCTTACGCCCTCCAGAAGGGCTTCCAAAGCATTGGCGCGGAGGACAACTCGGTTACCATTTTCCCGGAGCTACTCGACTCAAACTCGCTGTTTCTCACCGGCAATACCGACACAGTCTATTACCTGTCTGTCCTCGATCTAAGCAAGGGTCCCATGGTTGTGGAGCAGCCGCCGAAGAGCGTCGGCACCATCAACGACATGTGGTTCTCCTGGATCATTGATGTCGGTTTCCCCGGCCCAGATCGTGGCGAAGGCGGCAAATACCTGATCGTGCCTCCCGGCTACGAGGGTCAGCTCCCGGATAGCGGTTTCAACGTCGCCCATTCGAAGACAAACCGCGCCCTCTACGCCTGCCGCGCCTACCTTGTGGACAACGATCCCAAGCCGGCTGTCGAGATGATCAAGAGCACCATGAAAATCTACCCCTACACGCCGGGTGGATATGGCACCAGCATCGCCACCGCCCTCGAAGGCGGCGTGCGGCTCGGCCAGAACCCTCCGGTTCCCGAGACCAAGTTCACCGACGCATCCGGCAAAGCATTCAACACGATCCCGCCCAGCGACTTCGGGTTCTTTGAAATGATCAACGAGAACGTCCAGCAGCAACCGGCCACCAGCTACGACATCGAACTCGCCGGACAGCTTGCCGCCATCGGCATCGTCAAGGGCAAGCCATTTGCACCGGACGCCGACACCAAGCGCATCCTGACCGATGCCGCGAAATTCGGCGATGCCACCGGCCGTGTGCTCAACTGGCGCTACAATGCCATGCATCCCGATTGGGCCTACTACGAAGGGTCAATGTGGGGCAGCATGCTCTGGGAAGGCGGAGCCAATTTCGAAACGCCGCCACCGATGCTCACCAAGGAAGGCGAATTCAAACCCTTCCCACCGACCGGTGCCCGCACCCTGGATTCCCGCACCGCGTTCTACTACGGCTACACTCTCGACTCGCCCGGCATGATCATGCGTCTCCCTAGGGTCGGCTCGCAGTATCTGATGGGCTTCCTCGATTCCGAAGGAAATGCCTACGATGGAGCCAAGACCTACAAGGTCACCCTGCCAAAGGACATCCCCGCCGCGGCGTTCTGGTCGCTCATCCTCTATGATAACCAGTCGCGCTCAATGCTGCAAACACCGCAAAAATACCCCCGTGCAGGCAGCCAGACTTATCCATCGCCCGCAGCCGTCGCTTCCGCCGACGGCTCCACCACCATTTACCTCAGCCCGACCCAGCCGGAAGGCGTGGAACGTGGCAACTGGATCCAGACCATGCCCGGCAGAGGCTGGTTCACCATCCTCCGCCTCTACAGCCCGCTGGAGCCCTTCTTCACCAAGGAATGGCGTCCGAGCGAAATCGATCTCGTGAAGTAGAGCAACCTCGATTCTGAACCACGCGGGCCGGCTCCCACGATCCGGCCCGCGCATTCAGAATGCGAAATTATTCATCTAACCACACTTACCTAACATCCCATGAAATCAAAACTAACTACCAGATCCATCGCGTTGGTCGCTGCAATCGCTGCCACGGCGGTTGCCCACGCGCAGACCGAAAAGACATATAAGATGACCACGGAGATCCCGGAGGACATCACCACCCCGGATACCGTGGAAAGCCGCATCGGCACCCTTAAGTTCAACGACGGCTTCCCGACCGACGAGACCGTGCAAAAGGTCTATGACAACCTCGCCTTCCAACGCGGTGTGGAAGTCTTCCTCAGCGCGATGCCGGGCGGCTCGACCGAAGGCCTGCGCCAGGGTCTCGCCAGCATCGGCGTGACCGACAACCAGACCGTGGCGCTCTTCGAAGAATTGATGGATTCCAAGTCCCTGTTCCTCACCCCCAATACAGAGAGCATCTACAACGTGATGTGGCTCGACGTGAAGGATGGGCCGCTAGTCATCGAGGTGCCGCCGGACGTGCTTGGCATCATCGACGACCACTGGTTCCAGTATGTCGCGGATTTCGGCCGTGTCGGCCCCGACAAGGGACAGGGCGGCAAATACCTGCTGCTGCCACCGGGTTACGATGGGGAGGTGCCGGAAGGCTATTTCGTTTACCGCACCAAGACATACGGCAACCTGATGTTCTGGCGTGGCTTCATCAAGGACGGCAGCACGGCTTCGGCTGTGGCAGCGTCCAAGAAATTCGCCAAGGTCTATAACCTCAAAGATGCCGCCAACCCGCCAGCGATGAAGTTCATCAATGCTTCCGGCAAGTCCTTCAACACCGTCGGTGCCAATACCTACAAGTTCTATGAAGACATCAACCACGTTGTCCAGTATGAGCCCAACGAAGCATTCAGCCCGGTGATCCTGGGCCAGTTGGCTGCGCTGGGTATCGAGAAGGGCAAGGAATTCAACCCCGACGAGCGGATGAAGAAAATCCTCGCCGAAGCAGCAGCGGTCGGCAATGCCACCGCCCGCGCCCTGGTGTTCAAGTATCCCGACGAAAAGGTTGCTTACTATCCGGGTAGCGCCTGGGTCGAAGGCTTTTTCGGCGGTGACTACAAGTTCCAGTCCCAGCCGGGCGTGAACAATACCGATGCCATGGTTCACTTCCTCTACTACGCCACCGGTGTTACCCCGGCGATGGCATTGAAGTTGGTTGGCAAGGGCTCGCAATATGCGATCGCAGTCACGGATTCCGAGGGCAAGCCGCTGGATGGCAACATGACCTACAAGATCCATATGCCGCCGAACATCCCAGCCAGAGATTTCTGGTCGTTCGTGGTTTACGACAACCAGACCCGTTCCATGCTGCAAACCGACCAACGTTTTCCGAGCATCGGCAGCGAAAAGGAGGGCATCGTGACGAACGCCGACGGGTCGGTTGATGTCTGGTTTGGGCCGACCGCACCCGAGGGCCACGAGTCCAACTGGGTGCAGACACTTCCCGGCAAAGGCTGGAGCGTCGCCCTGCGTCTCTACGGGCCGGAAGAGGCGTGGTTCGACAAAACCTGGCGCCCGGGAGAAATCGAACCCGTGAAATAGGACGAAGTACCGTGAAGGCACAATAATCACATCTTCGATTTTGAACCTCACGTGCCGACCGCACATCGGTCGGCACGTGTATTCAGAAGCGAATCCATCTCCACTCCATCACAACCTTGAAATTCCAGAGCATCGTCCACCTTGCCGCACTGGCCGCCTGCATCACGACCGCAAGCGCCGAATCGTCCACGGGTTCCGACAGTTCCATCGATGAAGTCCTCAAGCTCAAGCAGAACCCTGTCAGTGGATTGCGTCAGGTGGGTCTTGATGTGACGATGAGTCCCGACGTTCCGGTCACAGGTGGGACGGAAGCCTCCTACTCCGCGCAGATCGTCTGGCCTTTCCCGCTTGGCGAGGACTGGAAGCTCATCACCTATACCATCGTGCCGGTCCTTCAGGCACCTCTGGGAAATGGTGATTACGAAGTCGGCCTCGGCAACACCCTGCTGAACTTCTTCATCGCACCAACCAAGCCGGACGGCAACTTCGTCTGGGGCGCCGGCCCCACCGTCCTGCTCCCGACCCGCACCAACCCGCTCCTCGGCTCAAACCACGTCGGCCTCGGGCCGTCGGGCGTGCTCTACTATGCCGAGGAAAAATGGGGTGCAGGCGTTGTCCTGCAGAATGTCTGGTCCCTGGGCGGCAGCGGCTCCAACGAAGTCAATGCCTTCGGCGCCCAGTATTTCCTCAACTACAACCTGCCCGACGGCTGGTTCCTCTACAGCAACGCCACCATCACGGCCGATTGGCTCAGCCCGTCGAGCGACCGCTGGACCGTCCCGGTCGGCGGCGGCATCGGCAAGGTCTTCACCATCGGCGAACAGACGGCAAGCGCCTCCGTCCAGGCGCTCTACAACGTCGTCCGCCCCAACAACACCCCGGACTGGGGCTTCAACCTCCAGCTCTCCCTGCTCTTTCCCTGAACCCTGACAAGAATAAAAAATTTCAAATTCGAAATCACGACGTCCCAAAACACCAGATACCAAATACCATGAAACCAAACATCATTACCCTAACACTCACGGGCGCGCTCACCATGGCGACCGCCTACGGGCAGGACGACCCGGCCCGAATGGCCGCGAAAACGAAAGCCGCCTCCATCCCGGACAAGGTCCAGACGGTAGCCGGCGAACTGACCTACTTCGATGGCGTACCAACCGGCGACACCAACGACAAGGTCTATGACTATCTGACCCGCTCGCGCGCGCTTGGGGTTTACCTCGACAACGTCGGCGCGGTTGCCATCTACAGCGTCCTTGCCGGCATGGCCGAACAAGGTGCCGATGCTCCGAACAAAGTCGCCCTTTGGGAAGGGATGATGGATTCCCGGACACCGGTCATCACCTCCAACACCTCCACGATGTATGCCTATGCTCCGACAGATCTGGCAAAGGACGGGCCGACCGTCATCGAGATCCCGCCCGGCATGCTCGGCTTCCTCGACGATGCCTGGCAGCGCTTCGTCGGCGACATGGGTGTCACCGGCCCGGACAAGGGCAAGGGTGGCAAATACCTCCTGATCCCGCCAGGCTACACGGGTGAAATCCCGGAGGGCTACTTCATTATGAAGCCCGCCACCAACCGGAACTTCCTTTTCCTTCGCGGCTCCGTGAAGAACGGCCTCGAGGCAGCCGTCGAGAACTTCCGAACCGGGCTCAAGATTTATCCGCTTAAAGATGCCGCCAATCCGGCACCGACCGAGCTCGTCAACATGTCCGGCAGATCGTTCAGCACGATCTTCCCGAGCAACCTCGACTACTTCAAGATCCTCGACAACATCGTCCAGGCAGAGCCGATCGAGGCGGTGAATCCGGAAGTCCGCGGCTACATGGCGTCCATCGGAATTGTCAAAGGACAACCATTCAAGCCTGACGAGCGAATGACAAAACTGCTGGAAGAGGCCGCGTTGCTTGGAAATGCCGCAGGGCGTTCCATCACCTACGATCCCCGCATTTCCGGAGTGAAAATCTACCCTGATACGAAGAGCAACTGGGTGACTGCTTACGCGAACAAGAACACCTCGTTCGAGGCGGACGGCATCATGAATCTCGATGCACGGGTGCTCTTCTACTACAACGCCGGCGGCGTGACTCCCGCCATGGCAACACCGCATGTCGGACAAGGCTCCGATTACGCGCTGGGAATGTTGGACAACAACGACCAACCCTTCGACGGCTCGAAAACCTACAAGCTGCATATGCCGCCGAACGTGCCGGTCGCCAATTTCTGGGCGGTCACCATGTATGACACCCAGACCCGCTGCCAGCTCCAGACCAGCCAGCTCTTCCCGACGAAAGGCAGCCTGACCAAAGGTGTGCAGAAGAACGATGACGGCTCCTACGACCTCTATTTCGGCCCCAAAGCCCCCGAGGGCAAGGAAGGCAACTGGCTGGAAACGGTTCCTGGCAAGAGCTGGTTCTGCATCCTGCGCATGTATGGCCCGCTCGAGCCATGGATTGAAAAGACCTGGCGTCCGGGAGAGATCGAACTGGTGAAGTAACCCCACCTCCAATCGCTTTTGAACCACGCGGGCCGGAACCAATGGATCCGGCCCGCGAATTCAGCAGCGAATGCCCAAGCTTGCTAACAAAAGACAAGAGCAGCAAACCACACTCGCAGGCGCACTCAGCAAGGCGATCAAGAAGGTGCACACCTGACCTTGAAGCTGAAATCTTGGATTATCACTAGAGGTGTTCCGAGCGGCGTTTCGTGGCGAAATGAATTCGCAAGACTCTTGCATCAGAGGCATTTCAGCCCGGGGCTATGGCTACGACGGTGAATCCACAATCAATGGCGAACTCGACCGGCGACCGTAAGGGAAACTATGGCTGGGGGCTCAGCCTCGGTGTGCCGGTCAGCCGCACGATGGGCTTCAAGTTCCTATATGTCGGCACACGGACGGATCAGGATACCGGTGCCGATACAAACACCTTCGCGGCCGCATTTTCCGTCATGTGGTAAAGCCGCCGGATTTTCATTCACTGGCTCAGCCGCATCAGGGTGGAGGACGGGCTCTCTCCGAACAGCATCCGGTAGCTGCTGGCGAAGTGCCCCATGTGCAGAAATCCCCATTCCAGCGCGGTCTGCTTCACCATGCCGTTTGCGGGCGTGGCTGACTGCAATGCCCGCCGCACCCCGTGAAGGCGTTGTTGGCGGATGAAGGCATTCGGCCCGATCCCCAGCGAATCCTGGAACAGCAACTCCACCCCCCGTCGGGACAGTCCCACCGAGCGGCAGAGATCATCAAGCTGCATAGGCCCGTGGAGCGATCCCGCAACGTAATCCCGCGCCTGCCGCAACCGCCGCAATCTCCCCTCGATACGTTGCCCCGGCCTGGCAACCAGGGATGAGCAGCCGCTGCGCAGTGCTGATAGAAAGGCATCCAGCAGGGATTTCTCGAGATGGCTCCGGGCAAGTTTTCCCTCCAGAGGTGCCGTTCCGTCCTCGATGCACTCCATCACCGCAGACAGCAATCCGCGCAGCAGTGCCTGCTCCGCCGATCCGATACGCATTCCCGCCCCGCGTCTCAGGACGGCATCCGGAATTTCTGGAAATGACGATTCCACTGCGGCCAGAAACAATGGGGCGGCCACAGTCAAAGTCGCGTTCTCATAACTTTCCGGCGTATAGACATCCATTACGCCTCCTGGAGGGAAAAAGCCCATATACCCATCGGTGTATTCGGTGCCGAAATTGAAGCATCTCCCTTTTTCCGGGCATATCGTTACGAACACCAGCGTGTAGGAATCGCCCGGCATGCAGCCAGAGAACAACACCGCCGGGCCGAACGCCGCGAAATCGAGGCAAACGTCCGCACAGGACACCCGGTTGATCGAGCTTGGCAAAGGCTTGGCGCTTAGCTGGCAAGGATTGAGGTCCGCATTGCGAATCGCCGCCGTCAGCGCCTGGGGATCAGTGACCCGGAGCGAAATTACAGGCGGCACCAATTTCTCCATGCCCTAAAATCTGCCGGAGCATCCCGTGACAGAGCAAGCCATTTCACTGCGCAAATGGGCTATGCTTTGACCTTGTGGGAGAATAGAAATTCTCAATCCTTGAACCCGCTTTGATACCACCACACCCCAGTGGAAACCGGCACGAACAACGAAAAATCGTCCTCCATCTCCGACACAGAAGATCACCATGAAAAAACGCCCGAATCACATCGCTTGGATCCTGTTGCCGCTCGCTGGCGCCTTCCTTGCCTCCTCCCCCTCCCAAGCCGTCGAGACCACCGGCGCGCCGGGTTCACCCAGTGCCAAAACGACAATCCCCGGCAACCAGCTTCCGGCACCCGATCCATCCTTTGGCGGGGACATCCAGCAGGATGCCCTCAAATCAAAGGCCTGGTGGGCACCGCGGGTCGTCCCGCCCAAGGAAGCCCCCAATGTCCTGCTGATCATCACCGACGACTCCGGATTCGGCGTCCCCAGCACCTTCGGCGGGGTTGTCCCGATGCCGACCATGGATCGGGTCGCGAAAAACGGCCTGCGCTACAATAACATCCACTCCACCGCCCTCTGCTCGCCCACCCGCGCGGCTCTGATCACGGGACGCAACCACCATTCGGTCGGCTTCGGCGTGATCTCCGAGCAGTCCACCGGATTCCCTGGCTACAACAGCATCATCAGCAAGGACAAGGCCACCATCGGCCGCATGCTCGTCGACAACGGCTACGCCACCTCATGGTTCGGCAAGAACCACAATGTGCCATCCTTCGCCGCAAGCTCGGTCGGCCCCTTCGACCAATGGCCCGTTGGGATGGGCTTCGAATACTTCTACGGCTTCGTCGGCGGCGATGCCAACCAGTGGCAGCCCAACCTTTACCGCAACACCACCCAGATCTATCCTTTCGAAGGCAAACCCGGCTGGAACCTTGTCACCGGCATGGCGGACGAAGCGATCGATTACCTCAATCGCATGAACCAGACCATGCCGTCCAAGAAGTTCTTCATGAAATACGCTCCGGGCGCCACCCACGCTCCGCACCACCCCACCGAGGAATGGGTGAAGAAGATCCACGACATGCATCTCTT
>JBGSOI010000025.1:0-48410 GCA_041739215.1 Akkermansiaceae bacterium
CCGCTGCCCGGCGAGTGTGCTCGGTGCGGTGGATTTCGAACGGTCGGCCCGCCGGGTCCGCTCGGCAGTCGCACGGCCTTTCGCCGCTGGGACAGGCCCACCCGCCAGATGCCAGCCAACGAAGGCCATCGCCAGGAATCCAAGAAGGGCTCCGGCCTTGATGGGTAATTGAACGGGAAGGAATCTCATCGGTTTCTCTCGGTTTCTATCACTCCGCGAAACTTCGCTTTCTGCTCTGCGGATAGATCGGACGCCAGCAGCCAACTGGCGGCGTCCGTGGGATCCGCCCTGCCCCAATCGCGGAAAATGTCGCCGAGCATGTCTTTCTCCGCTTCTCCGGGCCCCCTCGTCCAATCGACCGCCTCGCTGAACTGCCCCATGCCCTTCAGCCGGTTGATCAGCGGACGGAGGGCGGACTCACGAATGGCGGAATCCGTTTGTTGGTCCACCCACTTGGAGTAGGAAACAATGTCGTGGCTTGCCCAAAGCCCTGCGACACTGGAGACGGTCCTGCCGGTTTCGAGGTCTGTTTGCATGAGCCTCTCGGGATCCTTGCCAGCCAGCGCTTCCAGCAGCTCGCCGGTTCCGATCAATTCGTACCCGCCCCAAGCGGAAGAGCCTCCGGGATATTCCACCACGACCCTTTCGGAGCTTCCCCGGGAAGAATCCCCCCAAAGCTTCTCCAATATCCCAAAGGCTTGCTCCGGATCGGTTTTGGCCAAGCTCAGCCCGATTTTGGCAAAACATTGCGCGGCGATAAGGGTGGACTCCGTGGCGTTGGCCTGGGCCATGGCGGCCGACGGATCGGTTGCCAGAAGCCGGTCGAAGGCCGCTGCTTCCATTTTCCGCCTCATGAAGCCGGGAGGCAGTTGGGCGGCGAAGCGCTCCAAATCGTCCGGATGGTCATGGATCATCGTCTCCAGCAGGATATCCAGCGGGTTTTTCGCCGATTCATAACCCACCAACAGGGACGGATTCTGCTCCAGCCAATCCAGCGCTTCCCACGGATCCTTTTGCACCAGTTTCTTGAAAGTCCCCGGATCGTCGCCCAGCGCGTTTTCCCTCATGAATTTGAGCGATGCCAACGGGTCCTCCGTGCCGTTCTGCTCCTTGAACAAGGCAAGCGCGCCCGCCCGGTTGGCCTCTGGAATCTGGTCCAGATGCTCCAGCAGCCAGTCCGGGTGAAATTCACCAATCCCCCGCGCGACGCGGTCCACCATCCCGGGTGCCGAGGCGAGCACCGCGGACAACGCGGCTTGCGGATCATGCGCGGTCCACGCCCACCACGGGAAATGATTGTCCTTGGTCCCGGCGACGGCGGCGATGGCACCGCCCGGGTTCAGGCGGGTCCAGTTGATGAAGATCAGATCGACGATGTAGGTCTTCCGGTTTCGCGCCGTCCGGTAGCCGTTCCAATACGCGGCGATGTCCCGCTCCCCGGCACCGAGCAGCCACGCGGCGAGCCGCGGGTAAAGCGTCGCGTCGTTCAGGGCGAGCAGGATTTCCCCCGTGTCCGTGGAAGGCGGGATCGCGATCGGCGTGGTCTTGCCGACGTTGGAAATCGCGGCTTCCGGAGCTCTCGCACCGCTAAAAGACATCGTTCCCACGGCAGCCGGGCCGTCCACACCGACCGCAGTGCCCCTCGTCATCCGCCGTGCGGCGAGGCCGGAGACCAGGCCGGCGCTGGAGAGACCGAGAGCGAGAAATAGCGAGGTTTTCTTCACGAAGGTTCTTGTTCCTACCGGCTGCTTTCGCCGGCGCAATGAAAAAAGGATTGTGAAAAAGGTCGTTGACACGATCTCCGATAACTCATTGTTAGCGGCACTGCCAACGGAAATATATTCGGATACTGCCGGAGACATTTCCTGACGGAACCCAAGTCCCACCAATCAAACCCATGAAGAACCGAATCCCGTTTGCCGGGGGCCTGGCATCGCTGCTGGCCCTTTGGATCCAAGTCCCGGCCCGGGCGCAAGCCCCGGCGCTTCCGCAAGGCAGCTCCTTGCCCGCCGAGGTGCCGCAGCCGACGAAAGCCGGCCTTGAAGACCTAGTCAGCGGCCGGACCGAATCCGACGATACGGATACCGACGAAGATGTGAGGACGCTGTCGTGCTCGGTCGCGAACGACAAGGGAAGCGTGGAATTCTCGCTCCAGCCGTCACCCTCCGGAGCCTGCCACTGGACGATCCGGCAGGGCGCGGCCTTGATCGATGAAGGAGCGCTGGACAGCGGCAATGGCTGGAAGGCCTCGCGGGACGGTCTCACGCCGGGACTGTACTCGCTGGAGGTGACCGGGCAGGGAGACGGAGCCTTCCGGCGGAGGATCGATTTCGCGACCGGTCTGGAAAATGCGGATGCCGCTAAAAAGGGTCAGGATGCCTTGACGCTACATGGAGCAAAGGACTATCGCGGCCTGATGAAGGCGCTTGGCAAGATGGACGTCCAGGCTGCGGCCGTCCCGCCGCAGATGCGTGAGGATCTCGCCTGGGCGCGCATCGACGGCCTGTTTTTCTACCGCAAGTTCGAAGACATCTTTGCTGCCATCGAAGCTTTCAAAACCAATCATCCCGCGTCCGCCCGGATGGGCGCGGTCACGGAATGCGAGTTGACCGCGCGCTTCGAGCGCGGGCTGAAGATGACGCTCGAAGCCGTCCGGTTTAAGAACGAGTCGTCCGATCAGCGGCGGGCGGAGGGCGGGGCGGATTTCGGGCGCTTCCTCTCGCTGGCGGCCTCCCGCTCCGCGAAAAACTACACCGTGCTCCCCAATCGCGACCTGCAGCAGGACCTGTGGACGGCGCGCGTCATCCTCGGCGGTGAAGAGGCGGCGCTGAAGGAAATCCCTGCCAAGGCCGCGGCTGGTCTGGAAAAGTTCCACCTGCTCTGCGCGCTGCTGTATCCGAAGATCCACCCCGAGCTGGCGGAACAAAACCTTCAAAGGATGAAGGACTTCCTTAAGACCTACCCCGGATCCCCTGCCCGTCCGAGGGTTGAACTCGATTTGGCCGGCGTCGCCCTCCGCGAAGGCGAGCGCCTCATTACAAAAGTCGGACTACCCGCCAAAGCCGTACCTCATTTCGATTTCGCGCGCGAGCTTTTCGGCCGCGTGGTCGAAGACAAGGATGCGGGAATCTCGGCCACCGATGTGGAACAAGCGTGGGAGGGCACCATGCGCATCCACTATTGGGGAAGGGACGAGAAGTGGCAGCGGGACGACGCCAAACTGATGGCTTGGCTGGAGCGCATGGTTTCCATGAGCGTGCCGGAATCGAATCCGTGGCGGCAGGCGAAGCTGTTTCAAGGCATCGTGCTGAAAGATCTGCAGAAGTATGACGAAGCTGCGGCCGTGCTGGATGAGCTGGTGGCGCTCGGATTCAAAGGCAATCCCAGCCATGACGGCCGCACGTCCGCCGCGGTGAGGGCGCGCATTGATGTCGCACGGCGACTCGGAGACGAGGACAAGCAGCGGCAACTCAATCAATGGGTGCGGGAATCCAACTGTGTGGACAGCATCCGGAGGGGCTACGGAAAAGGAGAATCAAAAGAACAATCGCGTTGAACCCGGAATCTATCAAAACGACCTCCATGAATCCTGCAAATCATACATCGCAAACCCATGCGCCCTCGAATCCCTTGGCGGAAGGCGCGGGATGGCCCCGCCTGCGATACCAGCCATCCGGCGGCTGCGGGTTGCGCAACTGGCTCCCAGCGATGATTCTCACCCTTTTCCTGCTCCCTGGCCACTCCTGGGGCGCCTACCAAACGCCGCCGAACGCCGTGCTCAAGGACCTGGTCAGCAGCCGAAGCAAGTCCGACGGGACCGATCCCGACGGCGACACGACGACGCTGGTATGCTCGAAAGATGCGAACGGTAAGGTGAAGCTACAAATCAGTCTTGAGGAGGAACCGTCGGGAACCTACGAGTGGGTCATCAAAAAAGGTGCGCAAGAAATTGTCAAAGCGACCGCGAGCGTGAATCAAGGCGACCGCTTGCAAACCGGAAACAGCTTTACGGTGACGAAACCGGATCTCGCAATTGCTCCGGAGTTGCATACTCTGGAGGTGACTCAGTCAGGAGGTTTCAAGCGGAAGATCGACTTCGTCATAGTGGAGTTTATCACGCCAGCAGGCGATCCGGTGAGCGCTCCTGTTGCTGCTGGAAGCGAGGGTGCGAATGAATTCACATTTGATAGTGCCACCTCGGGTGTCTTGACGATGGAGCTGAAAGCGAAAGTGCCTGGCATCGGTTCGTGGCCCGATACCGAAAAAAATAAGTTCAAGTTTGAATTGGATGGCATCGGCGCATCGAGTTTCGCATGGAAAACTCCGGAGAACACAGGTGGCAAGGTGAGCGCTAGCGGTGATTTCATCACGGCTACCGCCACCTATACCGGACTCCCTTCGAACAACAGCGAATTCGGTTTGAAGAAAGCGCGTGTGAAGTATGATGGCAACCAGGTTGGAGAAGCAAAGTTCGAGGTGTTTTTTCTAAGGGATGTGACAAATCATCCGCAACTTGGCCCATATCCGGGACCGCGTCCTAAAAACTGGTATTATTATTGGCGACAAGTGTATGGCACGCAACATGTTATGGAGTATGGAGGAAGTGGAACAGGAACGGCTGCCGAAGTTAAGGCAATGACGGAATGGAGTTACACTGTTGCAATGAATAAGCAGCTTATTACCATTTATGATTCTACTGTGGGAAAATTCAAGTCCTTTGGTGTCGGAGAAGAATTTTCCGGTATTGATAGCTACATCGGAACGGTGCTTCACGAAACCAAGCATGTCGAACAAATCGCACTTGCTGATGCATTAATTACTTCCGGTGGTGCGGACAGCTTTCAACATGGTTGGTCTTGGAAACCTGCAAGGCACAATCACTGGAAAAAAGGAGTCGACGGTGAATGGGGTTTTTCGGCCTTCGATGATGATTTCAATGGGACAATCGATGATGCCGCTACAGCACCTCCGTTTGAACCCGGGCTTGGAGATGATGAATCATTGGATCATGCAACTTGGGTTTGGTGGCCTAAGTCTTGGACGCTGCCATCTCCAAATGCCGCACCCCACCCCATAGAAAGCGAAGCGGTTAATTATGCCGATTCCAATAATGCCGAACACGAAAATGCTCGAGATGATTGGGGTAAGCCTGGCAAAAATCACCAAACCATAGACAAATATGATGACTAAATACACTACAATTATTAAGGTTGCCCACGTAGCATTCACTCTCGTTCTTTTTTCAACATGTAATGCATTGGGACTAGTTGTCCCCGTGCCTGATAAAGAGGAACTGCTTGAGAAGGCTGATATGGCAATTGTATGCAAAATCTCTGAGGTGGAAGGGAAGTTTTATGCTCAAGTTGTCGAGGCTCTAAAGGGCGGGTCGGTATTGCCAGGTAAATCAGTAGAAGTGATTTCCCCGTATCCAGTTATGAGTTTCCCGTTAGCAAAGTGGCAAGCGGAAGATAAAGGTAAAGAAGTGCTTCTGGTCGGACGTTGGAATGATAAAGAAAAACATATGGTTTTAATTTACGGTGCAGCTTCATACTGGCCACGCGGAATGCCCGATACCGTGAGTAAAACAAAAACGATCCAAGAAGGAAGGTCAATAATTACAGAACACGGTAGAAAACAAACTGCTCCGGGGTCAGTCCCAAACAACAGAAATTGATGGGGCCCGAATGGCGCTAACTTAGTGCCTGTCCCAGCCCCCGCAATCCATTGAAGGTCGGGGCTTTGGCGGTGAAAAAAGACGGCATGAGAGCCTTAAAAGACTCCCATGCCCCGAATTCGGTGAATGGGGTCAGCGCTCTCCGTTTCACATGAAGGGTAATCCGTGAATGGGGTCAGCGCTCTCCGTTTCACATGAAGGGTAATGCATGAATGGGGTCAGCACTCTCCGTTTCACATGAAGGGTAATCCGTGACCCATGACCTGATTACCTCATGAACGAAGCGGAGTTTTCTTCACGAAGGTTCTTGTTCCTACCGGGCGCTTCCCGCGACCCAATGAAAAAAGATCGTTGACATGATCTCCGATTCCTCATTGTTAGGGACGCTGCCGACAGAAATATATCCGAATCCTTCCGGAGACATCTCCCGACTCGAATCCAAGCCCACCATTTCAAACCTATGAAGAACCGAATCCCCTTTGCCGGGGGCCTGGCATCGCTGCTGGCCCTTTGGATCCATGTCCCGGCCCGGGCGCAAGTCCCGGCCCCTTCGCAAGGCAGCTCTTTGCCCGCCGAAGTGCCGCAGCCGACGAAAGCCGGTCTCGAAGACCTCGTCAGCGGCCGCACCGAATCCGACGACACCGATACCGACGAGGATGTGAGGACGCTGGCGTGTTCGGTCGCGAACGACAAGGGAAGCGTGGAATTCTCGCTCCAGCCGGCCCCCTCGGGAGCCTTCCGCTGGACGATCCGGCAGGGCGCGGCCTTGATCGCCGAAGGAACCTTGGATAGCGGCAATGGCTGGAAGGCTTCGCGGGACGGTCTCACGCCGGGACTGTACTCGCTGGAGGTGACCGGGCAGGGAGACGGAGCCTTCCGACGGAGGATCGATTTCGCGACCGGTCTGGAAAATGCGGATGCCGCTAAAAAGAGTCAGGATGCCTTGACGCTGCATGGAGCGAAGGACTATCGCGGCGTGATGAAGGCGCTTGGCAAGATGGACGTCCGGGCTGTGGCCGTCCCGCCGCAGATGCGTGAGGATCTTGCCTGGGCGCGCATCGACGGCTTGTTTTTCTACCGCAAGTTCGAGGACATCTTTTCCGCCATCGAGGCCTTCCGGAAGGAACATCCGGCATCGGCCCGCCTGGGCGCGGTGACGGAGTGCGAGATGGCCGCGCGGTTCGAGCGGGGACTGAAGAAGTCCATCGAGTCCGTCCGCTTTCAGAACGTAAAGTCCGATGAGCGGCGGGCGGAGGGCGTCGCCGATCTGGGCCGCTTCCTCTCGCTGGCAGCCTCGCGCTCTGCGGAAAACTACATCGTGCTGCCGAAGCGCGACCTGCAGCAGGACCTGTGGACGGCACGCGTCATCCTCGGGGAAGAAGCGGCGGCCCTGAAGGAAATCCCCGTGGGCGACGCGGCGGGCCGCGAGCGGTTCCGGCTGCTGTGCGCGCAGCTCCATCCGAAGATCCGGCCTGACCAAGCCGACGCGAATTTGCAACGGATGAAGGATTTCCTGGCAGACTATCCGAAATCGCCGACAGGTCCCCGGGTCGAATTCGAGATGGCGGGCGTCGCCCTCAAGGAAGGCATTCGTCTCGTCGATTACGGCGGAAATCCGGTCAGGGCCACGCCCTACTTCGACCTCGCGCGCGGGATTTTCAACCGCGTGGCCGAAGACAAGGAGGCCGGAATCTCAGTCGCCGATGTGTGGGAGTCGTGGGATGGCATCCTGCGGTCCTATTATTGGGAGAAAGATGCGAATTGGCAGAAGGATGAGGCCAAGCTCATGGCTTGGTCGGAGCGGATGATTTCCATGTCCGAGCCGGGATCCAACCCATGGCGGCAGGCAAAGCTGTACCAAGGCGACCTGCTGCTGCACCAAGGCAAGAATGAACAGGCAGCGGCCGTGCTGGACGAACTGGTGGCGCTGGGCTTTAAGGGGAATCCAAGTCACGACGGCCGCACTTCCTTCGCGGTGCGCAGGCGCATTTCCGCCGCCAACGGGATGGGGGACAAGGAAAAGTCGAGGCAGCTCAGGCAATGGGTGCGGGAATCCATCTGTGAGGACAGCATCCGGCGAGGATGGGTGAAAGGAGAGGCTCGATGATTCGGAGATCACAACAAGCGAATTTCACGAAAATGGCACCCACACCTGTTTACCTACGTCCTGCGCTGAATGACATCAGCTTGCCCAGTCCCTGCCGCGTACCAGCAGGACGCGGAGGTTGGCACCGGTGGATCCCGACGATGGTCCTTGTCCTGTTTCTGTTCCCGGGCGTCTCCCGGGCCGCTGAGCCGCCGTCGGAAGATGTAATCTTTATCAGTGGATATTGGCCTCCGACCAACGGTGAAGATCCGCTTGGCATGCTCTACCAATTCATGAGCGGGTTGGAAGAACCGACACAAGGAGCGCACGGCGAATGGGTCATCGATGACTATAGACACACCGGTTACAGGGTTGTTATGATCGCTCCCAAATTTCCCCTCCTCGTGGGCCCTGATTGGGGTCGTGGTCAGGGACAGTGGACGGTGGACTATCCCGATACGTCCAAAGTTTTTTGGGAACTGATGCAACAATATAATCCGGTTGCGGTCATGACCACGAGTAGATACTACAACACCAAGGAGTGGGTGCTCGAGATCGGGGCGAAAAACCTCGGGAACACCAACTGGACCATGTTCTCCTGGAATCAAGGTAGGCCGCCCTTTATGGGGGGCGCCACTAACGATCCTGCCCGCGTTGCCGGACGGCCAAACGCTGGTCTCAATACAATTGTAGACGCGCCACCAGACGCTACTAGGGCTGCTGATCCAACGACAGATGATGTGATTGGCCTTAAGATTTCAGCCAATGTTGAGGACATTCACCTAAAGGTCATTGACAAGCTGAAACTTCATTTTTCTGAAGCGGATCTGAAACCTAAGCCAAACGGCCAATTTCAAGGCGTGAACCCAGACGACCGCTACGTCTCGGCGTTCGCGGGCTACCATGCCTTGTGGTACGACGCGTGGAAGCCATCGTGCAGGGCCGGGTGGCACACGCATGTTGGCTTCGGGATAAGCGTGGCGGATGCCTCCGAAGCAATCAAACTCCAACTCGACGTAATGATCCAATGGCTAGACGAAAATTAAATCATTCAGGCGTCCTTACCCGGCGCGGGCGGGCTTTGGTATTCGGCTGGGCCATCCTCGGCATACTGATGCCCTGCGGCGATGCATCCGGCCAACCGGTGCCCGCCGAACCGTTGCAATGGAAACAGAGCATCGAAAGGCCGCTCAGGGACTGGGACTACGATGGGAAACGGATCCTCGGGACCATGGGTTATGACATCTGCCTGTGGGACGCCGGAACCGGCGCGTTGCTCCATAGGATGGCAGGACACAAGGAGCCGATCCGCATCGTCCAGTTCAGTCCCGATGGCGAGCATGCCCTGAGTAGTTCCTGGAGGAGTGATGGCTCCATGCAGCCCTACGTATCGAAAGACACGCGAACCATCCTTTGGAACCTGGCCACCGGCGCGAAGGTGCGTGACTTTCCCGGTCAGGTGGCGGGAGAGTTCAGCCCCGATGGCAAGCGGATCGTCACGTTTTTCCAGCGGCTGGGCACGGCTGTGCCCGACGGGCGCGGGTCCGTCGCCAAGGATCGATTCACGGGCGAGGACGTTGAGTTCGGATCGCCCTCCGAATTTGATGCTGCTGTCTGGGAAACCTCCACCGGACGCCAACTTTCCAAATCGAATCTCAATCCGTATAGCCGCCCGGATAGTGACACTTTGCATTTCTCGCCCGACGGTCTGAGTTTCGCATACGTCGATGATGGCGCGTTTCTGCCCTATAACTCGGGCGGGGGAGTTCTTTTCAATGCGGGCGATGGGCGGGAGATCGGACGGATCGACGGGGAGGGAGTGAAGTTCGGAAGATATGGCCGTCGCTACATTCGGGATGGATCATTGGCGATTGTAGATCGGGAGAAGGTAAGGCTCCTCGATTTCCGCACCGGCCAGGACAGCCGGAGCGTCAAACACGACATTGATCTTGAGTCCATCTGGGGAGGAGCGTGGACCCACGACGGAAGCAAGGTTGTCCTGATTCCCCGCAGGAGTGGCGAACTCCGGATCCTGGACACGGAGTCCAAAGTAATGACCACCGGAGCAACGATTCCACCTCAAGGACCTTGGAGAGCCATCGTCTCTCCGGACAACAGCCGTTTGGCAATTGGGTGGTCAGGGGGAGACAGCGGGAAAGGGGCGGCCGAGTCGGTGATCAGTTTGTATGACTTGAGCACAGGCAGGGAAATCACTCTTATCAGAGTCACCGGAAGAGGAAGCCTCATCGGCTTCTCGCCGGACAGTAAGACGCTTCTTGTGGGAGGGCAGGCGGACATCAAATTCCTCCCGGATAACGGAAAGAAGATCAACCTTCCCGAGTTCTTGATCTACAATGCCGATAACGGCCAGAGAATCCGAGCGCTGAACCTGCAATTGGAAGCCAAAGCGGACAACAAGGGTGCGGTAGAACAAGACAAGATCCCGGACAAGGAGTAAAAGACTCTATGGGAAGAGGTTGATGGTTGAGAGTTGATGGTTGAGAGTTAGAGAAGGCGAAGAATTGACGGTTAGAGAGAGATGGCAATGCGATTGGAAGGCGGCTGGATCCACTCTTCTCTTCGCTATCAACCATCAACTCTCAACCATCAACTTCTTCATCTGTCCATCAGCGCGAATTTGAGTTCCGCTTCGGAAACGACCTCGCCGTTGACGAGGCAGCGGCAGCGGGTTTGGCCGATCGAGCCGCGCATCTTCACGATTTCGGTCTCGATGAAAAGGGTGTCGCCAGGGAACACCGGACGCCGCCATTTGACGCTGTCGGCACTCATGAAATAGCCGATTTTCCCGGCGTTTTCCGGCTTGCGGAGCATCAGCACCGAGGACACCTGGGCCATCGCTTCAAGCTGCAACACGCCCGGCATGATCGGGTGGCCGGGGAAGTGACCGGCGAAGTAGGGCTCGTTGATCGTGATGTTTTTCATCCCGGTGCATTTGCTGTCGCCGAGGCAATCGACGATGCGGTCCACCATCAGCATCGGATAGCGGTGCGGCAGGATTTTGAGGACTTCGTTGATGTCCAAAACGCTCTCGCCATCCGGGATCGAAACGGGCGCTGGCACCATCAATCTCATCCGAGCGTATTCGGCTTTCAGCTTGGCGGCCATCGTCGTGTTAGGTCCGTGACCGGGTTTCACCGCGATGACGTGGCCGGTGATGCGGATGCCTGACAGCATCAGGTCGCCAATCAGATCGAGCGCCTTGTGACGGGCGAATTCATTGCTGAAGCGCATCGCTTCCTTCGACATGATTTCATTGCCGCGGATGACCACGGCGCTCTCTAACGAGCCGCCTTTGATCAGGCCTTTGTCTAGCAGCGGCTTGACGTCCTCGTAATAGACGAAGGTCCGCGCCGAGCAGATTTCCTTTTCGTAAAGCTCCGGTGTGACCTCGCTGGAGAAATATTGGGTGAAGCGCCCTTCCGGCCCCACGTTGGTCACGGAGACGCGGAACGTCTTGCTCGGGACGATGGTGATGATCGTGCCATCGCCCGTTTCCAAGTGAATCGGTTCGCGGATTTCCCACACCTTGCGCGGCGCGCTTTGGGCGAGCAGACCGACCTTTTTGATCATATCGACAAACGGCCGTGACGACCCGTCGCCGATCGGCGGCTCGTTGGCGTCCATCTCGATCAGGCAATTGTCCACGCCCATCCCGGTCAGGGCGGAAATGACGTGCTCCACGGTGTGAACCTTGACCGAGCCTTCCGCCAACGTCGTCGCGCGCTCAACCGTCTGGACCTTGTCCACGTCGGCGTTGATGAACGGCTGGTCGGGCAAATCGACACGCCGGAACTTGAATCCGTGACCTTCCGGAGCTGGCTTGAGAGTGAGCGTGACCTTCTGGCCGGTGTGGAGCGAGGTGCCTTCGAGAGTGGCTGGGCCAGCGAGAGTGTGTTGAACGGCTGCGGACATGGAGGCGCAGGTTTCAGCTTTAGCCGGAAAGTATCAAGCCGGAATGGTGGCTGCCGGTTTTCGGCCAAATCCGGAAGGCAGCGGCGGAATCGGATGGATCGGCGGACGCTCTGGCTCGGGGATCATTTTGGAAAGCAGGTGAATGTTGTCGCCGTCAACCGTCCACGACTGGTAGAGATCAGGCAGGGGAGTTGCGAGCGTGATCATGCCATCGCGCTGGAGGCGGCGCAGGACCACCCGCAGGATCGCGAAGGCCATGCTGCCGAGTTCATCGTCGTCGCGGTTGCGGTGGACTCGTTTGACCAGGTCGGTCTGGGCGATGCGGTCGATTTTTCCGTCGCGCGCGAGATCGATGAGGTGGGCGATTTCCACCCCATATCCGATTGGAAACGCGAGTGACTCCAAGGTGCTGCGGCGGGCGGCATACTCGCCGGAGAGCGGTTGCAGGATGCCGCCCAGTTCGGGATAAAACAGTGAAATCAGCGGCCGCACGAGGATCTCGGACACCCGGCCGCCGCCGGTGGAGTGCGACTCGTCACCGTATGCGAGCGGCCGCTCGTAGAAGGCCTTGACGTAGTCGAGCCGCTGATCGGTTAGCAACGGCCCGGTCAGCCCTGTGATGAAGCCGGGGTGGAAGTTCGAGATGTCGCCATCGACATAACAGATGATGTCGCCGCTGGCCACATGGAGCGCCTTCCACAGGTTTTCGCCTTTGCCATGATGGCGTTCCCCGCCGGGCAGGATATCGGATGCCAGATAGACCGTGGCCTCCGCCGCCGTGGCGATTTCGCGCGTGGCGTCTTCGGAACCGGAGTCGATGACCAGGATTTCATCGACGAAACCATTGGCTCTAACGAGTGTCTCCCGGATGATCGAAACGATCGCCCCGATGGTGTCCGCCTCGTCGAGAGTCGGGATGCAGACCGAGATGCGCTGCGATTTCTTCAACGCCACCAGAGCGTTCACATCGGCGAATTGCGCGTGGTGGAAGCGTTGCTGGGTCATTGGGCGTCGGGGTTATCACGCGTCCCGGTGGATTCTGCAAGCTGCAACCATTTTCTCTCAAGGGAAAGCGGAATTCTTTTGGAAAGGTGGCCTATGTCCTCCAATCTGTTCAGGACTCCTGTCTCTCGCTCCGTGGCGATATTGGAACGGCATCCGGCCAGCAGGTGACTATTGAGGCAACCATTCGGTGTGCTGGTCGCCTTGGCGGCCGGCCTCCATTGCGCGGCGGGTGCCGATCCGCGAGCAACACAAAAACCGCGTCCAGTTCGGGGCAAAGTTCAAACAGGCGCGACCTGCCGGCCGCCAGCGAGGGACCGAGGCCCTTCGAGGAAATCCGCCCCATCGATGTGATGGTGGTTTCCGCCGGGCGAAATGCACTGGCTCGGGACCTCGCGGACCACCGCCATCTCCCACATCGACATTCAATGAGCACTTCGACCGAAAACCCATTGACTGCATGGAACTCGTCACCGAGGGACAGCACGACACCAAAAGTCAGATTGATAGAATCCATCCACCATGAATCCAACCAAAGCCTACTCCGCCACCAGCGCCACTTCGCCGCTGGCTTCCGCCACCATTCCGCGCCGCGACATCACCGACCGCGACGTGCAGATCGAAATTCTGTTCTGCGGCGTCTGTCACTCGGACCTCCATTTTGCCCGCAACGAGTGGGGCTTCACCGAATACCCGGCAGTGCCCGGCCATGAGATCGTCGGCCGTGTGATCAAAGTGGGTCCAGCAGTTTCCCGCTTCAAGGTGGGCGACATCGCCGGTGTCGGCTGTTTGGTGGATGCGGATCTCTCCTGCCCGCATTGCAATAAGGGCCTGGAACAATTCTCGCCCAGCATGGTCATGACCTACGGCTCGATGGACAAGCATCTGAACTTGCCAACTTACGGCGGCTACTCCGAGGGCATTGTGGTGGACGAGCATTTCGTTCTCAATGTCCCGCAAAATCTCGATCTGGCAGCCGTCGCGCCGCTACTTTGCGCGGGCATCACGACCTATTCGCCGTTGCGCCACTGGCAAGTCGGACCCGGGAAAAAGGTCGGCATTGTCGGACTCGGCGGACTCGGTCACATGGGGGTGAAATTCGCCCGCGCGTTCGGCGCGCATGTCGTCGTCTTCACCACCTCTGTTAACAAAATCGAGGACGCGATTCGCCTCGGCGCGCACGAGGTTGTTGTTTCTAGCAAGCCCGATGAAATGGAGAAACACGCGGGCACCTTTGACTTCATCCTCGACTGTGTTTCCGCCGAGCACGACATCAACGCCTACCTCAACATGCTCGCCGTCGATGGCAACCTCACCCTCGTGGGCGCGCCGGACAAACCGCTGCCGGTGGCCTCGTTCGCGCTGATCATGGGCCGAAAGAGCCTATCAGGATCGCTCATCGGCGGCCTTGCTGAAACGCAGGAAATGCTCGATTTCTGCGGCGAGCACAACATCACCTCGGATATTGAAATGATCCGGATGGATCAGATCAACGACGCCTACGAGCGCATGCTGAAGAGCGACGTGAAATACCGTTTCGTGATCGACATGGCTTCGCTGCAAGCCGGGTAGGCGACATCCGGCTTGAACTGTTTGATTGACTCGGATTGCACCAATCGCAAATCTCCGAAAGTCGGGATTGCGATCCAACGGATAGATCCCAATCCCGCCAGCTATCAGTTTCTCCGGATCTCCTGTGACATCTTCCATTTCCAAACTTCCGATCAAGCTCCTGAGTGCCTTGTTGCTCTTGCACGCTCCCTTGTCCGCCGCGACGGTGCCAGCGGTCTATCTGACAGCCGGCGACGTTGCCGTCACCGCAGCCACCTACACCGCGACGGGCAACACCGTGGGCTTCACCCTGAACTTCGCGCCGCCGGTGGGCACGAATTTGACGGTGGTGAAAACCAGCGGCCTGCCATTCATCCAGGGCACCTTCGACAATCTGGCTCAGGGCCAACGGGTGAATCTGGCTTACGGGGGGATCACCTATCGGTTCGTGGTCAACTACTTTGGCGGCAGCGGCAATGATCTGGTTTTGCAGTGGGCGGATAGCCGGTTGCTGGGGTGGGGTGCCAATCCGAATCCGTCGCCGCCGAGAACGATGACGGCGGTTGCCACCGACGGCGTGCTGGCGGGCAAGACGATTCTGGACGCGACCGCCGGCGAGTCATACTCTCTGGCACTTTGCTCAGACGGAACGGTGGTGGGATGGGGGGACAACAGCTATGGCCAATTGGGTAATGGGACTTTCTACAGTGGCTCGCTGGTCGAGGTGGTTAGGAACGGCGCGCTGGCCGGCAAGACCGTCGTCTCCATTTCATCCGGCCGCCACCACAGCATCGCACTGTGCTCCGACGGCACCGTGGTGACATGGGGAAACAATGGCAATGGCCAGTTGGGCAACAATTCGAAAATCACCAGCAATGTGCCGGTGGCGGTGGATCGGTCCGGGGTGCTTGCTGGGAAAATCATCGTCGCCGCGTATGCCGGGCAATCCCACTGCCTGGTGCAATGCTCCGACGGAACCATGGCCGCGTGGGGCAGCAATCAATTCAGCCAGTTGGGCAACAGTTCCTATACTCTGAGCACCGTGCCGATCGCGGTCAATCAATCGGGAGCCCTTGCCGGCAAAACGGTCGTCGCCCTGGATGTCGGGAGCAATCACAACCTCGCCCTGTGTTCCGACGGCTCGCTGGCCTCATGGGGATACAACGTCTACGGTCAGTTGGGAAATGGCAGTTTGGCGAGCAGCAACGTGCCGGTTCCGGTGGACCGGACTGGAGTGCTGTTAGGAAAGACCATCGTCTCGATTTCCTGCGGCAACCTTTTCAGCGTCGTGACGTGCGCGGACGGGACCTTGGCTTCATGGGGACGAAACGCCACCGGACAACTGGGAAGCGGCAGCGGGGCAGATCGGTCCAGGCCCGGGTTGGTGAACCGGTCCGGAGTGCTGCTAGGGAAGACGGTCACCTCCGTGGATGCCGGCTTCAGCCACGCGCTTGCGCTGTGTTCGGACGGTGTGCTTGCTGCTTGGGGTTACAATTACTATTGGGCGCTGGGTGTCAATACCACCCAGGATATCAATCCGCCGGTCCTCGTCAGCACGATCGCGCTGAGGCCGGGAGAGCGCTTCATGCGGTGCGCCACCGGCGACACCTCCAACCACAGCCTGGGATTGGTGGCATCACTGCCACCACCCATGGCGACGACCTCGGACGCAACCTCCATCAAGGACACCAGCGCGACATTCCATGGCAGCGTGAATGCCGCGGGTGCGAGCACCCAGGTGACCTTTGAATATGGCACGACACTGTCATACGGTGCCATCCTTGCTGCGGCTCCGAGCCCACTTGCTGGGACGACGACTACGGCCGTCGCCGCGCCCGTGGCCAACCTGCTGCCTGGCACGACCTATCATTTCCGCGTCGTCTCATCGAATGCCAACGGGACGTCCTTCGGCGCTGACAAAACTTTCACGACCACCGCCTTCAGCACTCTATCCGGCCTGGCATTGAGTTCCGGAGCCGCTTCGCCCGCCTTCGCAAGCTCGACCGCCAGATACATCGCCACCGTGCCATTTTCCGTTAGTGACATCGCGCTCACGCCGGTGGCCACTTACCCAGCCGCGACCATCCGGGTTAACGGAGTTGTCACTCCGTCGGGCAGCTCCAGTGCTCCGGCCGGACTCGCCGTGGGGGACAATACCATCACCACGGTGGTGTCATCCGCGGATGGAATCAACACGTTCAACTATATCCTAACGGTCAATCGCCTGCCGGAGGTGCTTGGCTTCACCAGTGCGGCGGATGTTCCGGCGACATCCGGCGGATTCTCCTTCGGCCATGCCACGGCCAATCTGTCCCTTGGATTTCCACCCGCGACCGGGATCAATCTAACCGTCCTGAACAACACCGGCCTGGACTTCATCCACGGGACTTTCGACAACCTGGCCGACGGACAATTGACTCTGTTGGAATACGGAAACACCCGCTACGCATTCGTCGCCAACTACCATGGAGGCGACGGCAACGACCTCGTCCTCCAATGGGCTAACAGCCGGATCTTCGGTTGGGGTTGGAACAACAACGGGCAACTGGGGAACAATTCCACCACTGACCGGCTGGTTCCCACCCCGGTTGAGATGAACGGCGTGCTCGCCGGCAAGACCATCACCGCGGTTGCCGCCGGGGAATACCACAGTCTCGCGTTATGCTCGGATGGCACGCTGGCCGCCTGGGGAGGCAATGACTACGGTCAACTGGGTAATAACAGCAACTCCAACAGCTCGGTGCCGGTGGCGGTGAACCGGCAGGGAGTGCTCGCCGGCAAGAAAGTGATCGCGATTGGCGCGTGGGGCTATCATTGCCTGGCACTGTGTTCGGACGGGACCCTGGCGGCGTGGGGATACGGTGGTCAGCTCGGCAACAACAGCTACCAGTCGAGTTCGGTGCCCGTTTTGGTCGACACGTCCGGCGCGCTTGCCGGAAAATCCGTCGCGGCGATTCCCCGCGGCTTTGGCATCAATCTCGCCCTGTGCACCGACGGAACCCTGGTTTCCTGGGGAGAGAACCAGTACGGTCAGTTGGGAAACAACAGCAAAGCCATCATCAGCGAAGTTCCCGTCAAAGTGGACCGGACCGGAGTTCTATCAGGCAAGGCGGTTCTGTCCATTCACGGCGGAGGATATAGCGGGTTCGCGAAATGTGCCGACGGGACACTCGCCTCGTGGGGCTACAACTGGGAGGGACAACTCGGAAACTCAACGACGACTCCAAGTCCGGTTCCCGTCCAGGTGAACCTCACGTCCAATTTATCAGGCAAAAGCATCGCCCGGGTTTTTCCGGGAATTTTCCATAACTTGGCGCTTTGCACCGATGGATCCTTGGCCGGCTGGGGGCAGAATTACAATGGCGAGTTGGGCAACAGTTCCGCCACTTCCATCACCGCGCCGCAGCTCATGGCAACCACCGGGGCGCTTTCCGGGAGAACCGTCGTCAGCATGGCGGCCGGAGGGGGGAACAGCCTGGGTCTCTGCTCGGACGGGACGCTGGCCGCCTGGGGATACAATGGCTATGGTCAGTTGGGTAACAACACCCGGACCAGCAGCGTGACGCCGGTGGCCGTCTCGACGGCCTCCTTGCGAACGGGCGAACGCGTTGCGGAGATTTGCGCCAGTTCCTTTCATGATCTGGCTTTGACCGCACTTCCACCGGTGGCTGCGACTACCCTGTCAGCCACTGCCATCACCGGCACCAGCGCGTCCATGAACGGCACCGTGAATGCCCAGGGAAATGCCACCGCGGTTGGTTTCGAGTTCGGTCTCGACACGTCGTACGGGATGACTGTTAGCGGAAGTCCGGCTTCGGTTTCAGCCACCGTCAACAGCAGCGTCAGCGCCGTGGCGGTCGGTCTGCTGCCCGGGACCACCTATCACTACCGGGTGGCGGCGGCCGGCAACCGCGGCGGCCACAAAGGCGGAGACATGACCTTCACCACCAGTTACCCGCCACAGTTCGCCGGCTACTCCATCAGCACGCCTTTCCAAACACCGGCGACCCTCTCGCTCCGGAAATTGCTGGGCAAGGCGACCGACCCGTATGGTGGCAACATGTCCGTCACGGCTGCCGGACCTGCCTCCTTGCACGGCGGCACCGCGATCCTTCAGGCGTCCGGCATCCTCTACACGCCACCCGCGGGCTTTTCGGGTAACGACACATTTTCCGTGACCATCACCAACAACCTCAACGCCTCGGTGACCGCTTCCGTGACCGTCGCCGTGGGGCTGAATCCGGCGGCGGGCGGGTTGACCGCCAATCCTCCGAAAATCACGACCCTTGCGGACGGCAGCGCCGAGCTTCGGTTTCATGGCATTCCCGGGCGCACTTATCAGATTCAGCGCTCCTCGGACTTGAACACCTGGACCACCATCGGCTCGCGCAATGCGGATTCGTTAGGCGCGATGACTTTCACCGACGCCGCTCCGCCGCAGCCGAGCGCGTTCTATCGCCTATCCGAGCCATGAAACCCATCGTCGTCATTGCCTTGCTGGCATTTTGCCAAAGTTCTCTCGATGCCGCGACCACCGTCGGACCCACGTTCACCGTCAACACTCCAGTTCCTGACAACAGCGCGGTCGGTCTTTCCAACACCCAGTGGATCACCTCGACCATCACCCATATCAGCGAGGTCAACGTCCAGATCGTGATGAGTGGCGGGTGGAGCGGCGATTTGTATGGCTACCTCGCGCATGACAGCGGATTCGCGGTTTTGCTCAACCGCCCGGGCCGATCGCTGTTAAATGCCGATGGCTCGGGAGTCAGCCAACTCTCGGTTTTCTTTTCCGATGGGGCCGCGACCGACATCCACAACGCCATTCCCAACTCCGGGGTGGCTTCCGGATTCTTTCAACCGGATGCCCGCACGATCGACCCCGCCAACTCGCTGGACACCTCGTCGCGAACCGCCTTCCTGTCCTCGTTCCATGGCCTCGACGCGAACGGCGAATGGACCCTGTTTCTAGCTGATGTGGCGACAGGAGAAACGATGTTCCTCGAGAGCTGGTCGCTCACCATCCAGGGCGTACCTGAACCTGCCACCGCGGCAATGGCCGCGCTTGGAATCGGGCTGATCTTGTATCGGCGGCGGAGGGGTTGAATTGGAGTTCGCGCTCGAAAAAATCACCGCCGGGATCCGGGCCGTCGTGGAGCGCTGAACGGTTCTGAAATAGGATGGGGAATGGGATCGGGACCGCGAATCCCGCTGGTTGATAAAACCTGATGGCGATGCCGCTGGCTTGTTAGATCCGTGGCCGGGCGGGGATCATTCCCCTAGCAACACCTCAATTCCGCGGCTTTGCAACCGGGAGACAAATTCTTGGTCAGCCGCCTTGTCGGTGATCACGCAGCTCAAGTCGGCGACCTCCGCGAAAAAGAAGGCCGCCTTCTGTCCCAGCTTGGAATGGTCTGCTAGAAAAACCACGTCCTCGGCGGTGGCCACGACGCGTTCCTTGAACGCCGCCTGCCGGGCATTGCTCTCGCTGGCGCCACGGTCGAGATGCAGGCCGTTTCCCGAAAAGAACATCCGGTGGATGTTGTAGCGTTGCAGCGATTTCTCCGCGGTCAGACCGATGAAAGACCGCGATTTGGGATCGAACAGGCCGCCGGTGCAGATCAGGTCGAGGTTCGGTCTATCAGCCAGGGCGGTGAAGACATTCAGCGCGTTGGTTAGGATCGTCAGCGGCAGGTCCGGCAGGAAGCCGGTTAGCGTCAGGACGGTGGAACTCGCGTCGAGGAAGATCGTTTCGTTCGCCTGGATGCGCCCCGCGGCCAAGCGGGCAATCGATTGCTTTTCGTCCCGCCGGACAGCCTGCCTTTCGGTGAAGGGCAACTCCTCGCGGATTTTGTCAGGGCGGCTCGCCCCGCCATGGGTACGGATCAGTTCGCCGCGCTTCTCGAGCAGCTCGAAATCCTTGCGCACCGTTTCGTCAGTGACTCCAAGCTCAGCGGCGGTCTCAATGGTGCGAAGGGAACCCGTCCCATGGAGGAGGTCGAGAATCCGGCGTTGGCGATCAATAGCGAGCATGTATTGGATTTATCTTTGTTTGCTTGGGAATAATTGGAAAATATGTTGACTTGTCAAACCATTCCCACAAAAACAAAGCCGCCGATGCTTCCGACCGATCCACTTGACCGCCTGATCGAGCTTTCCCACCAGCTCGGCCGGGAAGACCGCAAGCTGGCGATCTTGGGCGAGGGGAATACTTCCGTCCGGCTTTCGGAGGAGACTTTCGCGGTCAAAGCCTCCGGCTCCAACCTCGGATCGTTGACCAGAGCCGGGACGGCCGAATGCGCCTTCGAAAAGCTCACGCCGCTCATGTCAACCAGCGGCATGTCCGACGTCGCTATCGATAAAGCGTTGTTAGCTGCGAGGGTATCGGCCGACGCGAAGAAGCCATCTGTGGAGGCGATTTTCCACGCCTATCTGTTAACCTTGCCCGGCGTGATTTACGTCGGCCACACCCATCCGGTGGCGGTCAACGTGCTGCTCTGCTCGAAGCACGCGCGAAACTTCGCCGCCCGCCGCATTTTTCCCGACGAAATCGTCTGCTGCGGCGTGGAGAGCGTGTTCGTGCCATACAGCGATCCTGGTCTGAAGCTTTCGCAAGCGATCAAAACCGCCGTCGAGGATTACATCGCCCGGCTCTCGCGCCCACCACGGGTGATTCTGCTGGAAAGTCACGGCATGATCTCGCTGGGTGCGACGCCCGAAGCGGTGCTTGCCACCACGCTGATGACGGTGAAGGCCGCGGAAATCTTCGCCGGAGCTGCCGCGATTTCCGGTGAACCGCAGTATCTAACGCCTGAACAGGTCGAGCGCATCGCTGGCCGGCCCGATGAACATTACCGCCAGAAAGCCCTCGGACTCTGAATTTCCCCAACCCCAAGATCATGTCCAACTACCAATACGTAAACCACCTTTGGGACGACGCGAAAGCCGCCGGTCTCAACGCTGTCGACAAACTCGCCTATCGCTCGAACCTCCTCGGCAGCGACCAGCGCATCACCAACACCGGCGGCGGCAATACCTCGTCCAAGGCCATGGAAACGGACCCGCTCACCGGCCAACCGGTTGAAGTGATGTGGGTCAAAGGTTCCGGCGGCGACCTCCGCACCAGCACCCGCGAGAATTTTTCCTCGCTCTATCAGCAGAAACTGCTCGAACTCCAGAACCTTTACGCTGGCCGCGAGGACAAGGGCCTGAAGGCGCCCGCCGAGGATGAAATGGTCGGCATGTACACCCACGCCACTTTCAACCTGAATCCACGCGCCTCCTCCATCGACACCCCGCTGCACAGCTTCATCCCGGCGAAATTCGTCGATCACATGCACCCGAATGCGATCATCGCCATCGCCGCTTCGCAGAACTGTGAGAAACTAACCAAAGAGATCTTCGGCGGCGAGATGGGTTATGTGCCATGGATGCGCCCGGGCTTCGAACTCGGCCTGGCCATGCAGGAAATCGTGAAGAACGACCCGGGCGTGAAGTCGATCATGATGGGCCAGCACGGTTTCATTTCCTGGGACAACGAGGAAAAAGCCTGCTACACCTACACCCTCGATTGCATCGAAAAAGCAGCGGGCTACATCGAAGCGAAATACGCGGCCAAGGGCGGCGACGCCACGGCCTTCGGCGGTGCGGAATATCACACTCTCTCTCCCGAGCAACGTCGCGAGACGCTCGTCGCGATCTTGCCATGGTTGCGCGGCCAGGTTTCCCAACAGAAGCGTTTCGTCGGCACCGTGCAGGACGACGAGAAGATCCTGCGCTTCGTCAACTCGAAGGAAGCCGCCCGTCTCGCCGAGCTGGGCACGAGCTGCCCGGACCATTTCCTGCGCACCAAGATCAAGCCGCTCTACGTCGATTGGAACCCGCAGACCGAGGACGCCGCCTCCTTGAAGAACAAGCTCGCCGCCGGACTTGAAGCCTATCGCGAGGACTACGCCGAGTATTATTCACTGTGCAAACACGACAACTCGCCTGCCATGCGCGATGCGAACCCGACTGTCGTGCTCATCCCCGGCATCGGCATGGTCGCCTGGGGCAAGGACAAGTCCGAGTCACGCGTTACCGCTGAATTCTACAACTGCGCCGTCGAAGTCATGCGCGGTGCCGAGGCCATCGATACCTATATCTCGCTTCCCCAACAGGAGGCGTTCGACATCGAGTATTGGCTGCTGGAGGAAGCCAAACTCAAGCGCATGCCTGCGGAAAAGGAACTCGCGCGGCAGGTCATCATCGTCATCGGCGCCGGATCCGGAATCGGCAAGGAAACCGCTCATCGTTTGGTGAAGGAAGGCGCACATATCGTTTGCGTCGATCTCAACGAAGACGCCGCGAAGGCGACGGCTAGGGAAATCACCGACAAATACGGCGTCGGCATCGGCGTGGCCGGCACCGGTCTATCCGATTGCGGCCCGGCCATCGGCCTCGCGGCCAACATCACCGACCGCGCTTCGATCCGCCGGATGCTCGATGATGTCGCCATTGCCTACGGTGGCTTCGATTCCATCGCCGTCACCGCCGGCATCTTTGTCCCGAGCGACACCAGCGGTCACATCCCCGACGACAAATGGGCGCTCACTTTCGGCATCAACGTCACCGGCAGTTACTTCGTCGCCGACGAGGCGTTCAAGACTTGGAAAGAACAAGGCCTCAAGGGCAACCTCGTTCTAACGACATCGGCCAACGCCGCTGTCGCGAAAAAGGGCTCGCTCGCTTACGACACGTCAAAAGCCGCCGCGAACCACCTCGTCCGCGAGCTCGCCATCGAGCTCGCGCCACTCGTTAGAGTCAACGGCGTCGCTCCCGCAACGGTCGTCCAAGGTTCCGCCATGTTTCCGCGGGATCGCGTCATCGGCTCGCTCGCGAAATACAACATCCCCTACACGGATGACGAGGCAACGGAATCGCTGGTAACCAAGCTTGCGCAGTTCTACGCCGACCGGACACTGACCAAGGCTCCGATCACTCCCGCCGACCAGGCGGAAGCGTATTTCCTGCTGGTGACCCAGCGCCTCAGCAAGACCACCGGCCAGATCATCACTGTGGACGGCGGCCTGCACGAGGCGTTCCTGCGCTAACAGCATCCACTTGCCTGATAGCCGCGGCGGGTCGTTCCTGCCGCGGTTTTTCATTTTTCCGCTTCGATGTGTTTCAGAAGCCTGAGGCAGTAGATAAGCGGAATGATCCCGATCACCCCAAACGAGCAGTCGATGAGCTGCCAGTAGAAGGGAATACCGCGGATCGGTCCGCAGATCAGGGCGAATGGAATCACCGCCAGACACGCGACGATTCCCGTCCAGAGCGTGGCGCGGCTGGTGGCGGGATGGATCAACGGGCCGATGAAAAATCCCGCAATTACGAGATGGCCGAAGGCCAGCCAGTCGGTGCCGTAGGCGATCCATGGGAACGCGGCGTAAGTCTGTTCAAGCCCGTTTCTCACCGTTAGAATCCAGAACGTCAGACCTGTGGAACCGTCGGGATTTACGGCGGGGTCCGCGCCGAGCATGTGGGAAATCAGCCGGAGTTCGTGAAGCAGCGGGAACGCCGTCACCCCGCTGATCACCAGGCCCGCGATGAACAGCGACAAGGCAACGCGGAAGCGGAATACTGGAGATTTTGATCTCATGGATAGGCCATGTGAGCTGGCAACCTAACGAAGAGCGTTTTCCCACACCGCTTCCTTGAAGCCGACCAACACCTTGTCATCGCCGATGAGAAACGGCCGCTTCACGAGATTGCCGTTTTTCGACAGAAGCTCGAAGGCCGCGGTTTCACTCATCGAGGGAAGCTGGTCCTTCAGTCCAAGCGCGCGGTAGTCCATGCCGGAGGTGTTGAAAATCTTCCGCAGGTCGCCCCCGGCGGCCTTGAGAGCGGTCGCAAATTCGGCCGGAGTCGGCGGCGTTTCGCGGATCGCCTTTACCTGATAGGCAAGGCCGCGGCCATCCAGCCATTTGAGCGCTTCGCGACAGGTGCTGCATTTCTGGTAGCAATAAACGGTAAGCATTCGGGAAGCTTGGCATCCCGCCCGGTCCTGTGCAAGGCTCGCCGCCCGCTGATGAAATCCGAACTGCTCACCCGAATCCGCGCCGAACTCCGCGCGCGTCTCGATCGCCTGTCCAAAGCCGCGTTCGAGGCCCACGCCGCCGCCACCGATCCCGGCAGCAAGGCGGAGGGAAAATACGACACCCGCAGCCTGGAAGCGTCCTATCTGGCAGCCGGCCAGGCTCGGCAGGTGGATGAACTCGCCGAATCCGTGCGGGTCTTTGAAACCTTGTCGCTGCCGGATTTCGGGATGGATGACGAGATCGACGCCGGCGCGCTGGTGGAAGTGGAGCTCAATGACGAGACGTCGTGGTTCCTGCTAGTCCCCGCTTCCGGCGGACTGGTGATAGATCATGCAACTTTGGAAATCACGCTTCTGACCCCGGATAGCGCGCTCTATCGAAAACTGCTGGGAATGCGCGTCGGAGAGTCGCTGGATATGCCGAGATTGCGGGTCATCGAAGTAAGTTGAATCCGGAGTTTTGCATGCTCTGTTACCGCCCCCGCAGAGCTTTCCTCACTCCGGCGATTAGTTAACCGCGATCTGTCGTGGTTTCGACTCTTCGCGGACAGGGACTTGAAGGGTCAGCACGCCCGAGTCGAGCACGGCGGTGGTCTTGGTGCCGTCGAGCCGGGTGGTCAGACGGAGGTCGAGCCCGTAGCGCTTGGCTGTGTCAGTGTCGCGGCGGGTTGCGTCGATCCGCAGGCTGGACTCGTGCAGCGTGAGCTTGAGATCCTCCTTGTGGACTCCAGGCAGCGCGATGTGGACGCTCACTCCATTCACGTCCTCGTTGAGGCGGAACTGTGGTTGATGGATGGTTTCATCCCGCTCGGTGGATGGAGCGGTTTCGGTGGGGCAATGGCAGGCATTCATAGGTGGAAGGCTGAGAGTTGATGGTGTTTCAGAGGATTTCGATGGTGGTGGGTTGGGCGACGATCTCAGGCCGCTTGGGCAGCGTCAGTTCAAGGACGCCATTTTCGAGGCGGGCGGAAATGGCGGTGGCGTCGATATCCGCACCGAGCTTCCATTGGCGTTCGAACTTGCCTCCGAAGGGGCGCTCGGCCGGGGTTTCCGCAGCGAGTTGCAGGGTGCGGTCGTTCAACGTTAGGGTGACATCCGCCTTGCTGAAGCCAGGAAGATCCAGCCGGAGAAGCCAGGCGTCTTCGGACTCGTGGAACGATTCGCGCGGCCCTCCTGCTTGGGCCGGATTGAAGAGGCTGCGGTCGAAGAGTCGGTCGATTTCATTGACCCATGAGAGGGCGGGTTGGTATCTTTGGATGATGTTCATAAGGATTCAAGGGTTGAGTCCGGCATTTCGCAGGAATCATGCAAAGGCCGCCGGATGTTGGGAAAAGCCCTTGGAATAATGGGTTCGGGATCATTGAGAGTCGATCGGTAGAAGCTGGCGGCGCGTGGATTTGTCGCGCTTCGGACGTTTTGGCCGGGTCAGTCTGGCACAGGTTCCCCAATATCGGTTCCAGGCATGGTACCCGGTCGAAAGGAGGTGCCTCCTCAAGAGGACGACACGACACGGCGGGGTCGTCCGTTTACTCGTGAGGTAAATCCCAATGCCACTAAAGACTCGTTAGACCTGGCTGGCTGATATTGTAAATTACACTGGTGCTTTCCCAGCAGATGTCTTGCTTGGGTGGATGCAATCCGCACCGATCCCCAGCCCGCCCGAAAGCCCCGCAGTTGCGACCGCGGCCTGCGCCAGCCGCCAATGAACTGGAAAAAGATCTGCCAGCCCATGTCCATCCCGCTGGTGAAGAAGATCACCCTCAACCTAATGAGTCCTAAATGGCATTGAAATGAATTCCGCGCCCCAGTTGAAATTTGCGCTTTCCGCCGGGGCTGGAATGGGGATACTCCGCCCGTCCGCAAGGATTCCGGCCGGCTTAGCTCAGTGGTAGAGCAACTGATTTGTAATCAGTAGGTCATCAGTTCGACTCTGATAGCCGGCTCCAGCGGTCCTTCAACGGATCGATTCGCGGTGGAGAACTTCGTTCCACGACGAGATGCCAAGGGTTTTCAGATAGGGTCCTGCGGCAGCGTCTTCCTGCGGGGTGCCGAGCGCCTGATAGAGATGCCAGATCGGTTTCTTGCCAAGCGGGTCGGTGGTGTCATCGGGGAATTTCCGCAGCCCGATCTTGAGGCCGCCTTCGCCGCGGTTGTCGATCCAGTTATGGTATTGCCACGACTCAATGGACGAGAGGACGGCGATTTTTTTCCAGGCCAGCACCATGCCAGCCGCCTGGTCTTCGAGCGATTTGGGGGAATAGTCCCTTGAGTTGAATCCGTTCTCCGAGAGATGCACGGGCCGGACTTTCCCCTGGTAGAGAAGCGCGGGCTGCTTCAGGTAGGCGTCCAGGACTTCAAGGTTTTTCGGGGTGATCTTTGCGGTTTCAAAGCTGAACGTAGCCTGCCCGTCCTCCCATGCGCGTGGATTGAAAAGGTCCTGAGGATACGGGTGATAGGCCATCGCCCACGGGAAATCGCCTTCGGCGCGGGTGAAACGGACCAGCAGATCAACCAGCGCCTTGGAGCCATGCCAGCGGTCCTCGCCACGGTGGGCCCAATGGTGGGTCAGGCTGATGAACGGCCGGGAATTCGGATCATACTGGCGGGCGATGAGGTCCATCAACCGCATCGAGCGCTGATAGAGATCGAGGTAAACGATGGCCGGCTTATCACCGGCGTTGGTCCAGACCCAGCCGGCATCGACCTCGTTGTGGATGATCCAATGATGGACGCGGCCGTATCTCCTGTCGGACCTCGACCAGCGTTCCGCCATGAAATCCAGGATGCCGCCATAGAGCGAGATGCCTTCTGGCGAGGTTACTGCGGGCATGGCGAAGGTGCCTTCCTTGACCGCATCCGGATGACCTAACATACGGACGACAGGCTCGGCATGGGTCGCGGGATTGGCCGCCAGCAGAATAACGGAAACCATCACCCCTTGCTTTTGCGCCTCGCGGAACGTCTCATCCAGCGCCATCAGGTTCTGCTCGCGGGCGTGGTAGGTCCGGCCTTGCCAATCAAACGGAACGGTCCCGGGCGCAGCCTCGAGCGAGACCAGTGTGTGCACCACCACGTTCACGGTGATGGCGGAAATGCCGAGTTCAACGAGTTCGTCGGGCAGGCGGCCGAGATACCAGCCGCCGAGGCCTTTCTTGTTTTTCGGCCTTGCAGGAGCGAGTTGCGGCGAGCGGCATTCGACTGAATCGGCGTAGCGTGCGTGAGAAAGGGGCTCGCAGCCGGCGGCGGTCTTTCTGACGAGCTGCCAGCGCGATGTGAGGCGGTCATAGTCAAGCCCGTCGCGCTGGCGGCGGCGGGGGACCTCGATCATGAATGTGCCGTCGGGTGACGGTTTCACCGCTTCCAGCGCCTGCCAACCGCGGGCATCGTCGAGCACGATATCCATCGGGATGTCTGCCAGATAGAGATCGTTACGATCATTTCCCGCCTTGCCTTCGATTCGGACCCGTTCCTTACCGACGGCGACTTTTTCCACGATGGCGGGAAACCGACGGTCGAGATAGGCTTGAAGCGATTCCTTGTGAGAAGCTGTGGGCAAGGGCTCCGCGCCGAGTGCGGCATGAAAGTTCAGGAGGAAGATGGCCGAAAGGATGTAATGCCGGTTCATGAGCTGAAGCGGGGTGCGGAATTGTTGAAAGCCCCACTCCCGGCCGACCATACGTGGTGCCACCATCCGGATCGTGCAGCAAGTTGCCGGGAAGCGGTTTGTTATATTTCCGGCAGAAACGCCTCAGCGGGCCTCAGCCCTTGCGCAGAGTGAGGTGGATGATCTCCGCCGGCGCGTTGAGCCGCAGTGGGAACCAGTTGCCGGTGCCGTTGCTCACCACCAGCGCCCTGCCCAGCTTTTGATAGAGTCCGGACCAGTAGCGGAACATCACCGGGCCCGCACCCACTTCCGGCGTCAGCATCAATTGTCCGCCGTGCGTGTGGCCGGCCAGAGTCAGGGGAATTCCAAGTTCCGCGGCCCGCTCGAACGCGTGCGGGTGGTGCGCCAGGAGGATCGGAAATGCCGCCGGATCGCGCAGCGAGGCCACCGTGTCCACGTCCCGCGCCATCGCATCGTGACCGTGATTCCACACGATTCCCAGGATCTGCACGGGCACGCCGCGGATCAGCACCGTCGCAGCCTCGTTCCGCAGCATCGACACGCCGCCGGCCCGCACGCCTTTTTCGAAGCCCGCCGGATCATCGAAAAGATCATGATTACCCTCAATCACGAACAGTCCCGCTCCCGGCTGCAGTCGCTGTAGCATCTCCACCGCCGCTGGCAGATCGCGGATCGTGTTGTCGATCAAATCGCCGGTGAACAACACCAGATCCGCATGCAGCCGGTTGGTCGCCGCCACGATTTCATCCAGCACCTTGCCCCGCGTGAACTTGCCGACGTGGGTGTCGGTCAGGTGGGCGATCCGCACCCCATCGAGCGCTGCTGGCAGATCCTTGATAGAAACCGTTAGCTCCCGCACCCGGAACCGCGTCATCCCCGGCAGGCAGAATGCCGTCGTGCCATAGGTCGCGACCACCGGCAGGCTGACCGCCGCCGCCCCGAGCCATTCGCGCCGGGTCATTTTCCTGCCGGTTGTTTCTGTCGGGGGATTTTCCGGCTTCCGGAGCAGGCGGGAAATCCGCGTCACGATCGATCCCACCGACCACGCCACCATCGTCGGCAGGCCCAGCAGCGGCAGGAAAATCAACCCCCATAACAGCACCAGCGCATACCACACCGCGGGGATGGGGAGGATCAGCAGGTTCCGCCGGCCTAAAACCACCCAGATGAATCCGGCCAGCAGCGCAGCAAGTGCCACCCCCAGCGCGACCCTCCAGCCACGCCCCGCGCCCAACCCACGCAATCGCCGGTCCGCCCAAATCCACCATGCCAGCGACAACAGCGGAATCCCGAAAATGATCAGTTTGAAAATCGACATGTGGTGGAGTCGCTGATGGATGGTTGGCGGTGCGGGCGGCGGGAACTTGAGGCAGGCCCGGGATTTTGCGAGCGCTTTCGGTTGGTGGCTTCATGCCGAAACTTGGGGTTGCGTCGGTCACTGGATGCCGCCAAGTTCCGGCCCATGAAAAAAGCGTCCGTTGGATTTGTCGGTGTCGGGAGAATGGGCGCAAACATTGCCCGCCGTCTCGCGGATCTGGGTTACCCGATCGCTGCGATTTACGATCATCACGAAGCGTCCGCGACATCGCTCGCAGTGGAACTCGGAGCGGTGGCTGCCACGACCTTGCCCGAGGTGACCGCTGCGGCCGACGTGATTTTCACGGTGGTGACCGACGACGCGGCGATGCGCGCGATCTTCGGTGGTGACGAATCCTTGCTCAAGGACGCGGCGGGCAAGGTGTTCATCAACTGCGCGACCGTGAGTCCGTCCGTTCATGAGGCAGCGGAAGACGCGGCTGCGGCTGCCGGAGCATCCACTTTGGCGGCGAGCATGGCGTCCAGCATCACCCAGGCCCGCCAGGGTACACTCTATTTGATGGTGGGTGGTGATGCTGCGGTGTTCGAACAACAGGAGCCGCTCCTCAAGGACATTTCCTCCTCGCTGCGGCATGTCGGCGCGGTGGGCAATGCCGCGAAGATCAAGGCGCTGGTGAACATGGTCATGAACATCAACACCGCCGGCCTCGCCGAAGGCCTGGGCCTCGGCGCCGCGCTGGGTCTGGACCTGCAAGTGCTGAAAGAGGTTTTCTCCCAGACCGGAGCGAACTCCCGGGTGCTGGAAACCGATGGCGACGACATGATCACCCGCGAGCACGACTGCTATTTTTCCGCCGCCCACGCCGCGAAGGACAGCGGCATCGCCAACGCCCTGGCCGATGCCGCGGGAGTCG
The DNA here is from genome assembly GCA_041739215.1 of Akkermansiaceae bacterium. Lineage (GTDB taxonomy): Bacteria > Verrucomicrobiota > Verrucomicrobiia > Verrucomicrobiales > Akkermansiaceae > Luteolibacter. The sequence goes on from JBGSOI010000025.1 coordinate 30,181, forward strand.
CCGTCCCATTGTCCCACGCGACCGAAGCGCAATACCGGAAAATGATCGACCTCGGCTTGGGAGAGCTCGATAAATCGGGCGTCGCAGAACTGACCTTCCCCGATCGCGCTGGAGCCTAACTGATTTACCTCATGATGACCGAATGTGAAATCCGCAATCGCTCGGGCGAACGCATCGACCACAATTTCCACCCCGGCACGCGGGCGGGTGCACTGGTCATTCTCGCGCATGGAGTGACCGGCAACAAGGATCGCCCTCACCTCGTCGCGCTGGCGGAAGGTCTGGCAGCCCACGGCTGGCCGTGCCTGCGGATTTCCTATTCCGGCAATGGCGAATCGGAAGGACGCTTCGAGGATTCCTGCATCACCAAGGAAATCGGTGATCTACAAGCCGTGCTCGACGCGGTGCCCGACACCGCGAAGGTCGCTTACGTCGGCCACAGCATGGGCGGAGCCGTGGGCGTGCTAACAGCCGCCCGCGATTTGCGGATTCGCGCTTTGGTTTCGCTGGCCGGGATGACCCGCACCGCGGCCTTCGTGGAACGTGAATTCGGCGACGTGACTCCCGGCGAGGGCTTCATGTGGGACAATGAGAACTGCCCGCTTTCCAAGACCTATATCGATGACCTGAAGTCGATCGGCGACACTCTATCAGCGGCGGCGGCCTTGATCCAGCCGTGGCTGCTGATTCACGGTTCCACGGACGATGTGGTTCCGATCCAGGACAGCCGAGATGCCTATGATGCGGCAACCTGCGAGAAGCAGTTTCTGGAGATCGACGGGGCGGGGCACTCGTTCGATGTAGAGAGCTATCCGCAACTCGTCTCGACAGTGGACCAGTGGCTGAAAGCGGAATTCGGCGCGGTGGCCGGTTAGATACAGGGAACCGCCGCATGATCGATCAACCGCACGTCGCCATAGAAGACGGCGGTGGCGAGGACGGCAGGGCGTTCCAAAGTGGTGACCGGTTGCAACGTTTCCGCATCGACGAGTTCGAGGTAGTCGATGCGGGCGAGCGGCGAGGCTTCAATGGCGGCGCGGGCCGATTCGAGAATGGCCGCCGGAGGCGTTAGAGCGGTGGCGGCTGACAGCGCCTGGCGGATGCGCGGAGCGTCTGCGCGTTGGTCCGGGGTGAGGCGGGTGTTGCGGGAGGACATCGCCAAACCGTCCGGCTCGCGCATGGTGGGGCAGGCGACGATTTCCACCGGCACATCGAGGTCGCGGACCATGCGGCGGATCACGGCGAGCTGTTGGAAATCCTTCTCGCCGAAGATGGCCGCGTCGCAACCCGATAGCAGGAGCAACTTCAGAACCACGGTGCAAACGCCGTCGAAATGTCCGGGGCGGGTGGCTCCGCAGAGGTCGCGGGAGAGCGATGTCTCGGTGACGGTGACGGAGCGGTCGGGGAAATACATCGAATCGACCGCGGGGGTGAAAGCCACATCGACACCCGCCTCCTCGCATGCTGCCAGATCGCTCGTCATAGGTCGCGGGTAGGCGGCTAGATCCGACGCGCGGTCGAATTGGATCGGGTTGACGAAGATCGAGACGACAACGGTGCCGCCCGGCCCGGCAATTTCACGTGCGCGGAGCATCAGTGAAATGTGGCCGGGGTGAAAGGCTCCCATGGTAGGCACGAGGACGCAGGGGCGCGGGGAGTTTTTCAGGATTTCTCTCAAGGCAGTGCCGGTGTCCGCGACTTTCATAAAGGCGGAGTTACTCCAATGGGCGCGGGCGGGGCAAGTCCTGCGTGATGGATCCGGGGTGGACTGGCGGGGCGGACGGGTTGTAGGATGCCGCGTGCTTCCTTGGTTTTCCAACAACTCGTTCCCGCTGTACCTCGCGCCGATGGCGGGGGTGACCGATGTGATTTTCCGCCAGATCTGCAAGGAACTGGGCGCAGATGTGATGGTGACGGAGTTCGTCTCGGCGGAGGGGATCATGCAGGCGGACGAGCGGACGCGGAAATACACGGAGTTCACTGACGAACAGCGGCCGGTGGGCGTGCAGCTTTTCGGCGCGGACGGCGAACGGATGGGCGAGGCGGCGCGGAAAATCATCGATTGGAAGCGTCCGGATTTCATCGATATCAACTTCGGCTGCCCGGTGAACAAGGTGGTGGCAAGGAACGGCGGGTCGTCGCTGCTCAAGGATTGTCCGATCCTGGCATCGGTGGCTTCCGGCGTGGCGAACGCGGTAGGCGAACAGGTGCCGGTGACGGCGAAGATGCGGATCGGCTGGGACGAGAACTCGGTGAACGCAGTGGAGGTCGCGAAAATTCTCGAAGACTGCGGGATGCAGGCGATCGCTGTGCATGGGCGGACGCGTGCACAAGGTTACGGCGGCGAGGCCGATTGGGAAGTCATCGACGCGGTGGCGCGTGCGGTAAAGATCCCGGTGATCGGCAACGGCGACATCACCTGCGGTGCGGACGTGGTTCGTCGGCGGCAGGAAACGGCGGTGTCCGGCGTGATGATCGGCCGCGCGGCGATGCAGAATCCATGGGTTTTCCGTGAAGCGAAATACTTTTTGGAAACAGGCAGGGTGTCGCCGGAAGTGGGGGTGGAGGAGCGCTGGGAACTGGTGATCCGCCACTGCAATCTGGCGGTGGAGAGCCGCCGGAATGGCAATGAGAAGCAGACACTGACTGCGATGCGCTCGCGTCTGATGGCGTATTGCAAGGGATTTCCTGGCGCAAAGGAGCTGCGGCAGAAGCTCTGCCACGTGTCGTCGGTCGCCGAAGTCGAGGACCTGGCTGGAGACTCACTCATGAAACAGGTAGTGCTCGCGGAGTTGTGAATTGAACTGGCCGGTGCAAGATGTTGAATGTTAGCCCCGTTTGGGGGGTGGCGATTCCTTGGGAGGATCGGAGAAATCACAGGCAGCGATGAAACCAGTTTTTAGCAGATTGATTCCACTTTTGGGCGGCTGCCTGTTGGCTGGCTGCGACCGTCCGCTTGCCGCCGAGGTGAATGGGGATGCCCTGCCTGCAGGCGCGCCGATTTCCTTCAACACGCACATCCAGCCAATTCTTTCGGAGAATTGCTACCACTGCCACGGTCCGGATTCCGGGACGCGGGAGCCGAAAAAAGAGCCGCTGCGGCTGGACCGGGAAAAGCATGCGTTCGAGCCGCGCGAGGACGGCAAACCGGCGATCATCAAGGGCGACGCCGGGGCTTCGCTGCTGGTCCGGCTGATCAAGTCGAAGAATCCGGACGACGTGATGCCGCCGCCGAAATCGCACAACCAGCTCACTGCGGATGAAATCGCATTGTTGGAAAAATGGGTGGATCAGGGAGCGGTTTACGAGGAGCACTGGTCGTTCATCCCGCCGCAGCGGGCGGAGATTCCGCAAGTTCCGCATCCCGAGGCGGTTAGGAATCCGGTGGATTCGTTTCTCCAGAGCGGGCTGGCAAAGGTCGGAATCCCACCCGCGCCGGTTGAGGACCCGCGGGTGCTGGCGCGGCGGGCGGCACTCGACCTAACAGGGTTGCTGCCGGACCCGGCGGACGTGGAGTTGTTCGCGAAAGATCCAACAGAAGCGGCCTATTCCGCGTATCTCGAAAAACTCTTCGCCACCCCGGCCTACGCCGAGCACCGGACGCGTTACTGGCTCGACTACTCGCGCTATGCCGACACCCACGGGCTGCATTTCGACAACGTCCGCTCGATTTGGCCTTACCGCGACTACGTCATCCGCTCATTTGCCGCTAACAAGCCTTACGACCGATTCATTCGCGAGCAGCTCGCCGGCGATTTGATCCCAGCGACCACGGCAGATACCTGGATCGCCACCGGCTACATCCGTTGCAACGTTTCCACCAACGAAGGCGGTACCATCCCGGAAGAAGTTCACGCAAACAACACCCGCGACCGTACCGAAGCGTTCGGCGCGGCATTCCTCGGTCTAACGGTAGGTTGCGCGTCGTGCCACGATCACAAGTTTGATCCGACGGCGCAGAAGGACTTCTACTCACTCGCCGCGTTCTTCAACAACACTTCGGAGAAGCCGTGGGACGAGAACATCGCCGACACGCTGCCGGTCCTCCGCATTCCGGCGGATGACAAGCGCGGGGAGTTCGATGCCGCCGTCGTCCGCCGCTCGCAGGCCGCGATGAAATATGAGGAACGCCGTGCCGCCGCGCCTGCGCTTTTCAAGGAGTGGCTCGCCGCTGGAAACAAGCCGAAACCCGTTTCCAACGATGCCCTGGAACTCCGGCTGCGCCTTGACGAAGGAAAGGGCGACATCGTGAAAAACTCCGCGCCCGGTGCCAAGACCGGCAGCTACAAGGCGGATACCAATCCGCTCGTCTGGGGCGAGCAGGTCTGGTTCTGGCCATCGATGCGCATGGAGATCGCGACGAACCTGCCGATGACCGACCTTGGCGACTTCGAATCTAACGTAGGATTCTCCGCCTCGATGTGGACCATGTTGCGGTTGAAAACTTCTAACGCAACTACCGGCAATGGCTCGCTCATCGCCCGCATGGGAGACAATACAATGGAGAACCACCGCGGTTGGGATTTCTTCATCGATGGCGACAAGCTCGTCGTCCATATCATCCACAAGTGGCCGGACCAGGCCATCCGCGTGGACACTCCCGGCATCCCGCGCGGCGAGTGGGTGCATCTCGGATTCAGTTACGACGGATCGGGCAGGGGCGAGGGCGTGAAGCTATTCGTGAATGGCGAGGAACGCAAGACGAGCATCCCGACCAACACGCTCCAACCGGGTCTGACGATCCGCAACCAACTGCCGCTCCACCTCGGCCAGCGGGCCGCCGGCGACCGCTTGCGCGAAAGCTCCTATCAGGACGTGCGTCTCTATCGGCGCACACTGGAGCCTGCGGAATTCGCGCGCCTGCCCTATGAGGATCACGGTGCGGAAATCCTCGCCGCCTCGCCGGACCCGGAGAAATGGTCGCCACGCGAGCGGTTTATCGCTCTCGACCGCTATTTCCTCGCCACGGCCGACCCGGAGGCAACCAGACTCAAGGAGGAAATCCGAGCCGCCGATGAGGAAATCGAGAAACTCGGCAAGGACGGCCAGGCCACGCTCATCGCCCGCGAACGCCCGGCACCCGCCACGGCGTGGGTGCTTGACCGCGGCGTCTATTCGGCCCGCAAGGAATTGGTCACGCCCGCCACGCCGGAGTTCCTCCCACTCGCCAGTGAATCATCAACACGGCTCGAACTCGCGGAGTGGTTGTTCAAACCGGAGAATCCGCTCTTCGCCCGCGTCACCGTCAACCGCATCTGGCAGGAGCTGTTCGGCACAGGTTTGGTCGAGACTCCCGACGATTTCGGAATCATGGGCGCGCGGCCGTCTAACCAGGCGTTGCTCGATTGGCTCGCCGTGGAGTTCCGCGAGTCCGGCTGGAACATGAAACATATCTATCAATTGCTGCTCACCTCCCATGCCTATCGCCAGAGCAACCGCGTGACACCCGGGGCGCTTGCCGCCGATCCCGCGAACCGCCTGCTTTCACGCGGTCCGCGTTTCCGGATGGATGCCGAGGTGCTGCGCGACACCGCGTTGCAAGCCTCGGGCATGTTAGTCGCCAAGGTCGGCGGACCGCCGGTGAAGAGCTATCAGCCGGAGGGAATCTGGGAGGCTGTCTCGATGCCGGAGTCCAACACGCTCCACTACAAGCAGGATTCCGGCGACGCGCTCTACCGCCGGTCGATCTATTCCTTCTGGAAACGCTTCGCCCCGCCGCCTTCGTTGGAGACCTTCGACGCGCAGGCCCGCGAGGTGGTTTGCATGCGTCGGGCGCGCACCAACACGCCGTTGCAGGCGCTCGTCAGTATGAATGATCCGCAATTCGTCGAGGCCGCCCGCAAGCTGGCGGAACGCACCATTCTTCACGGCAGTGCCCCCCCCGAAAGGCTGGCTTTTCTGTCCCAAACCCTGATTGCGAGACCCCTTGCGCCAACCGAGATCACGGTTCTCACCAAGAGTCTGGATGGATACGTGAAATACTATCAGGAGCATCCGGAGGATGCGAATGCCCTCCTTACCACCGGTGCCGCTCCGGCCAACGCCGACCTCAATCCCATCGAAATCGCCACTTGGACGATGATGGCCAATCAGTTCCTCAATCTCGACGAAACCCTCACCAAGTAGGCCATGAAAATACCAGAGATCCAACTTTGTTCCGACCATGGTGGCGAAGGCCCGTCCGTGATGGACCTCCCGATTCCCGACGAGTTGAAATCCGAGTGGCGTGCCCTCGCCTCGCGCCGCCAATTTCTATCAAGAGCCGGGAAATCGCTCGCCTGGGCGAGCATCGCCGGTTTGTTCGCCAAGGGCGGAAACTCCTCCCAGGCTGCGGAGATGCAGGCTGCGCTGATGCCGCATTTCGCGCCCAAGGCGAAGCGCGCGATCTATCTGTTCATGGCTGGCGCGCCCTCGCAGATCGAGACCTGGGATTACAAGCCGGGCTTGGCCGCGCATTTCGATCAGGACCTGCCGGAGTCGGTTAGGGGTGGCCAGCAGCTCACCGGCATGACCGCCTCGCAGACCCGGTTTCCCGTGGCTCCCTCGATTTACAAGTTCCAGCAGCATGGCAAAGCCGGCCACTGGGTGAGCGAGCTGTTCCCGCATCTGGCCAAGGTTTCCGATGACTTCGCGGTCATGCGCTCGCTCCACACGGATGCAATCAATCACGAGCCCGCGATTTTGTTAGCCAACTCCGGCAACATGATTGCGGGCAAACCATCCATCGGCTCGTGGATCTCCTACGGCCTCGGTTCGATGAACGAAGACCTGCCCAGTTTCGTCGTGCTCACGTCCAAGCTGGTGACCACCACGAATATCCAGGCGCTTTCCTCACGCTTGTGGTCAGCCGGCTTCCTATCACCCGAGAATACCGGCGTCGCGCTGCGGTCGGGCGGGAATCCGGTCATCCATCTATCCAATCCCAAGGGAGTGCCTGCCGAGATCCGCCGGGCGATGATCGACGGGGTGGGGGAAATGAACCGCAAGCTTTACGATCGCATTGGAGATCCTGAGACCAATGCCCGCATCGCGCAGTATGAGATGGCGTTCCGCATGCAGACCTCGGTGCCGGAGCTAACCGATCTTTCCAACGAGCCGCAAGCAATCTGGGACATGTATGGCCCGAAAGCCAAGGAGCCCGGCACTTACGCCTACAACTGCCTGATGGCCCGCCGCCTCGCTGAACGCGGCGTGCGGTTCACGCAGATTTTCCATCGCGGTTGGGACAATCACACGAACCTGCCGGCGAACATCAGGACCCTCTCGGAAGACATCGACCAACCGACCGCCGCGCTGATGGCGGACTTGAAACAACGCGGTCTGCTAGACGATACGCTCGTCGTCTGGGGCGGCGAGTTCGGTCGCACCGTCTATTCGCAAGGCGGCCTCACCAAGGAGAACTACGGCCGCGACCACCATCCCCGCTGTTTCTCGATGTGGATGGCCGGCGGCGGCGTGAAGCCGGGAGTCGTCTATGGTGAGACCGACGATTTCTCCTACAACATCGTCAGGGACCCGATGCACATCCGCGACCTGAACGCCACCATCCTCAATCTGCTAGGCGTCGATCACGAACGCCTTTCGTTCAAGTTCCAGGGCCTCGACCAGCGCCTCACCGGTGTCGAGCCGGCGCGGGTGGTTAGAGAGTTGCTGGCCTGAGGAGAAGGTGTGAAGTATGCTTCCGGAGCGCAGTCCAAGGCTCACCGCTTGAGTCGGATGTAGCGTTTTGCATCCAAGGCAACCGGAGTGTTGTCACGCACCCTGAGGGTCTTCGCATTGTTGAGCAGGACGGTGGTGTGCTGTTGGCTACTGGCCCAGGTGACAAGATCGGAGGAGACCTCGATGTCTCGGGGGAGTATGGTTTTCCCGGCAGTCTTGGTGATGGTCAAGGTGCGGTATTTCCTGCCATCAATGACTGCGGTGCCCGTGATGGGACGAGCCGGTGTCCCGCCTTTATTAGTTAGGTTGGTCTTGACCGAATTTGACTTGGTGGTTCTGGATTTCTTACCGGTTCCGGTCAGGATGATGTCGAAGGAACGCTTGTCCACATCGTTGCTGGTGATGTGGATGGTGCCCCAGCGGATTCCGACCTTGGTGGGTTTGAACCCGATCTTGAAGGTGGTGCTGGCTCCCGGGGCCAGGGATTTGGTCTTCAAGGCGGTGACGGTGAAATCTGTCGGATTGATGCCTTTCTTGATGAGGGTCAGCCCGGCGAGCGTGGCCGTGCCGGTGTTGCGAATGGTGAAGGTCTGGACCTTGGCGGTGGTTCCGAGGCCCATGGTGCCGGAGTTGATGAAGGCCCGCCCATCGACCAGACTCCTGCCGCTGCCTTGCTCGACGGCGATTCGCGGAGCGGCGATTCCCATGCCGGATAGGACGATGAGTAACGGATTTTCATTGGCGTCGCTGCTTGCGATCGCGAGGGTGGCAGCGCGGGTGCCGGCGGCTTTTGGCGTGAAGCAGACTTTGAATGTGGTGGTAGCGCCGGGAGCAAGCGTGGTTGCACCGAGGCTGCCGGTTTTGAACTCTGAACTCCCGCTGGCGACCGCGATGCCTGTTAGGTCCCCGGTGCCGGTGTTTTTGATAGTGACGATGCGAATGGGTGTGGTGGCGCCAAGGTTGCAGTTGCCGAGATCCAAGGTGGGTCTTTCGCCGGTCATGTCCGCGCCATCTGACAGGACCGAAATTTCAGGGAAGGCGATGCCGTTGCCATCCAGGCCGACGACCAGCAGTCCGGCAGTCGTGGAGGTGTTCTCGATTTGGAAGGCAGCGCCTTTCGGTCCACCGGTGGTGGGCTTGAAACTGACGCTGAAGGTGGTGGAGGCACCGGGTGCGAGCGTGGTCGAGGCGGGAGCGGCGAGCACGAAGCTGGCAATGTCGGCTCCGATAAGGGTGACTTTCAAGCCGGTGAGAGCACTGGTTCCCGAATTTCTAACGGTGTACGCCGCGGGGCTGCCAGTGGCACCAACGGTGATGCTGCCGAACTGGATGGCCGCGCCGCTGCTGGCCACCGGGGCGCCGATTGCGTCTTCCAAGGCCATGACCGGGAAGGCGACGCCGTTGCCTGATAAATTGAGGTGGAAGGGGCTTTCATCCGGGTCATTGCTGGTGACGTGCAAGGTCGCGGTGCGGGGGCCGGCGGCGGTGGGCTTGAAGGTAACCTTGAAGGTCGTGTTCGCGCCTTGGGGGAGTGAGTTCGTGGGCAATGATTCAACCAGAAAATCGGAGTTGTGGACGCCGTGGACGGCGATACCTAGATCGGAAAGATTGGCGGTGCCGAGGTTGGAGACGGTGAAGGTTTGGGCTGCACCGGTGGAACCCAGGTTGACGTTTCCCAGGTTCACGGCCGAGAGCCCGCCGATCAGGCTGGATCCGCCGGATTGGGTGATTGAGATGTCCGGAAACGCGATGCCGCTGCCGACCAGCGCGATATCGAATGGTGATTCATCGGCGTCGTTGCTGCTGATGTGGATGAATGCCACACGGTCCCCGGCTGCCGTGGGCTTGAACGTGACCTTGAAGCTGGTGGTCCCGCCCGGTGCCAGAGTGGAGGTGTCGAGAGGAGTGACCGTGAATTCGTCGCCCTCGGTGGTGATTGAGAGGCCGGTGAGATATCCTGTGCCGAGGTTTTTGATGAGGAAGGTCTCTGCGGCACCGGTCGATCCGAGGTCCACTTTGTTGAGTCTCACGCCGCTTTGACCATCGGTGAGGACACTGCCTGAGTCCCGCTCCACGGAAATTTCCGGGATGGTGGCGGCTCCCGGAACGACGAACGCGATTTCCGAAGACAGCGGGCTCACCAGTTCGGAAGTGTTGAAGGCTTGGACGGCGCAGTAGTAGAGCGCTCCGGGTTCGAGGTCGGACAGGGTGGCCTCAGGAGTGGTATCCACCGTCAGACTCCTGTCGAGATTGCCGCTGGTGGTGCCAAAGTAAACGCGGTAGCCGGCGATGTCGGTCTCGGGATTGGCATCCCAAGCCAAATTGACCGCGTTCGGCGCGGCATAGGCTGCCGAGAGACTGGCCAGAGACCAGAGGATCAAAAGCAGGCGACAGGGTAGTACGAGAAGTTTTCGAATACGGATGGACAGTCGCATCGTAAGGAGAAGCAAGGCGGCAAGGATTTGGATTCAGCCGGCAATTTTCAAACCCGAGACCAAGGGAAGTCGAAATGAGTTTGAAAGAGGCCGCGAATTGCGGCGGGGAGAGTGCCGGGATGCTTTCCATTCGCCAGCATCTGGCAAACCAATTTTGCCCTCGCAGGTGCTCCACAAGTCGTTGGCATTCTGAGGATACTAACAAAAAATGATTGTCAGTTCAGGCAAAGCACTGACATTCAATGTAAAGCCATCGTCGCGCCGGGGATTTTTCCGGCCAATCCGGAATCCGGTGTGAAGAGTAACTTTCTTTGCGATTGAAGTCGGATCCGGTTGATTCATGCTGTCTTTGTAATGGGTATACCGACAGACCTTCTAGGCCGCGGCCTGCGCGACCTGCGCATTTCGGTGACGGATCGCTGCAATTTTCGCTGCCGCTATTGCATGCCGGTTGAGGTCTTCGGGCCGGGTTACGTGTTCATGCCGCGGGAGGACTTGCTGACATTCGAGGAGATCGTGGGGCTCGTCCGCGAGTTGGTTCCACTGGGGATCGGGAAAATCCGACTGACCGGTGGTGAGCCGTTATTGCGGCGGGGGCTGGAAGATCTGGTCGCGATGTTGGCGGCGGTGGAAGGTGTGAAGGACATCGCGCTGACCACCAACGGGGTGTTGCTGGCGCATCATGCTGAAGCGCTGGCGCTTGCGGGCCTGAGCCGGGTAACCGTGAGTCTCGACGCGATGGATCCCGGCATTTTCGCTGAAATGAACGGTGTGGGCGCGAGGGTGGAACGGGTGCTCGCCGGAATTTCCTGTGCCCAGACCTTCGGGCTGCCGGTGAAAGTGAACTCCGTGATCCAACGCGGTGTGAACGAAAGCGAAATCCTGCCGCTTGCCCGCTGGGCGAAATCCGTCTGCGTGGACCTGCGCTATATCGAGTACATGGACGTCGGCGAGACCAATGGCTGGAACCTCGCCGAAGTCGTTTCCGGCGACGAAATCCTCTCCACCCTCGCCACTGAGTTCGACCTCGGACCGCGGGATCCGGCGTATCGCGGCGAGGTCGCGGCCCACTGGAGCCACGTCGGCGGGGCGGGGGAAATCGGCCTGATCCGCTCAGTGACCAAGCCGTTTTGCAGAGACTGTCAGCGCCTTCGTCTTTCGGCCGATGGGAAAATCTTCACCTGCCTGTTTGCGTCGGAAGGCCATGACCTCCGAGGGATCCTGCGCAGCGGCTTTGACCGGCAGATCATCGCGGAAACCGTCCGTTCCATCTGGAGCATCCGCAACGACCGCTACTCCGAAGAGCGAGGTCAGGTCGAGCGCCCGAAGGCTGAGATGAGTTACCTCGGCGGCTAGCTTCCCGCGCTTGACGGGTCACCGCAAGAATACGCCAATGGCGTCGTAACTATTCTGATCCTCTCGAACCCCATCACCCCGCAACCCATGAACTACCTTCGCGCTTCCTTTGTTCTCATCTCCGCCTGCTCCACCGCTCTCGCCGCCGATGGCTGGACAAATCTCTTCAACGGCAAAGACCTCGACGGCTGGGTCCAGCGCGGCGGCAAGGCCACCTACAAGATCGAGGACGGCGCCATCGTCGGCACCTCCACCCTTAAGACGCCCAACACCTTTCTCTGCACCGCCCGTGACTACTCGGATTTCATCCTGGAATACGAATTCAAGGTCGATCCCAAGCTGAACTCCGGCGTCCAAATCCGCAGCAACAGCCTTTCCTCACCCAGTGAAATCACCTGGGACGGCAAAACCATCAAGATCCCCGCCGACCGCGTCCACGGCTATCAGATCGAGATCGACCCGAATCCGGTCCAAAACCGCTGGTGGGCCGCCGGCATTTACGACGAATCCCGCCGCGGCTGGCTCTACCCCGGTATCCTCGGCGGCGATCCCAAGGAATTCACCGAACAGGGCCGGAAAATCTTCAAGCAGAACGATTGGAACAAAATCCGCGTCGAGGCCATCGGCGATTCCATCAAGACCACTCTCAACGGCACCCCCTGCGCCTCCATCAAGGACTCCATGACCGCCTCCGGTTTCATCGCCCTCCAGGTCCACAGCATTGACAAGGCCGACAAGGAAGGCACCCAAGTCCGCTGGCGCAACCTGAAGATCCAGGAAATCGCCTCCAAGGACTCCGACACCGCCAACACCCTCACCGACGAGGAAAAAGCCAGCGGCTGGACCCTCCTCTGGGACGGCAAGACTGCAGATGGCTGGCGCAGCGTCAAAGGCGCGGATTTCCCCAAAGCCGGTTGGGAAATCAAGGACGGCACCCTCATCATCAACGAAACCGGCGGAGCCGAATCCGCCGCCGCCGGTGACATCATCACCAAAGCGAAATTTTCCGATTTCGAACTCCAGCTTGAATTTAAAATCACCCCGGGCGCCAACAGCGGAATCAAATTCTTTGTTGATCCCGAGCTCAACAAAGGACCCGGCTCCGCCATCGGCCCTGAGTTCCAGATCCTCGACGATGAGCGCCACCCGGACGCCAAGGCCGGCCGCCCCGGCACCCGCACCGTCGGTTCCCTTTATGACATGCAGGCCGCTCCCGCGAACAAGAAGATCATGCCGGTCGGCCAGTGGAACCACGCCCGCATCCTCTCCGATGGCAAGCAGCTCACCTACTGGCTCAACGGCTCCAAAACCCTCGACATCGAACGCGGCGGCAAGCAGTGGCGCGACCTCGTCGCCGACAGCAAATATAAAATCTGGCCGAACTTCGGCGAGCTCGACGGAGGCCACATCCTCCTCCAGGATCACGGCAACCAAGTCTTTTTCCGAAACATCAAGATCCGCGACTTCGCTAAGAAATAACCTCCTGGTGGACCGCGGGATTCATTCAACTGCCCCCAAAAGGTCGTTGGATATTATGGAAGTGTATCGGCATTGGCGCTTTTGACACGGATGTTTTGATAGGCCGGATTTTTTGCAAATCCATGGCCTCTCTCCGGCGTTGGTCCGGAGTTCAAGCTGTCTTCGCAGGGCTCTGGCTGAAATCCGACCCTCCTGTGAGTAGCTTCTCCAGTTCCGCTTCAATCACTGCGGCGGCCTCCGGGACGGTGATTTCCCGGCCGGCCTCGTGGGCCAGGCAGCTCATGGAGACGCCGTCGATCCCGCACGGGGTGATGGCGAAAAACGGCGGCAGGCTTTCCGCGGTGATGTTGATGGCGAAGCCGTGCATGGAAATCCATTTCCTAACACCGACGCCGATCGAGGCGAGCTTGCGGTTCTCCACCCACACGCCGGTTAGTCCGGTGCGGCGTCCGGCGTTCACCCCGAAGTGGTGGCACGCGCTGATCAGGGCGTCCTCGAGTTTCCTGAGGTGCTCGTGGAGGTCCTTGCCGCGCGGGGAGAGGTCGAGGATCGGGTAGCCGACGAGCTGGCCGGGGCCGTGATAGGTCGCCTGGCCGCCGCGGTTGATTTCGTGGACCGGGTAGGGGAGCGAGGACGGATCGCGGAGCGAGGATTGGTCGCGCAGGCGGCCGATGGTGTAAACCGGCAGGTGTTCAAGCAGGATAACGGTATCGCTGCCGGTGCCGGTTAGGATCGCCTGGACGTGCTGGTCCTGAAGACGGAGACCGGCTTCGTAGTCGATGGGTTCGGGGAGATGGATGAATTCCAGCATGTTTATACCAACCGGCGTTCGAGGAGTTTGGCCTTGAGGGGATCGGATGCCTGGAGGTGGGCCATGCCGATGGCGAGGGCGTCGGCCGCATCCGACGGCGGGGTCTCGGCCAGCCCTAACAACGCGCGGACCATGAAGGCGACTTGCTTCTTGTCGGCATTGCCATTGCCGACGACGGCCATTTTCACCTTCTTCGGCGAGTATTCGAAGACGTGCAGGCCATGATCCGCGGCGGCGATGAGCGCGGCGGCTCGGGCGGCTCCCATGGAGATCGCTGTCTGGTGGGACTGCACGTAAATGATCCCTTCGACGGCGATTTCGTCCGGTTGGAACTTCTGGATGATGTTGACGAGATGCGTCCGGATGGCGGAGAGCGCGGCGGATTGCGGGATGCTCTTCGGGATGGAAATCACGTCGAAGGCGAGGACGGTCGGCTTGCGCGGATCGCCTTCGAGCACTGCGTAGCCGGTGTTCCTAACGGCGGGATCGATGGAGAGGACGCGCATGGGAAAAGGAGTAACGACACTCTTGTCGTTACTTGAGTTTGCCTTTGTTCTCGCGGGTCGCAGCCGGTATTTGGGTCGAATTCTCCCGCTCGGTTTCCTCCCGCTTCGCGGGCACAAGCCGGGCGACGGGCTTTCCGTCTTGAGTAATGACGACTTCTTCTCCCGCCCGGACTAAGCTCAGGATAGTCGAGCAGTTACTTTTCAATTCACTGGCATCGGCAATTTTCATGGTATGGGAGGATGTGGCGCATCAATGGCGGGTCAAGATGAAAGGCGGGTCAGGCGGGGGGGCGCCTCTTTGTAAGGTGATCGAAATCGGCATCCCCTAGTAGATTGCCGGTTTTAGCCAACTTTTGCCGGCCCCCCAAAAGCGGATTACTTTTCGATGGCCTTTCCTGTAGACATATAGTGCGGGTGCCTCAGAGGAATTCGAGTAATAGTGGTGAGTCACGATGACTGGTGGAAGGGAATGTCGATAGGGATCACACAGTTCGCCTGCAAAGCGATCCCAGTCGAACGGAAAACGAAAGAAGCCCGGATGAGCATCCATCCATTTGGCAACCTCAATTCTCCCGTCCGGAGCGATATCCCAGTCAAATTTGACGTCCGGACGGACGTAGAAAATACGCGCGGCCCAAGCGACGTAGCCCACGACTAATGCGGCCATCACTCCAAAAAAGTACATGGCATTTTTGCGTTTCATCGGTTCATCAAAGCTTCAGGCAGGTTGATTCATTCCTGTCCGAGCTCCGTTCAACGCCGCTTTTTCCCGCCGCCGGTCTTCTTGCGGCGGATGGACTTGATCGGCGTGGTATCGAGCAGCGCGGTGTACATGTAGTCGAAGTCCTCCAGCTTCCGGCGCGGGATGGTCTGGTCGATGAAAATTTCCACGGACTTCGCGTAGTCGAGTTCGTCGGCGGTGAGGATGGTGAACGCATCACCCTCAGCCTCGGCGCGGCCGGTGCGGCCGATGCGGTGGACGTAGTCCTCGGCGTTTTCCGGGACGCGGTAGTTGATGACATGGGAGACCCCGGAAATGTCGATGCCGCGGGCGGCGACGTCGGTGGCGACGAGGATTTCGTAGTCCCCCGCCTTGAATCCGGCGAGTGCCTTCATGCGGTCCACCTGGCTGATGTCGGAATGCATCGCGGCGACCTTGGTCTGGCCGGTGGACTTGATGAGTGAGGTGAGCTGGTCCGCCTCCTTGCGGGTGCGGGTGAAGATCATGACCGAGTGGTAGTCGGTTTGTTTGAGGAGGGCGAGGAGGAGTTCGTCGCGTTGGTCGATAGAGACCGGGTAGAAGGCGTGAGAGACGGTGGATGCGACTTCGCGTCTGGCAATTTCAATTTTAACGGGTTCCTTGAGGCACCATTGTGCGAAGGTTTGGATGGCCGGGGGCATGGTAGCGGAGAAGAAGAGGGTCTGGCGTTCGTCCCATGGGCAGAGGTTGACGATTTTGCGGACTTGGGGGAGGAAGCCCATGTCGAGCATGCGGTCGACTTCATCGAGGATAAGGATTTTGATTTCACCGAAGCGCATGGCGGCGCGGTAGAAGCAATCGACGAGGCGTCCGGGTGTGGCGACGACGATGTCGGCTCCGGCTATGAGTTGTTTCATTTGTTCGCCAAGGCCGACGCCGCCGTAGAGGAGTGCGACTTTCATGCCGGTGAATTTCCCGTATTTCTCGAATTGTTCGGCGACTTGGTGGGCGAGTTCGCGGGTGGGTTCGAGGACGAGGATTTGAGGTTTGTGGAGTGGGGTGATTTTGGAGAGGGAGGGGAGAGCGAAGGCGGCGGTTTTTCCGGTTCCGGTTTGGGAGGCGCCGATGAGGTCTTTGCCTTCGAGGATGACGGGGATGGCCTGTTCCTGGATCGGGGTGGGCGTGGTGTAGCCGGTTAGTTCGATTGCTTCGAGTATGTTGGCGTTGAGGCCTAGAGTTTCAAATCCCATGAGGGAGTGGGTTTAGTTGTGGATGGGGGCGGGGTCAAGGGGGAAGAGTCTTAAGGTCTGAAGGTCGGAAAGTCTTAAGGTCATGGGGCGGTGTTATGAGTTGTCGCGGAAGATGAAGAAGACGGCGCCCAGGAGGCAGAGGCAGGCGAAGATGTAGTTCCATGAGAGTGGGGTTTTCATGTAGAAGATGGCGAAGGGGATGAAGATCGTAAGGGTGATGACTTCCTGGATGATTTTGAGTTGGGGGAGAGAGAGGACTTGATGGCCGATGCGGTTGGCGGGGACTTGGAAGCAGTATTCGAAGAGTGCGATGAACCAACTGATTAGGATGGCGAAGATGAGGGGTTTGGATTTCATGTCCTTGAGGTGTGCGTACCATGCGAAGGTCATGAAGACGTTGGAGGCGGCGAGGAGGAGGACGGTTTTGAGAATGGTCATCGGGGAGAATTTTTAAGGATGGATTTTGAATTATGAATGATGATTTTGGATTTTTTTCCGGGGTGACGCGGCGTTGATGTGTGCGGCGAAGGTGGAGAGGGGTGTTTGATGTTTGAGTAATGAATTGCCAAAGAGGGGCGGATTGGGGAAGAAGGGCGAGGGATGTCAGCGAAGGCAACATGGAAGGTTAGTGCGGCGGTGATGTTGAGCCGTGTGTTGGGGCTTGTTAGGGAGATGTTGTTTGCGGGTTTGTATGGTGGAAGCCGGTGGATGGATTGTTTTTATTTGGCGTATCGGGTGCCGAATTTGTTGAGGGATTTGTTTGCGGAGGGTGCGTTGTCGCAGGCGTTCGTGACGACATTTTCAAAAAAGATAAAGTCGGATGGGGTGGAGAATGCGTGGATTTTGGCGCAGCGGATGATGAGTTTGGTGACGGTGTTTATGAGTTTGGTGGTGCTGGTGGGGATTTGGTTGGCGCCGTGGATAGTGGAGATGTTGACGGCGTTATCGCGGAGTGGTGAGACCGGGCGGAATTATAATGTGGAGGAGTTTACGTTAATGGTCGAGATGGTGCGGGTGATGTATCCGTATCTTGCGTTGGTTTCGATTTCGGCGCTGGTGATGGGGATGTTGAATGCGCGGGATGTTTATGGGATGCCGGCTTTGGCTTCGTGTTTTTTCAATGTGGGGTCGATGGTGGGTGGGGCGGCGATCGGGTATTGGATGGATCCGAGTTGGGGGCCGAGGAGTTTGGTGGGGTTTTCCTGGGGAGTGGTGATTGGGGGTGTGGCGCAGTTGGTGTGTCAGTTTCCGGCGTTGAGGGCGGTGGGATATCGGTTTGTGGCGAATTTCCGGTGGAATGATTCCGGGGTGAAGAAGATTTTGAGTTTGATGGTTCCAGCGGTGATTGCGGCCTCTGTGACGCAGGTGAATGTGGTGGTGAATTCGATGTTTGCGTATGGTGTGGGTGAGGGTGCGGTGAGTTGGTTGAGTTATGCGTTTCGTTTGATGCAGTTGCCGATCGGGGTGTTTGGAGTGGCGGTGGCGACGGTGACATTGCCTGCGTTATCGAGGGCGGCGGTGAATGGGGTGGGTGGTGATTTTGCGCCGACCTTGGTGAAGGGTTTGAAGCTGGTGATGTTTTTGGTTTTGCCGGCGACGGTGGGGTTGGTGACGTTGGCGGAGCCGATCATCAGTTTGTTGTATGAGCGGGGTGAGTTCGATGCGGCGGACCGGTTGGCGACGGCGGGGGCTTTGCAGGCGTACGGTTACGGGCTGCTTTTTTACGCGGGCTTGAAGGTGTTGCAGCCTGCGTTTTACGCGATTGAGAAGAGATGGTTGCCGATGATTGCGAGTATCATGGCATTGTTTGTGAATGCGATTTGCAATTATGTGTTCGTGTATGTTTTCAAGTGGGGACACGAGTCGCTGGCTTTGACGACGAGCATTGTGGCGAGCATGAATTTTATTTTCCTGTATGTGGCGATGACGAGATACGCGGGTGATGTGGGGACTTTGGGGTTGTTGTTCGCGTTGTTGAAAGTGAGTGCGGCGACTGCGGTGATGGCTGTGGTTTGTTATTTCGGGAATGTGATG
>JBGSOI010000036.1:0-11796 GCA_041739215.1 Akkermansiaceae bacterium
AATTTCCGCCGCCGGTGGCGAGCGGAGCGCCGGACGGGTGCCAGCCGAGTTCCGGCGAGAGCGGCGCGGTCACCGAGAACGCACCGCTGTTTTCCAGAGCGCACACCACGCCTAACTGGCCGGGACCACCGGCGCTGGTGACGCCCAACAAGGTGCCGGCGGCGTTGCGGACGAGTCCGGCCTGAGGCACCGCTCCATTGAAGCCATCGAAGCTGATACGCAGTTCGTGAGTTCCGCCGGTGGAGATCCGGAACAGCCCGCCGAAGCCGGAGCTGCTTCCCGCCGCCGCGGCCCCGTAGAGCAGGCCGTCGGTTCCCTCGACCAACTCGCCGACGGGCTGTGAAGCGGTGGGATCGGAAAACTGATGAAGCAGCGTGAAGGCATTGGCGGTGGTGAGACGGAAGGCGGTGCCATACGCGCCCGAGCCGCCGTATTCCGCGGTGCCGTAAAGGTCTCCGCTGGAGTGGCGGACGAATCCGCCATCGGGGTTAGCACCCGGCCGCAGGCCCGCCGCACCGGTGAAGTCGAACAGGCTGGTGAATGTTCCGCTCGTGGTGATGCGGTAGGCCGCGCCGAGGTTTCCGCTGCCGCCGAAGCGCGTGAGGCCGTAGAGTTCCGTCCCGGAAATGGCGAGGCGGCCGGTGGGCTGGGATCCCTTGCGGGTGCCGGCGGTGCCGGAAAAGGTGGCCAGCACTGTGTGGACTCCGGCCGTGGTGACCTTGAAGACCGTGCCGAGACCGTTAGAACCGCCGGCACCGGTGGTGCCGTAGAAATTTCCATCCGGGTGGAGGACCAGCTCTCCGGGCACCGAGCCCGGCTTGGCGCCGCCAGTGCCGGTGAAGTCGAACAGCTTGGTGAAAATCCCCGCAGGGCTGACGCGGAAAACCGTGCCAAACTGGTTCGCGCCGCCCGCCGTGCAGGTTCCGTAAAGATTTCCATCCGGCCCGGAAACGAGTCCCGCCGTGGGTCCTGTGCCGATGGTTGGGTTCAAATCCACGAGTGTTTCCACCTTGCCGCCGGTAAGGCGGAAAATTGTTCCGCCGCCGGAAACGCCGCCGACGGAGGCGGTGCCGTAGATGAGGTTGTCGCTGTGGATGACGAGTGGCGCGACCGAGGCGGCTCCGGGTTTCCGGAATTCGTGAAGTGGCTGATAGCTCCACTGGGCGTGGGTTGGCGCGGTGAGAAAAATGCAGAAAAGGGCGAGCGTTTTCATGGGCGGGGGATGAAATGAACTAAGCCAGTTCCGCGAATAACAGCCACTTTGTCGCGGTTACACATCGGTAACCTTCGCGTAATTGCCAAATTTCCGGAGCGGGAATAGAACTCCAACATGAAATCGAAATGGCCCCCCAACGGAAGCTTTTCCGCCAATCTCCTCATCCTCGTCATGGGCGGTGTGGTGGGATCCGGAATGACTTGGTCCTTCCGCCCCGGCGGCCTTTTCGGAACACCTTCGGTCGTCATTGAGGCGGCTCCGAAGACGCGGCCATCGGCCTCCAATACTGCGCCCGTACGGGGGTCCGGTGGTCCGCGCATTCTCACCCCGCAGGTGACCGAAACGGCGGTCGAGCAAATGAGCGCGCTCGAACGCGGCGAGCATTTCCGCAGCCGGGGTGCGGAGGCTGCTCTCAAAGACATCGCCGGAGCTCTGGAGGAAGCCGAGGCGATGACCTCGGTGCGCGATCAACTCGATTTCCTCCGCGGGGTATTCAGCGAGTGGGCCGAAAACGATCCCGAGGGCGCGCTTACCCACGCGCAATCCCAATTTCCCGCAGGCAAGCTTCAGTCCGAACTCACCGGGCTCGCGATGAACAAATGGGCCTACGAGCACCCGCGCGAAGCGTGGCTGTGGGCGGAGGGAAATCTGGAAGGCCCGATCAAGGATCGCGCGCTTACCGATTTAGTGATCGGCTGGACCCGCCAATCTCCCGCGGATGCCGCCAAATGGCTGGTGGATTCCGGACTCACTTCGTCCAGTCTGTTCACGGCGCTGCCCCGGACTTGGGCAGAAAGCGATCCCACCGCCGCACTCAACTGGGTGCGCGGATTGCCCGCCGGGCGGGCGAAGGATCAGGCTGAAATCGCCGTGGCCGACTCGTTCGCCGCAGATGGTCCGAAGGCGGCTGTCGCGGCGTTCGCCCCGGAAATCGAAGCCGGGATGAATGCGGACCTTGTCGTGGCCCTGACCAACCGCTGGGCATCTTCCGATCCCGCCGCCGTCGCGGAATGGGTGAAAGGACTGGCCGACGGACAAATGAAAATGGAGGCCGCGGCGACACTCGCCACGGTGTGGGCCGCCAGCGATATCAAGGCGGCCGTGTCCTGGAGCCAGACCATTGGCGACGCCGCTCTCCTCCAGCAGGTGACTTCCCATCTCGGCACCACTTGGGGCGCGATCGAGCCACACAAAGCCTTGGAATGGCTTGGCACCTTGCCGCCAAACCAAGCCGCCGAGGGAATGAAAGGCGCGTTTTATTCGTGGGCCGCCACGGATCCCGTGGGCCTCGAGCAGTGGATCGGGGATATTGGAAACGGCTCCATGAGTGACCAGGGCCGCCGGAGCCTCGCCGACGTCCGCAGCCAGAGCGACCCGGCCGGAGCCTTGAATCTGGCGCTCGGGCTGTCCGCCCCGGAAGTGCGCGACGATGTCATGGCGCGCTACTATCGGAAATGGGCCGCCGCCAATCGGGCCGACGCCGGGGATTGGTACGACATGAATGCTGCCAAACTCCCGGCGACGACCCGCGAGCGGCTCGCCGCGGAGGCGGGGAAAAACAAAGCGCCCGCAGCCCCCGGGACTCCGGGAAGGCGGCCCGCGACAGGGGTCATCAGCGGTTTCTAACGAGCCTCGCCTTCGACAAGCGGCAGGGTCATGACGAACTCGTTGAGAGCATCCTCGGAAGCTCTGGCTTTCAAATCACCACCCTGGGCACGGACGAGTTCGCGGGCGATGTTGAGACCCAACCCGTGTCCGCCGATGTTCTCGCCGAGGACCTTGCCGCGTCGGAATCGCTCGAAGATGCTCTCACGCTCCTCTTCCGGAATGAGTTCGCCGCTGTTGGCAATGCGGAGGACGGCATGACTTTCCTCCACGCTGGCAGCGAACCGGATGCGTCCACCGGGCGGCGTGTATTTGGCGGCGTTCTCGATGAGGCTCTGCAGCGCGATTTGAATCTGCCGCAGGTTCACCGAGACGCGGATATCTTCAGGGATCGTGGCTTCCACGGTGATCTCCTTGTCTAACACGAGCACGTCGAGATCGTCCAGCAACCCATCCAGGATGACGCGCAAGCGGTGGCTTTCACGCTCGTCTTCGAGGTTTCCCGCATCCGCCTGGGCGAGCAGCAGCAGATCCTCGATGAGGGTGGTCAGGCGGCGGACCTGCTGGCGCAGGGTGTCGATTTCCTCCCGATCCTCGCCTTGGATCGCCGGTGAGGCCGAGAGGTGATCGAGACCGGCGCGCAGGATGGTGAGAGGGGTTTTGAGCTGGTGCGAGGCATCCGCTGAGAACCGGCTGGCGGCATTGTAGGATGCTTGCAGCCGGTCGAAGGTAAGGTTGATCACCTCGCTGAGATCCGCGATTTCATCCTTGTTGGCAGAAATGGGAAGGCGCTCGTCGAGATTGCTGGCGTTGATGCGCCCCGCCGCAGCGGTGATCGCGGCGACTGGAGCCACCGCGCGGCGCCCGAGCCAGAGGCCGCCGATGAAAACGACGACCGCGACAAAGGGCACCGTGAACAGGAGATCGCTCACCAAATCCCGCTCGAAGCGCTCGATGAATCCCAGCTCGTTGCCGATGCGGATCTGATAGGGCGGCGACCGGTGGCTCACGAAACGGTATTTTTTCCCGTCGATCATCCGAGTGACGGCACTTTCCGCGTCGCTGCCGAAATCATCGACGCGGAGTCCGGGTGACTGATAGAGCACCTGCCCCTCCGGCCCCTGGATGACGAGATGGCGCCCGGCGAAGGAGAACGGGATGAATTTCTCACTCAGCGGCCGGCGCGGGTCGACCGGCGCGCCACGGAAGTTTTTCAGGCTGGTGGCCAATTCCTCAGCGTCGCGGACGAGCGTCTGGTCCAGTTGGATGAGCTGGTGGAAGTAAACGGCGGACAGCAGGGGAATCACGCCCGCCGCGAGTGCCAGCAGGCAGATCAGCGTGGCGTAAAGGCCGAGTTTGACCTTGAGTGATGAGGAGCGGATCACTTGGGGTGCATCACGTAGCCGGAGCCGCGGACCGTGGCAATGACAGACTCGGTTCCCGGCCGGTCGATTTTCCGGCGCAGGCGCAGGATGAAGATCTCCACGGTGCGCGTGTCGTATTCGTGCTGGCGATCCCAGATCCGTTCGCAGATTTCATCCCGGGAAAACGTGCGGCCCGGTTCGCGGGCGAAGATCATGAGCAACTCGAACTCACGGGGCGAGAGTTCCGCCCGCTCGCCGGCCCGGGTAACGCGGCGATTGACGACATCGATCTGCAAATCGCCAATGGAAATCCGGCTGCCATCTGAAGGGTCGTGTGCACGACGGCCTAACGCATGGACGCGGGCGAGAAGCTCGTCGAGCGCGAAGGGCTTGGTCAGGTAATCATCCGCCCCGGCGCGCAGTCCGGCCACGCGATCGCCAATTTTCGAGCGGGCGGTGAGCATCAGCACCCGGCGGGGCAGGCCGGTGGCGCGGATCCGCTTGAGCACTTCGAAGCCATCGAAACCGGGCAGGTTCACATCCAGGACGACGAGATCAAAGGGCTCGCCAGTGGCGGCTTCCACCGCAGATGGTCCGTCCGCAACATGCGTGACCTCATGGTCCTCGCGGCCGAGTGATCGGGCAACCTGGATGGCGAGCTGCGCGTTGTCTTCTACCAATAGGATTCTCATGAGCCAGAGAAGGGAAACAACTCCGGCAGTCACCGGCAAGGGCCGATGAAACTGAAAGGTAACGGAATTGTAGGTGCCTTCCCGGCCAAAAACCCGCCGCCTCCCACACCCGATGGTTCGGTGTGGGCGACGGCGGGATTGAGTAGATGAGCCTCCTCAGGGTTTCACCAGGCGGAAGAAAACGCCGGGGACGTTCTGCGTGCTGACCCGGGTGCGCTTCTTGCCGCCGCTAACCTGGATTGGCCGGGTGCTGTTGGCCCAGGTGGTTAGATCGGTGCTTTCCTGCAGCACCCAGCCGTCTGCGGTTTCCGGCCACTCGAACTCCATCTCGTTTTCGTTCTCCGTTTCGTGAATGCCGGTGGCTGGGATCACGATGAAGTTGGCGACCAGGGTGCGGCTCACGCTGGCGGTGAACTGATAGTCCTTGTCCGTGTTCACTTCGAGGCCGCCTTCACTCCAGTGGGTGAATTTGTAGCCACTGGCCGCGATTGCGCAGGCGGTGACGGGTGCGCCGATGACTTTGCCGCCACCGCCGCTGACGGTGCCGCCTTCAGGTGGTGTGGCGCTCAGCGTGATGGCGACATTGCCTTGGGAGACGAAGTTCGCCACAAGGACGCGGTTGTTCATGATATCGAATTCGTATTTCCAGTCCGTGCTGACTTCCACGCCGTTTTCCGTCCAGTTCACAAAGGTGTAGCCTGGATTGGCCTCTGCCCGCACGTCCGCACCATCGCCCACGTCATAGCTTGGTGAATCCGCTTCGACCAATCCGCCATCCGGCGGTGAAGCGGAGACAACAATGGTCAGCGAATCTCCGCCGCCACCGCCGGTGAAGGTGAAGTTCGCTACGAGCGTGCGGTTCGCGGTGGCGACAAAGGTATAGCTGGCGCTGGCACTGACCGGTGCGCCGCCTTCCGTCCAGTTGGTGAAGCTGTGGTTCGCATTGGCGGTCGCGGTGACGGTGACGTTCCCACCATCCGCCACGGTGCCGCCGCCGGTGACACTGCCACCTGACAAGGGTGCCGCGCTCACGGTGATGGTGTGGCTGGCGCCCACGACGGCGAAGTTCGCCACGAGAACGCGATCCGAGGCCGCATTGAAGGTATAACTCGCCGTGGCGCTCACCACGAGACCGGCATCCGTCCAGTTAGTGAATGTATAACCCGCATTTGCAATAGCGACCACGGTGACGCTGTCTCCATCGCTGACGATGCCGTCGCCGGTCGTCGTGCCTGCAGCCAGAGGCAGCGCACTGGTGCTGATGGTGTGAGCGGGTGCGAAATTGGCAACGAGCGAGTGGTTCACATCCATCGTCAGCGTGTAGGAACTGTTGGTGCTGACGACGATGCCGTTGTCCGACCAGTTGAGGAAGGTGAAGCCGGGTTCCGCTGTCGCGGTCACCGTGGCATTCGCGTCGATGGCAAAGGAACCGTCGCCCGTGGTGGTGCCGCCGCCGACGGGGTCGGCGGTGGTGTCCAGCAGGCTGGCGGGTGGCAAAGCGGCACCCGCGGCGGCGATGAGCAGCGTGTAGTTTTTCGAAACGTCCGGATTGAAGCCGTCAATGGCGGTGATCTTGAATTGAAACGAACCACTGACCGTGGGTGTGCCCTCGAGGACTCCGGTCATTTCATCGAATGTCATTCCGGCAGGCAGTGCACCTTCCAGCAACGAGGTGAAAGGAAAACCCCCTTCGATGACGACCGTACGGGCGGCAAAAGGCGTGTTGATGCGACCTTCGCCGACGTGGTCAATCAATCCTACCGGCGCATCCACATCCACGGCGGCCATTTGTGAACCGGTGAAGTCTCCCACGATCTCGAACGTCGCCATGTCCTCGGTGACTTTCACCCATTCTCCGCCGACCAAGTGATGATTGTAGGTCCTTTCGCCGGTGCCGTGCAGGTCGTCAGCATCCACCGCATCGGCGATCGC
Organism: Akkermansiaceae bacterium; assembly: GCA_041739215.1. Classification (GTDB taxonomy): domain Bacteria; phylum Verrucomicrobiota; class Verrucomicrobiia; order Verrucomicrobiales; family Akkermansiaceae; genus Luteolibacter. The sequence continues at coordinate 6,810 of JBGSOI010000036.1, forward strand.
TTCACCGCTCTCGCCATCTAGCGGACCGTTGTATTTGAAGAACTCGTAACGGCGTGTCACCACCTCGTCACCATTTGGCAGATCTTCGGGGGCCGCGGCCAGCTCGGCGTTCGGGCCACCGTCCGGGGCGCTGGTTTTCAACTGCAGGATGCGCCATTCCACTTCGACCTCATCCGGCTCGCCATTCGCCCAGTTGATGTCATTCGCATCGTCCGGGTCATCGCTAACAAGTTCGCGCAGCTTGATCTCCTTGTTATTGTGAGTGGTGGTCTTGATTTCCTTCACCCACAGGGCTTTGCCATACTCCTTCACCGGGGGCGCCGGCGGTGGTGGTGGGGCGATCACGGCCTGCACCTGCGCGGGTGCGGGATTGCCGGCGACCGGCGGGAAATAGGTGAACACCGGCGTGGCGACCTGCACCGCGCCGCCGTGCACGAGCACACCGCTGCCGTTGTCGATGAGCCAATTGTATTTCACCACCGAAGCCGGCACCCGATAGCCGACGCCGAAATGCTCGCCACCGAAGTTCACACTCGGATTGGTGAACATGTGGCCGTTGGTCGGATTGATCGGGCCGCTAGGGATCGCGGTGTAGGCCGCCCAGGTCCCGTTGGTGTTCTTCTTGCTCTCCCAGCGGATGCGGCACTTCGGATGCACGGGGTCCGTGTCATCCTGCTCGATCCGTGGCGCACCGTAGTGATTGTAGTTATAGGTGTAAGTGATGTCGGTGCTGTGGCAGTCTTCGATCTCGATCTCGAAACCGTGGCATTCGGTCCCGGTGTCGTTGACTGTGTCGAAGTTGTTGATGCTGCCATAGGCGATGCTGGCTTGTGCCGTGCCCGCCTGCAGGGCCAACGCACACAACGCCGCCATGGCGAGCCGTTTGATAGGTTTGTTAGTCTTCATGGTTGAATGGGTAAATTGTGGTGGGGAAATTCGTGAACCTCGCTCACGTGTCGCAAGCTAGCGACGGATGCACGCGCTCCTCAAAAGGTTTGCGGTAACCAATTGGTTGGGGAGATGCGGTCGCTCGGAATTCCGAGTTTGGCGGGTTAGAGCTGCTGGTGATGATCCGCTGCAAAAGCCCGCATGTGCCGCCGGAAACCCAGCCGTCCGGATCAGCCACCAGCCGCCGGAACATTTTCGTGATGTCGCCGAGGATTTGGCCTATGCAGGTGGTCTGTAACACCTCCCCGATTGGGGATCCTGATCAAAGCAAAACGCGACGGCGAAATTCCTTCCCTTGCGGATCCAGATGGAACGCCTCATCCAGGAAGCTGGCTTTTTCGTTTCGGACCGCGTCCGAAACACGTTCCTCGCCGAAGCGGGGGCGTGCCTATGAAAACAATCAACTCGATCCAGGCCTCAATGATCTGGGCGATTGCCTGGGAGTCGCCCCCCGACTCCGGCGTTGACCCTCTCATCGCCTCCGTGTAGGGTGTCCATGCCGTGAACGCCAAAAAAAAGAATCAGACGAAACCTCCGACAGCCGGACCGGACAAGGTCCGGGCGGGTCAGGGCATTCGCTTGAAACCTTCTATCAGCGATTACGCGACCTTTGTGGAAACCACGGCGAATGCCATGGGGCGGAACGTCCCGCCCGCATCCGAAGCCAAAGCCAACAAGCGGTTGCTTTGGCTGGTGAACTTGGAATCCTGAAAAATCCTGGATTTGGTTGGGATTCTTTCGTCGGTGAGGATTGCAGTTTGCAGCTGGGAACTGAGCATGCGGTTGACCTGTCGATTTCTTCAGGGCGCGTGGGCAAGACAACCATTCTTCCTGCATTCGGTCTCGTTCCGGCGGTCATCTCCCTGCCGGTTGTCAATCTCCGGGCGGCACCAGGCGAAACGACGACCCGTGACGTCATTGAATTCCTCCATGCCACACCGTTGGAATACCTCGCCCGCTGGATTGCCAACAACGACGTGTTTGGCGATGACGTGAAGCTCGCCTCCGTCATCGCGTGGCCGGACGCGCGGGTTTCATTCGGCATCACCCAGCCGCAATACCACGGCCAGCCTGCGGAACCGCGTGATATCGAAAAGCACTTCATGGATGCCGGTTGGGTGCGGCTACGTGATCCATCGGGACACGTCATCTTCTTCAACTATGCCTTCAACGTCATGGCCATCGATGCCGAACGGCGGAACTGTTATCTTCACGAAGGACGGCTCCTGCCGTTCGATGTGATCCTCCACGAACCGGATGAGGCGATGTAACGATTTCTCAGAATCTATGACTAGAAATTTCCCGATCTCCTGCCGCCGTTGGCGAACTCCCCGCCATCCGCCATGGGCGAGTTCGAGACCAAGATCGGTCTTTCCTCCAGAATCACCCCGTCCCAGCCATCGCTCGATCTGGTGTGACGAACGGCAGGAAAAAATCCTGCAATTGCAACCCACCGCTTGTTGATCCGTGAGCAATGACACCATTCAATGACCCCATTCATGGGCTGACGCTCCGGTTTATCGCGCCGCAATCAGGCGCTTTCACCAGGCGGCGGTCTTGCCGGCGAACTGATCAGAGCGTCCCAGCCAATCCATCCTGAAACGCTTCCGCAATGCCATTGATCCACTCCTGGTTCTTCTCGCTCCCATCCTCCTCCACCCAACGGAGAAACGACTGCTGAAGCCAAACGAGCAGGCTCTTCGAAACATACGACAGAGGGAATACCCAGCCGTCGATTTCGATGAAATCCTTTGTCACCGCCACATGTATCGGGATCGGTAATTCCGGCAAATCCCCGGCGGAAAAGATCCATTGTCCATCGGGACTCCGCCCAAACGGCGGTGCGGTTTGCCTGTCGAATTTTCTGCCGTCAAATGGTGGCTCGAATTTCATGCTTGTAGCGGCGTGTCTGTGACCGCCGCATCCTGCCTCTCGGGGGCCGAAATGCCAGGGATTTGAAATTCAGCTTTGATTTCCAAGCTCTTCAGCCGCTCGATTTGCCGGACGACGATCAGCATCCAAAAATAAATCCCGCAATACATGACCCGCTGGCTCAAGCCAGTGACATCCGGCATCAGATTCCCGCCGAGAATTCCCGCCCCAATCCAGAACATTGCCACCCAGTTGGCACAGAACCAGAAAACGTTGCCACCTCCTCGCCTCTCCCACACGAACTTGGCAACCATGATGGTGAGCAGGATCATGACTTGCGCCGCTCCGATTCCGTGATTGTGAATCCAGTGGGATCGCAGGCTTTTGAAATACTCGGGCGACGTGATCCCCTGCGGCAACGGCACGCCCACGGCATACAAGCCACCGCTCCAGATTTCCTGTTTCATCTCCTTCGTCGGCTCGTATTTCATTTCCAGCTGGATCAGGGAAAACGTCTCCTTGGACTGCTTGACCGGATACCACGCCACCTCCAGCATTTTCACCATCGCGCCGGCCGTCACCATGGCGGTGAACCATGCTAACAATCCCGGTCCCCTCTGTCACCCTCAACAACATCCTCAACCTGCTCGAACGCGGCAGAAAGGTCGTTGTTTATTTCAGTCCCGACCGCGACTGCAAAACCCTGCGCCAAGTCCTCGATCTCCTGCCGCTATTGGCGAATTGCCCGCCATCCGCCATCGACGAGTTCGAGACCAAGATCGATCTTTCCTCCAGAATCACCCCGTCCCAGCCATCGCTCGATCTGGTGTGACGAACGTCAGGAAAAAATCCCGCAATGGCAACCCACCGCTTGTTGATCAGTGAGCAATCACCCCATTCATGCAGCGTCGCGAACCAGCGCCAAAGCATGGTCACCCGACTTTTTAGCCTCTATCAAAACTGATCGCGTCTGGAGACTTCGCCCACGGGAATCCGTCCACGTCCCCAAATCTTCCAGACGACCTAGACCTCGCGTCGATTGAATACGGTGAGCCTCAAAGATCACAGAGTGATCAGGTATCCGGTAATTATTGGGAATCCAGAGCCCAACTCGGGAGCCTTCGTTATTGGGGCTCGCTCGGTAAATCCTCAGGGCGGGTTTAATGGGCGATCTGCCGGAGGCAACCGCAGCGGCCTCGCTCTTGTTATAGCCAAGCCTGATGTCCAAAACTAAATAGGGTGATGCCAAAGAGGCGACACAAGCGTTCAGCGTGGATTGGAAACTCGCCTCGGGGCAAAAGCCCGACCGAATCGCATTTACGACTGCAAAGCTGAGATGCCCATCGTTCTTGGTGATTTCCCTCTTTAGGATCGGATCGAAAATTGGAGCGTAGAACGCGAAATCGGAAGCGATGAGGTCTGTGATCGTTTCCACCGGGTCCTTGCTTGGATTATCTGTCGTGCGGCGAAGAGGAAGATGCATTTGACCAACCGCGGTGAGGCAATGGGCAATCTCATGCCAAAGCGTCCAATGTCTCCGAAATGCCTTATCACCACGGCAATCGATAACAGCTACCCATTTATTCCCTTGAGCGGTAGGGCGCTGGAGCTGGATCAAAACACCGAACGCGTCAGGGCTCAACTCCCCTGCCAATGTAGCAAAAACAATCTCACCTGTGGCAATGTATTTATCGGCGAGTCGCACAAGCTCGAAGTCGGAATGGATCCAATGGACCCGCAAGCCGAGCTTTGCACAAACGACTTCCTGAAGGCGATCCATGTCCAACGTACCTCGATAACTACTCTTTGTATCGGCTTCATTACCACCTACCTGAGCTATGCTTCCAAGTATCTGAAGAAGTTGGAGGTGTCAGGAATCGAACTCACTAAAATCCGCAACGAACTCGGAATGCTTTACGGCCGAGTCAAGGCAAGCGAAGAGCCCATTTCGGAAGACTACATCGTGCAGTTGGGGACTCTTCAATCGCGGGCGTCCGACGCTGCCGTCAGCAACCAGGTAATGTTTAGGCGGCGTAAATAAATAAACTTGCCAAACAGATTAAGATTTCTTAACTGTTCTTTCCGTGAAAGAAAGCGATGCCCTTATGCAGAAGTTTGAATCGATTTGGCCGCATCTGGACGAGCGTGGCAGGCGGATCACCGCCGC
>JBGSOI010000050.1:0-60537 GCA_041739215.1 Akkermansiaceae bacterium
GCGATCGCCGGCCATCCATCGATCCTGGTCCCGTACCCGTACGCGGCGGACGATCACCAGACGCGGAACGCCGAGGTTTTCGCCACGGCGGGCGCGGCCAAGCTTGTCCAGGAGCGCGATCTGGATGCGGAAAAACTCGCTTCTTTGGCCACTTCCATCCTGCAAGACTTGCCAACCTACAAGCGCATGGCAAAAGCGGCCCGCGCACTCGCTGTCCCGGACGCCGCGGACCGGGTGTGCGCCGCCATCGAAGCCACTCTCACGCCATCATGATCGAACTCAGCCAACGCCTCACCGACCGGAGCAAACCGCTCCACATCCATCTCATCGGCGTGGCCGGATCCGGCATGAGCGGGCTCGCGTTGTTACTGTTAGGCATGGGCCACAAGGTCAGCGGCTCGGACAAGGTGACCACCGCGGAAACCATCCGGATGCAGGGTGTCGGCCTCATTTTTTCCTCACCGCACACCGCCGCCGCCGTGAAGGGCGCGGACCTCGTGGTTTATTCCTCGGCGATCAAATCGGACAATCCCGCGTATTCGGCGGCGAAAAAAGCCAAGATTTCACTGCTCCGCCGGGCCGAGTGCCTGGCTGCGATTCTGCACACCAGGAAAGGCATCGTCATTTCCGGGACCCACGGCAAGACGACGACCTCCGCGATGACCGCCCACGTCCTGCGCGAGGCCGGGCAGAAACCCAGCTATTACGTCGGCGCGGAAATCCCGATTCTAGGCGCGAATGCGAAATGGTCCGAGGATGGCGAGTTCATGGTCGCGGAAGGCGACGAAAGCGATGGCACGCTCGCCCTCTATCATCCTGAGCATGCCGTGATCCTCAACATCGAGGCCGAGCATCTCGATTTCTATCGGGACATCGATCACATCAAGGAGGTCTTCACGAAACTCGCCGATCAAACTACCGGCAGACTCGTCTATTGCGCCGAAGATCCGGTCGCCAACGAAGTCTGCGCTGGCCGCGAAAATGCGATTTCCTACGGCTGGGAGGACGCCGACTACACCGCCACGGCAGTCCGGGATCTGAAGGGGTCGTCGGCGTTCACCGTGAAGAAAAAGGGCGAAGTGTTAGGCGATGTCGAGCTCGGCATTCCCGGCAACCACAACATCCTCAACGCCCTCGCAGCGATCGCGCTGGCTGATAGCTGTCGCGCGGAGTTCCTGCTGGTTTCCCGCGCGCTGGCCACCTTCGCCGGAGCGAAACGCCGTTTCGAAACGAAATATCTATCAGCCGACTACCGCATCATCGACGACTACGGCCACCATCCGTCCGAACTCGCCGCCACGCTGCAAACCGCGCGCTCGCTCAAGTCGAAGCGGCTCATCGTGCTTTTCCAACCGCACCGCTACACCCGGACGAAGGCGCTGGCGGACGATTTCGGGAAGGTCCTGCAAGCCGCCGACGTGGTGTTCATCACCGATGTTTACGCCGCCTCGGAAAAGCCGATCAAGGGCATCTCCGGCCAGACCCTCGTCGATGCGATGAAGGTCCACGGCGACATTCCCGCGACCTATCTTCCCGATCTATCAACCGCCCACCACGCCCTCGGCCACGCGCTCCAGCCGGGCGATTTGCTGATCACGCTCGGCGCGGGAAATGTCCATGAAGCCGGTACCCGCCTTGCCGCGGATTTGAAGATCCTCGAGGAAATGCGCGGGCTGATGCCGCCCGGCGAGATCGATGGCAAGCTCTATGAGCCGATGAGCCGCCACACGACTTTGTTAGTCGGCGGCCCGGCGCAATACTGGGTCGAGCCGCACAGTTTCTATGGCTTCGCATTCCTCGTCGATTACTGCCGCGAGCGCGGCATCCCGGTACGCGTTGTCGGCCGCGGGTCCAACTTGTTAGTCCGCGACGGCGGCATCCGCGGCGCGGTGATTCATCCGACCGGCGGCGTGTTTTCCGAAGTCACCGTCGGCACCCGCGGCGAGGTCACCGCCGGTGCGGGCGTGCGGTTGAAGAAGCTCGCAAGCATCGCGGGCGGCAGCGGCATTGGCGGCTTCGAATGGATGGAAGGCATCCCGGGTAACGTCGGCGGCGCGCTGCGCATGAACGCCGGGGCGATGGGAATCGAAACCTTCGATCAGGTCGTTAGAGTGACGTTTCTCGACGAGGACGGCGTGATCCGGACGCGCGAACGCGAGGAAATCGTGGCCCAATACCGCAATGTGGTCGAGCTGCGGCGGAACTTCGCGTTGCAGGCGGTTTTCAAAGGCAAGACCGACACCACGGAGAACATCAAGGAACGCTGGGACGCCTCGCGGGAAAAGCGCAAGGCCTCACAACCAATCGCGGCCTCCGCCGGTTGCACGTTCAGGAATCCCGAGTTCATCCCGGCCGGCCGGGTGATCGATTCGCTCGGCCTCAAAGGCACCACCTGCGGTCACGCCGCGATCTCCGAGGTGCATGGAAATTTCCTGGTCAACCAAGGCGGCGCGTCCGCGTTGGAAATTCTAACACTGATCGAGTTCATCCAGGAGAAGGCCCGCGACGAGCGACAGGTCGAACTGGAAACCGAAATCAAGATCCTCGGCGAGGATGAGGCGTCATTCTAACGATTCACAACCATGTTAAGCAGCAAAAAAATCGCAGTGTTGATGGGTGGCCCGGGTTCGGAACGGGCGGTCTCGCTTGCGTCCGGGCAGGCCGTCTTCAAAGCCCTGCTGGAGCTTGGCCTCGATGCGGTGCCCTTCGATGTGACCAGCCCGCAATTCCAACTGCCTGCCGGAACCGACCTCGCGTTCAACGTGATTCACGGCACCTTCGGCGAGGATGGCTGGCTGCAGGAAATCCTCGAAGGCCTGGGCGTTCCTTACACCGGTGCCGGGGTCAAAAGCAGCCGGCTCGCGTTCGACAAGAATCTGGCGAAAGCCGCCTTCGTCGCCCACGGCGTGCCGACTCCGCGCGCGGAGATCATCGACTATACCAAGGGCCCGCGGCTGCCTTCATTTCCCGCGCCTTTCGTGGTGAAACCGCCGCGCGAGGGTTCCAGCGTCGGCGTCCACATCGTCCGCGACCAATCCGAAGCGGAAGCCGCGATCAACGATGCCGCCAGGTATGGAAGTGACATTCTCATCGAGGAGTTCATCGCCGGGCGGGAGCTAACAGTCGGCATCCTGAACGATGTGCCGTTGCCGATCGTCCACATCGTCCCGCCCGACGGAGTGTATGACATGGCCAGCAAATATCCGTGGCTCAGCGGCGCGCAAGGCAGCCAATACATTTGCCCGGCAGATCTCGATCTGGAAACCACCATGGCCGTCCAAGCCGCCGCACTCGCCGCGCACCGCGCGCTCGGCGTGGAAATCTATTCGCGAGTGGACGTCCTGTTGGATTCCCAGAATCGCCCGTTCGTGCTCGAAGCGAACACCATTCCCGGGATGACGGAAACCAGCCTGTTGCCCAAAGCCGCCGCCGCCGTCGGTGTTTCTTTCCCCGAGTTGTGCAAGACCATAGCCGAACTGTCGCTCAAACTCCGCTCCTGACATGTCAAAGCCCCGCACCACCAGCAAACCCCGCCGCCGCCCTCGCTCCAAGGTGCTCGAGGTCCGAGTCATGTCGCCACGCATCGCCTGGTTCGGGTTTCTCAAGTTCGCGGGGAGCCTTGCCAAACTTGCGTGCGTCCTCGCCGTGGTCGCCGGTCTCGGCTGGGGCGTCTGGCAGGGAATCCAGCGGGCCTTCTATCAGAATCCTGATTTCCGGCTGCGGGTCATCGACCTGAATCCGAACCCCGCCATCGATGAGCATGGGCTGGCCGAGGCGACCGGCATCGATCTAACCGCCAGTTTGTTCGACATCGACGTGACCGAGGTGACGGCTAAATTGAAGGCCTTGCCGGAAATCGCCGACGCCAGTGCGGAGCGGCATCTGCCCGGCACGCTGGTGGTGCGGGTGGTGCCGCGGACGCCGCGAGCGTGGATTTCCTGCCCGCAGGCGGGCTTGTCTGAAACCCGTCGCATCGGGGCCATGCTGGTGGACAAGGGTGGAATCGCCTATCCCTGCCCGGAACTGCAACTGGAGTCTGCGACGAACCTGCCGATGATCGTGCTTCCTCTATCCGAAAGTCACCCGATCGTCGCCGGCCGGCACGTCGGGCACCGGGAACTGGCGCGTTGCTTCCGGCTGCTGGACTCCGCCTGCGACATTGATCCGGAAGCGATCCGCTGGATCGAGTCCGTGACGCAGGTCAATGAATGGTCGTTGAAGCTGGTCACCCGCGAGGGCACCACCGCGACCTTCGGCATCGGCGACCATGAACGCCAGATCCGCAGCCTTCGCGCGGCGATGGACCACTCGAGCCAGAAAGGTTATGCGATCAACACCATCAATCTCATTCCCAAGCACAACATCCCCATCACCCTGCGCGACGAACCCGCCCCGCAGCGCGCGATCCCCGTTTCCGAGCCCAGCGCCGGAGAGGTTCGCGAGAATCGCCGCAGCAGCGACCTCAACACGCTTCTGAACCGCAACTGATCCTTTCCGCAAACCCACTCCATGGCACGTCGCACGAAAATTCACGTCGGACTCGAGATTGGCACCAGCAAAACCTGCATGGTAGTCGGCGAGGTGAAGGCGGACAGCGCCGTCAAGATCCTCGGCATCGGTGTCACCAAAACGGCTGGTGTTAGAAAAGGCGAGATCTACGATTTCTCGCAAGCCCGCGCCTGCCTCAAGGACGCGCTCGCCAAGGCGGAGGACGCCAGTGATGTGGAGATCGGCAGCGTCTTCCTGGCCGTCACCGGCTCGCACATCCAGGGCGTGAACCACCGCGGGACCTACCGCTTGCCCGATGGCGAGCCGACGGTTACGCCGGAGCACGTCGAGGAGGCCCGCACCATTGCGCGCGAGGTCCAGATCCCGCAGGACCACGTCTATCTGCACCCGATCATCCGCAACTATTGGCTGGACGGCCTCGAACACTCGACGACGCCCGTCGGCCTTTTCGGCAAAACGGTGGAGGCGGATTTCCACATCGTCCACGGCATCGGCACGCGCATCCAGAACAGCATCAAGCTGGTTCGGGAAATGCCGCTGGAGGTCGATGACATTGTTTTCTCCCCGATCGCCACCTCCCAGATGGCGCTCGACCGCGAGCAACGCGAACGCGGCGCGCTGGTCATCGACATCGGCGGCGGCACCACCGACTACGCGCTCTATCTGAACGGGGCGATCGCCGCGTCCGGCTGCATCCCGGTCGGCGGCGACCACGTCACCAACGACATCCACCTCGTCACCGGATTGCCGTTTTCCAAGGCGGACCGCCTGAAGATCATGGAAGGCGACGCCTCGGCGGACCCCGCGAAATCCATCGGCACCGCCAAGCTAACCGACGACCGCGGCTTCGCCGAAGTCGAGGTCGGCCGCAGCATTCTGAACGAGATCATCCGCCAGCGGCTGGAGGAAACCCTCAAGCTGGTGCGCGCGCGCCTGCCCGCCGGCGCGGTGGAGGCCATCGGTGCCGGAGTTTTTCTAACCGGTGGCACCAGCCTGATGCGAGGCTTCGACGGCCTCGCGTTCGACGTCTTCGGACGCGACATCTATCGGCCCGAGCCACCGGAAATCAGCGGCATCCAAGCGAGTTTCAAGGACCCTCACTACGCCACCGCCATCGGCCTGATCCGCTACGCCCAGATTCTCGAAACCGAACGGGCCGCCCCTCCGAGCATTTTCAGAAAAATCGGCCGCATGTTCGGTTTGCGGCAGTAAGAATTTCAAATCCTCAATCTCAAACCCCAGTCCCGTCATGATCACCTACTCCCGCGATCCCCATAAAATGATTCCCACATCCGCCGTTAAAATCATCGGTCTCGGCGGTGCCGGCGCGAACATGCTGGAGCGGATCGCGCTCGACGGCATGGAGGGCGCTGAGTTGTTAGCCCTCAACACCGATGTCCGGACGCTCGCCGCGTGTCTCGCCAAGGAGAAGATCCAGCTCGGCGTGAATCTAACCAAAGGCCTCGGTGCCGGCGGTGATCCCGAGCTCGGCCATCAGGCGATCCTCGAATCGGAAGAGCAGGTCCGCGCGTCGATCAAGGGCCGCCGGATTGTTTTCCTGTGCACCGGTCTCGGCGGCGGAACCGGTTCCGGCGCGGCGCCCATCGTCACGCGGATCGCCCGGGAAGAGGGAGCTTTCGTCGTGGTGTTCGCCACCATGCCATTCGCCTTCGAAGGCAAGCGCCGGCGCGAGCAGGCGGAAACCGCGCTCAACGAACTCGCGGTTCTGTCAAACGCGCTCGTCACCTTCGACAACAACCGGATGGGCGAACTCGTCCTCGCCAAGCAGGGCATCCACGAGGCCTTCGCCGCAGCCGACTTCATGATCTGCGAGTCGATCAAGGCGGTCATCCGGCTGGTGATCCAGCCCGGGTTGATCAATGTCGGTCTCGACGATCTGATGAGCGCGCTGCGGACCAACCGCTCGCGCTGCCTGTTCGGATCGGGCATCGCCGAGGGCAAGGACCGTGCCACCAAGGCGCTGAAAAACGCGCTCAACAGCCCGCTGCTGGACCAGGGCGCACTGCTCAAGGACGCGCAGACGGTTCTCGTCCACCTCTCGGGCGGCGAGGATCTAACATTGTTCGAGATCGAGCTGCTGATGCAGCGATTGCAGAAATTCATCCCGGACAAGGCCCACATCCTGTTCGGCGCGGCCATCGATCCGGCGATGGGCGAATCGCTTTCGATCACGCTCATCAGCGCGTTGCCCGAGGACTATCTGGCCAGCGCGCCGCGGAATTCGCTCAGCCAGCGCTCGCAGGAAAATCCGATTCTTGATCCGAGCCAGGGATTCACCCCGCCTTCCTCGAAGGTGGCATCCCTCGTCGCCGAGTTGATTGCGGAACGCGAAAAAGAGCCTGAACCAATCGCCCGCCCGGAACCGGAGCCGCAACCCAAAGCCCAGCAGCATTCCGTGTTCAGCCGCGTTCCCGAGCCGGCAAAAGCCGCGGAGCCAGAGCCCGCACCCAAACCGGCGGCGGAGTTCTCTCCGGTTTCCCCGCTATCAAAATTCAGCAAAGCCGCGACCAGCGGCGCGGCCTCGATTCCCTCGCTATTCGAAAACGAGCGCCCGTTTGCCGAACCCGCCCTACCAGTTAGGGAAAAGGAAAAAGTCGCCGACACCCCCAAGCCGGATCTCGACGCATTCACCTTCGTTGACGAGATCGAGGCGGTCGCCGCGCCGGAACCTGAAGCGGTGCCTGAACTCCCCGAAGACTCCGGTTTCTACTCCCAAGCGGAAGAACCCGACCCCGAGCCGATCGAGGCGACGGATGAGTCCGAAGACGCTGATGCCAAACGCTCGATTTCCCAATTTACCCCAAGTCCCAGACGAAAGCCCTCCTTGATCTCGCCTTGGGGCAAGAAGCAGGACACGCCCGAGGAGAAACCCGAAGAGAGTCCCGGCGTCGGGCCGGAGCCCAGCCCCGAGCCCGCTTCTCCCATCGCCGAACCCGAGCCGCCGAAGCTCAAACTGGGCATCAAACCATCCGGTTCGCAAAGCGAACTGTCGCTGGACTCCGCGCCCCGCGGCCGCTTCGAAGGAGAAACACCCAATGTCTTCGATGGCGAGGACCTCGACCTCCCGCCGTTCCTTAGGAAGAAAAAATAACAACTCCATGAGCGACCCGCATCATCTGGAAATCCCCGGGCATGTCTCATTGTGCACGGGCAACGGCGGGCTACCGAAAGTCCTGATAGAAACCGCGTGGAGCAACGCGGAGATCTATCTGCACGGGGCCCATGTCACCGGTTTCCAGAAGAAAGGCGAAGCCCCGCTGTTGTTCATGAGCGGTGACAGCGAATTTCTATCCGCCAAACCGATCCGCGGCGGAGTGCCGATCGTTTTCCCATGGTTCGGTCCCCGCGAGGGATTGGGAGCCCACGGCTTCGCCCGCACCGTGGCATGGAACCTCCGGGAAACCCAGCTCCTCGACAACGGCGTGGTCAGGCTGCTATTCGCTCTGCCGCCCACGGAGTTTTACGAAGTCGAATACATCGTCACGGTGGCCGAAACCCTGACGCTGGAGTTGATCGTGAAAAACGATACCGACCGCGATGCCGTTTTCGAAACCTGTCTGCACACGTATTTCCATGTCAGCGCGATCGACGCCATCTCGATCACCGGTCTGAAAAACACGGCCTATCATGACAAGGTGAAGGACGTTAGAGCCTTGGAAACCGCTCCCGCAATCCACATCGACCGCGAGGTGGACCGCGTCTATTCCGACACCACCGCCACCGTCGAGATCCACGATCCCGGATGCAAGCGCATCATCCGCGTCGGGAAATCCGGCTCTAACTCGACGGTCGTCTGGAACCCATGGATCGACAAATCCCGCCGCATGACCGACTTCGGCGACGACGATTACCTGCGAATGGTCTGCGTGGAATCCGGCAACGTCGCGAAGAACCATCTAACTCTCCCACCCGGTGAGATCGCCGTGCTGAAGGTTGAGATAAGCAGCGGGGAGCTCACGTGACACGCTTCTCCGAACCCTGGATCGCCTGAATGTCCGCCAAAGCCACTTGGAAAGTCAGCGCCGCCGTGATGGCGAGCCGGGTCCTCGGACTGGTTCGGGACGTGTTGTTCGCGGCGTTGTTTCCACGGCACCTGATGGACGTTTTTTTCATGGCGTTCAAGGTGCCGAATCTACTGCGGGATCTGTTCGCGGAGGGCGCGCTTTCGCAGGCATTCGTGACGGTTTTTTCGAAGAAAGTGAAATCGGAGGGAACGGAGTCCGCATGGGTGCTGGCGAACAAGATGATGACGCTGGCGGCGGTTTTCATGAGCTGCGTGACGATTGCCGGAATCGTGGCGGCTCCCTGGATCGTCGAGCTTCTAACATCACTGGCCCGCAGCGGGGAGACTCCGCGGGTTTACAATCCGGCCGAGGTGGCGCTGATGGTAACGATGGTGCGGATCATGTATCCATTCATCCTGCTGGTCTCGCTGGCCGCGTTGGTCATGGGGATGTTGAACGCGCGGGGAATCTTCGGGATGCCGGCACTGGCATCGTGTTTTTTCAATCTCGGCTCGATCATCGGCGGTGTCGGCTTCGGCTACTGGCTGGATCCGGCATGGGGTTCGCGAGCGCTGCTGGGGCTCGCGATCGGCGTGGTGATCGGCGGCATCGCGCAGCTCGCCTGCCAATTTCCCGCGCTCCGGCGAGTCGGCTACCGCTTCATCGCGGACTTCCAGTGGAAGGACCCGGGAGTGCGCCACATCCTGCGACTGATGGGACCGGCGGTCATCGCCGCTTCGGTGGTGCAGATCAACGTGGTGGTGAACTCGATGTTCGCCTACAGTCTCGTGGAAGGTTCGGTGAGTTGGTTGAACTACTCGTTCCGCCTGATGCAGCTGCCCATCGGCGTTTTCGGCGTGGCGGTGGCGACAGTGACCCTGCCGGCGCTCTCGCGGGCTGCGATTGGCGGGATCTCGGATGAGTTCCGGCCAACACTCGCAAAGGGCCTGAGCATGGTGGCGTTCCTGGTGCTCCCTTCAACGATTGGACTGATGCTGCTCGCTGAGCCAATCATCAGCGTGATTTTCGAAAGGGTGCAGTTCACTGCGATCGACCGCGTGCAAACGGCAGCGGCACTTCGGGCTTACGGGGTCGGGCTGCTGTTTTACTCCGGACTGAAGATCCTGCAACCGGCATTCTACGCGATCGAAAAGCGCTGGTTTCCCATGATGGTCAGCATTTTCGCCCTCGTGATGAATCTCGCGCTGAACTACACGTTTGTCTTCATCCTCGGCTGGGACCATGCTGCCCTTGCTCTAACGACGAGCATCACGGCTTCCGTCAATTTCATCATACTCTTCCTCGCCATGCGGAAATTCGCGGGAGATCCCGGGACCGGCAAGCTGCTCATTTTGTTAGTCAAACTGGCGCTGGCGGGAGCGGTGATGGCCGGGGTGTGCGTGCTCGCGAACCGCTACCTTTTCGCCAATCTGACGGAGACCGGACTTGTGCTCAAGGTGATCTGGCTCGGCCTAACGATCGGCTTGGCTTCGGGTGTTTATTTCGCCGCGGCGAAGATGTTGCAAGTCGCGGAAGCGGAGGACGCCATTGGAATGATCATGCGCAAGCTGCGGCGTTAGAGACGGGTGCCTAACATCTGTCCGGAGTTCAAGCTTCAGCTTGCTCTTGATGAAGAGCACGATAAATCGTGAACTCCGGACAGGTTTGTGGTGAGACGAGCCTTGGGCACTCACGGCTCGCGTTTGAGCGCGCTGCCGGCGATCAATTTCCGCGCCGCCCGCAAACGGACGATCAGCCACAGCGTCACTAACACCGACACCGCCTGCCAGAAATAGAACGCCCGCGGGATCGAGCGCGCGAGATTCGCGGGCAGCTCGGTGATGGATAGCTGCGTGGCGGCCGCATAGACCGGCGCGCTCGCCGGGGAAATTCCGAACAACCACGTGGCGGCGGGAATCAACCGCTGGCTGTAGGCGCTGAGCACGGCCCCGGCCATCAGCGGCACGATCCCCACAAAGATGATCACCAGCCCCAAGGTGCGTCCGCCCTTTGCTTCGAGCAGGGCGTGGAAGCTCAAGCCGCACGCCAACATGACGACCGTGAAGAAACCCAGCACCTTGAGCGGCACCACGTGGCCAGGGAACCAGCGCGACTCGACCAGCGCCTGCGTGAACAAATACCAGCCGCCGGCCCCGGCGAGAGCCATGACCAAAACCCAGCCGAACGCCGTCGCCGCGTCTGATAGAACCGGAAGCGAAGAACGGCCTTCCTTGCGCACGCGCCGCCAACCGCGGATCTGGATTTCCTCGGACGGCGTGATGATTTGAGTGAAGATGAACAACATCACCAAGGTCGCGAACCCGTAGAGTCCGGACATGGCGACGGCTTCCAACGCTTCCGGTGCCCAACCGCCCGAGATCAGCAACCTTCTGGAAAATTCCCGCGAAGGGAAAAGGTTGCCAGGTTCGATCAATGGCAGCGCGTTGCCTAGCAGAAGGACCTGCACCCACACGAAGAATCCGGTCGCCCAGACCTTGCCTAGCAGGAGCGATTCCGATTTCCGCCACTTCCGGCAAAGCATCACGACGAAGGTGAGGATCAGGCCACCCTGGCAGAACACGGTGAACAGCGCTTCCGGGAAGGCGAGGTTGAAGAATTTCACCTCGGGCGCGAGTTTCTGGCCGGTTGCGACGATGGCTCCGGCTGTCCGCGGCAGCAGGCTCGGCAGGCTTTCCATCAGAACCGGGGTGATCGTCAGGTATTTGAAAAACACCAGGCCGAAGCGCGCCACCTGCGGCACCACCGTGTAGAGGCAGAATACCAGGCCGATGGAGAGCAGGAACGCCCAGCGCCGGTTGTGGACGACGGTGCCGGTCAACAGTCCGGTTAGATGATAGGTCAGCGCGGAGGTGAAGGTCACCACATAGAGCGGAACCCACACATCCGCCGCCACCCCGCCACTCCAGATCGCCCAGGCGGTGAAGGGCAGCGTCGCGGCAAACATCACATACTCGCGGATCGGCAGGCCCAGCAGGTAACCCAGGACTTTTGAAATCGGGCTCATCGGGATCAGCCGCTGATAATCGATCACGCCCTCGTCCGTCTCGGCGGTCATGCCACCCGAAACCTGTGCGGTGCCTAACACGAATAGGATCAGCCACTGCAAAACCAACAACGGGATCAGCGTCCCGCGCTCCGCGTCCGGGACTTTCATTCCACTCTGATGGATTCCCAATGTGCGCAGCATGAAAAACAGGAAGCCGGCGATCAGCAGGGTGATCAGCAACGCGACCCCGAGCCCGCGGAAGCGGAGGCGCGATTGGCAATAGCGCCGGAAGATCGGATTGGCCAAGATCTTCCATCCCGAATGCCGGGTTGTGCCTTGATGGGAATTCATGAGGTGCGGTTGGTTTCGGCGACTTCGACAAGGATATCCTCGAACGAGGAACGCTTTTCCTCGAAGGCCCGCAGCCGGATCCCGCGCTGGATCAGGCCTTCCATCAGATCGGCCTGGCCATCGTCCGTGCCGGTGAAACCAAAAATCACCTGATGGTCGGTGGCCCGGAGATCGTGGACGGATGGCTGGAATTTCAGCCATTCGGCGGCGTCTTGTTGGCGGTTGAGCAGACTCATCGTTAGAGTCCGCTCGTTGCTGCCGAGCTGGTCGCGGACTTCCTGCGCGGTGCCCGATGCCAACAGCTTGCCGCGGTTCATCACGCAGAGCGACGAGCACATTTCCGCCAGCTCGCTGAGGATGTGGGAGCTGACGAAAACGGTCGCGCCGGTGGCGGCCAGTTTGCGCAAGGCCTGCCGCAAGTCACGGCGGGCAAGCGGATCAAGCCCGCTGGCAGGTTCGTCGAGAATGAGGATGCGCGGGCGGTGCAGCAGGGTTTTCGCGAGGACAACGCGCTGCGTCTGCCCGCGGGACAACGCCTTGCACCAGCTCTCGCGCTGGTCGGTTAGGGCAACTTCCTCCAGGCATTCCGCCACCCGCTCGCGGCGTTGGGGACGGGTGCCGAGGCCGTAGGCGGCGGCATGAAATTCGAGGAATTCCCAGACCTTCAAATCCGACGGAACCGGCGCGAGATCCGGCATGTAGCCGATGATGCGCCGTGCGGTTTCGATGTCTTCCAACACATCCACCCCGGCAAGGATCACCTCGCCGTAAGTGGGCTCCATCAGCGTGGTCAGGACGCGGAAGGTGCTGGTCTTCCCCGCGCCGTTAGGGCCGACAAGACCGAACACCTCGCCCGGTGGAACAGTTAGGGTGAGGTCGTCGACCGCGACGAAATTTCCGTAGTCCACCCGGAGAGAGCGGATGTCGATGGCGGGGGTGGAATCCATAGATAGTTGTTAGAAATCGAGCGGGTCGAACATCTTCGAATCCTCTGGCAGGGTGAGGCCGAGATCTTCCATATCTTTCCGGGCGGCCTCGCGGCGCTTTGCCCGCTCGGCTTCGTAGGCCTCGCGCTGTGCGGGTTTCAGGACGGCGAGGATCGCGTCCTGCCTGGATTGCCCGGGTGGCAGGGCGCCGGTGTCCGTGCCCAGGCCCTCGAACTGCATCGCGGGATCGAAATCGCGCGCGCCGCGGGCCATCACGCCGAAGACCTGGCCGCGCTGGGTGTCGTCGAGTCCGACGATGCTGTCGAGGCGGGTCACTTTCATGTCCGCCTCCTGCTGCACGCGGTCCACGCGCTCGAGCATCCGGTCGCTCTGGAAGGAGACGAGCTTTTCGCCGCGGAGGGTGCGTTCCATGAATTGGTCCAGCCCATCGTCCACGCGGACATCGGTCGAGGCTTTCGCCAGGTCCTCGAGCTTGGTGCCTTCCTGCGAGACCAGGTCGGTGTAGCGCTTGGCCTGGTCGACGGCATTCTGGTCGAGCCATTGCTTGAGCGACTCCTGCTGGGTCGCGGTTAGAGAATACTTGCGGGCGAGTTCACCGGCCTTGGCATCGCTCTGGCGTTGCAGTTCCTTGGCGCGCATCCGGTCGAACAAGGGTGCCAGATTCCGGATCGTCGGCTGCATGGCATGGAACACGTCATCCGGAGTCACCGGTTTCCCGTCGCGGAGATCTTCGGCAATGTTCCGAATGCCGTCGGCCGTGGTCCGGCCGGGACGACGGCGGCCGTGGGGATCAGCACCATCGAGCGCGGCGACCCGGTTGTTAGCCTTCTTCAACTCCGCCTCCAGCCTATCCACGCGTTCTTCCGCGGAGCCTTCCTTGGGCGGCATGCTTTGGAGAAACAGGATGGCTCCGGCCACGCCAATTGAGAGACCGATGACCAACGGAAGGATGGGACGCATGAGGGATGGGTGGGATGATGAGCGACGGCAACTAAACGGCTGGCGATGAACGGATGATGCGGGGATCATGAAATTTTCATGAAAACCTGCCGCTATTTCAGTTCCCGGCGGAGTTCCACGATGCCGTCACGGATTTCAAAGATGGAGTGGCGGATGTGTTCGAGCGCCGCGCGCTGATCGGGATCGCGCTCGAGGTCCATGAGCTGCTGGCAGGCACCGACCGATTCGTTGAGCCAATTCAGACAGCGCTTGAGGACCGCGAGGACGAAACCGGTTTCCGGATCGTAGCCGCTGCCGCGGCCGTGGAGGACTCCCGCGAGCTTGCCGCTGACCTGCAGGAGATTGCTGATGAGCTGATAGGAAGGAGTGCCCGGTCCGGCGTCGCGCTCGATGACGTCCATCGCGCGCATCGCGAGTTCCTGGGCCTTCGCTTGCAGCGGGTGATCCGCCTCGTCGCCGAAGGACTCGTCGTCATTAAATTCATCCTCGTCCTCCTCGTCGTCGTCGAACTCATCTTCATCCTCTTCCTCCGAGCCGAAGCTCTTGCCCTCGTCGGAAAAATCCTCTTCCCCGGCCTCGTCGCGCTCGGCGAGCGCGTCCAGCAGACCGTCCCAGCCCATGACGAAGGCCTCCTTCTGCTCGCTGTCCGAGTCCTCCATGTATTTCTCCAGCACCTCCTGATAGGCATCGGTCAATCTATCGGATTCCTTGAGCCGTTCCTCCCAGGCATATTCGTCGAGTTCGAGGGAAACATCCGGCTCCGGTCCCTCGGGGTCGCGACGGCGGATCACCTGCGCCATGAAATCGCGCATCGAGTTCAGGTTCGCCAGCTTCTGGGCGTTCTCGGCATCCTCATCCATCTGCCACTCGTGAGGCGAAATCGTCAGTTTGTAGGCGGCGGTCTCGATGACCACCCGGCCGTTGATTTCGCTGAACCATTCCAGATAGAGGGTGTTCCGCCACTCATACGGAATGTCCATCTGGTTGTGATAGAGTTCGTTGAACTCCTCCTCGCTCACCGTTGGCACCTTGTTCTTCCGCGAGGCGGTCATGTCGCCGACGATGCCGGCCTGGTCCACATCGAGCGCCTCCGCGTCGGAGGTGGATTTGGGGGTCGGATTCTCAAACTGGAGCCGGGTGCCGGCGAGGTCGCGCCAGCAATCGCCGTCGAGATTCAGGATCAACGGCTCGTCGCGCCCGGCCAGCCAGATGCGGCCCGTCGTGTGACCCTCGACGGTGTTATCAATTTCGCCGTGGTCGACCGCGTCTTCGATCCTCCATGCCATGGCGGATAGTCTCCGCACTGCCGGGGCCGCGCGTCAAGCAAGCGTCTTGGGCGAATTTGTCGACGGATAGAAGTGGCAATCAATAATGCAGTTTCCCCGGCAGCAGCGAATACTCGTGCGCCAATTCGAGCGCTTCCTGACGGCACAATTCCTCGGAAGGAATCGCCCGCTGTGCCGCCGGCAACAGCATCTGCCGGTAAAACTCCGTGTCATCAAACCCGATCGCCGCCGCATCCTCGATCCGGAAGCCGTAGTGGATTTTGCCGATCCTCGCCCACTGGATGGCGCCCAAACACATCGGGCAGGGCTGGCCCGTGGTGTGGATCTCACAACCTTCCAAGGAAAAGGTCTCCAACCTCGCGCAGGCGTCGCGGATCGCGGTCACCTCGCCGTGGGCCGTCGGGTCGTTCGTTCCGACGACCCGGTTCCAGCCCTCGCCGACGATAGCTCCGTCCTTCACCACCACCGCGCCAAACGGTCCGCCGTCCCCCTGGTTCATTCCTTGGCGCGCCAGCTCGATTGCCCGGCGCATGAAGATTTCACGGTTGTCCACCGGGCGAGGCTCCCATTTTTCCGGGATTTCGCGATTAAAAAATCCGCGCGGTTTTTTAAAAAATTACTAAAGAATGCCGAATTGGTCACTAGCCAACTATCAGGATATCCTGCATATTCTTGCCGAATCGAACGACCGTCATGCCGAATCAACCTGTTAGTCCGCCCCCCCAGAAAGCCCGCAAACAATCCGCGGAGGAAATCAACCGGGCGATGGCCCGGTTTCCGCTCCTCGTCCAAATCCTCGCGGAACTCAACCGGGACCAAATCCCGTTGCCAGGAGACGCCGACATCCGCCACGGATGCGAACGCGCCCTCACCACCATGCTGTCCGAGCTCGCCCGCATCGAAGGCGCTCCAGCGGGCAAGTCATCCAAGGCGGAGGAAACCGCCCAGAACTGGCTGCAGAATCCCGACGCAGGCAAACTCATCGACGCCGACAAACTCGTGCGGATGCAATTGTTCATCGATCGGATTTTGATCCCAGCAGACTCATGAACGCACCGGGCTGAAAGGCCCACCGCAAACTGATGCCAAACAAAACGGCGGCCACTCCGAGGGTGGCCGCCGTTTTGTTTGGATAACCCGGAGAATCCGGCTATTTGGGAGCGCTGAGTTCGGCAATCTTCGCGCGGGTGACCGGGGCTTTGACGTCCTTCCATTGCTCGCGGAACTTCTTCGTATCCACGGCGGTGACCGGCGTGCCTTTGTTGCCGAAGGAACCGCGGACGTAGGTCATCACGGCGGCGAGCTTCTCATCGTCGAGCGCGGCACCGAGCGGGGCCATCGCCATCATGTATTCGGTGCCTTCCTTCTGGATGCCGTTGATGATGACGAGCGCCAGGACCGATGGGTCGCCGAGGGCGATTTTCGAATCGATGAGCGTGGGGGCCATCTTGCTCGGGCCAGCCTGGACGCCTTTGGCATCCATGCCGTGACAGGCCGCGCACAGCATGTAGGACGCCTTGCCAGCTTCCATCAGTTTCGCGGTTTCCGCCTCATCGGCAGAGGCGCTCAAGGAAAAACCTGCGGTGGCAACGACGGAAAGAAACAGTTTGTGCATGGGAGTGATTTGGTGTGAGGCCGATACGGTAATCATCGGGATTTCTTTACGCAATCCCTAGATCGGGGGAATCCGGTCTTGCCGGATTGGCGCGGGAAAGGCATCCCGTGCGCATGGAATTCGCGGCGGTATTATTTGATTTCGACGGGGTGCTGGTGGACACGGAGGGGGCGATCTATCAGGCGTGGCTGCGGACCTTCCAGGCGCATGGTCACGATTTGCCGCTGGACGTTTACACGCGGTGCATCGGCTCGGATTTCGCCACCTGGTCGCCGAAAACCCATTTGGAGGAACTCTCGGGACTGGCATTCGACTGGCACGATCTGGACGCCCGCCGGCAGGAGGAAATCCTGCGCGACCTGACCCATGAAGGTACCATGCCCGGAGTGATCGGATTGCTGGAACAGCTTACCCGCACGGGCATCCGGCGGGCCGTGGTTTCCAGCTCGTCGCATCACTGGGTGGACGGCTGGCTTGAGAAACTGGAGTTTTCCCACCATTTCGAAACCGTCGTTTGCCGCGGCGATGCGGAGCGGATCAAACCCGCGCCGGATCTGTATCTCGAAGCGGCGAAACGCTCGGGACTTCAGCCGGCGGAGTGTCTCGTGATTGAAGATTCGCTCAACGGCCTGATCGCGGCAAAAGCCGCGGGAATGCCCGTCTGGATCGTGCCCAACCGTGTGACCGCCGGTTTGGATTTCTCGGCAGCGGACCGGATTTTCCCTTCGCTGGTGGAGGTGGCGGAGGCGCTTCAGTAGCCTTTTGGATGCCGCATCACGTGGCCTTTGCCTTGGCGGGTCTGCGTTTTCCAGCGCGGTCCGGTTTCGCCGCCGGGGCCGCCGGTATCAAGGCGCAGGCCGGCGACGGTCATGAAAACATGACCCTTCCGGACATAGATGGTGATCCATTTGCCATCGCCCTTTTTGCCGTATTCGAAATAGCCCCGTGATGGCAGACTGCCTTTCATGAGTCCGGCCTCGCGCAGGACATAGGAAACCGTGCCGGAACAATCGTAGCCCGAGTCATCGTGCCGGGCATGGCCGCCGCCCCATTTGTAGGGCATTCCTTGCAAGCTGTTGCCGGCCGCGATCGCCTTCTTCACGGCGTAAGGCGCATTTCTGGGCGCGTAGGCGATCCCGTCCTTGAGCATCGCGGTGCGGCCATCCTGAAAGCGGTAGGAAACCGGTTGTTTCGCTTTGACCTGGTTGGAGCAGGACACCAGACCGCCGAAGATTGGCAATCCTGCGGTGAGGAGGAGGATGAGAGATTTCACACCGCGAAGTTTTTCAAAATTGTTAAGAAATGTAAATTATTTAATTGTCTGGCCCGCAAGATAGGCAACGACCTGGTCCAAGGCCCGCGACCGATGGCTCAGCGTATTTTTGATCTCCTCACCCAATTCCGCGAAGGTCTGCCCGTGTCCTTTCGGGATAAACAGCGGGTCATAGCCGAATCCGCCGGCGCCGTGCGGCGAATCCACCAACCGCCCTTCGACGGTGCCGCTGAAGTTCGCCTGCTCCACCCCGCCGCGGGCCAGCACCATGGTGCAGCGGAAACGAGCGCCGCGATCCGGCTTGCCGGCCATCTCCGCGAGCAACCGCGCGTTGTTCTTCGCGTGATTTCCTTCCTCGCCGCCGAAACTCGACGACCAAACGCCCGGCGCACCTCCCAGCGCATCCACCTCCAGACCGGAGTCATCGGACAGTACCCAGCCATCGATCCGCCGGCTGATTCCCTCCGCCTTCAACCGCGCGTTCTCTAGGAAAGTGGTCCCGGTCTCCTCGATCTCCGGGAAATCCGGGAAATCCGGGAATGCCGTCGCGTCCACGACTTCGAAGCGGTCGCCGATCATCGCGCGGATTTCCGCGGTTTTGTGGGCGTTGCGGGTTGCCAGAATCAGGCGCGGCTGGGGTTGCATGGCCACTGGCTAGCCCGATCCGCGGGATCGCGCGAAGTTTTTCGTAGATTATCCCGGTGTGTCACGCGTATGGATAGGCCCTATGAAAACCATTTCCTGGCTCGCTTCCGTCACCGTGGGATTCGCCCTTACCGCCACCGCGTTGGCCGCCCCCACGGAAGGCTGGCTGACCGACCTCGACAAAGCCCTGGTGAAGGCCAAGGCCGAAAAGAAGCCGATCTTCATCGAATTCACCGGCTCCGACTGGTGCCCGCCCTGCATCGCGATGCACAAGAATGTCTTTTCGAAAAAAGAATTCATCGATGCGGCCTCGAAGAAATTCGTCCTCGTGGAAATCGATTTCCCGCGGGGCGACAAGGCCTTGGCCGCAAAGAACGAACCCTTGGCGGAGAAGTTCAAACTGAACGGAGCCCCCTTGCCCATGGCGGTTCTGCTCAATTCCGATGGCAAGGAATTCACCCGCTTTATCTCCGCAGAATACCCAACCATCGAGCTCTTCCTCAAGCAGCTCGACGCAGCGCTCAAGAAGATGGATCTCGATTGATCGGCCGGATTTGGCGAATTGATTTGGAATAATCCGTTCCCCGGCGACGCCTATACGTGTATGAAAGCAATAACCTGGCTCGCTTCAGTCACCGTTGGTGTTACCGCCCTTACCTCCTCCGCATTTGCCAGCACTCCGGCTGGCTGGACCACCGATCTCGAAAAGGCGTTCCAAAAGGCCAAGGCCGAAAAGAAGTCCGTGCTCGTCGAGTTCACCGGTTCCGACTGGTGCCCGCCCTGCATCTTCATGCGCCAGAACGTTTTCTCGAAAAAGGAATTCGTGGCCGAGGCCTCCAAGAACTTCGTGCTCGTCGAACTGGATTTCCCGAACGGCGATCCGGCGATGAAGGAAAAGAACATGCCCTTCGCGGAGAAATACCGGGTGGAAGGATTCCCGACCGTGATCGTGTTCACCCCGGAAGGCGAGGAAACCACCCGCTTCTTCGCCTCGGAATTCCCAAGCACCGAGAAGTTCCTCAAACGCATCAGCGAGGCGGTCGAGAAAAAGGATCTCAGCTGACTTCACTTCGGACCTGGTTCCGATCCACCCGCCACGGTCAGCCTGTGGCGGGTTTTTTGTGTCCACGGCTGCCCTGTGAAATTCCCGCCGGGCTCCGCGGGTATCGATTGGCCAGCCTGATTGCCTCCATGAAAAACCTGATTCCACGTTTCCTCGCCCTCATGATCGGATTTGCAATTCTCCCGGCACTTGCCCTGGACGCTCCTCCCGGCACCCGGATCGTCGAGGGCAAATCCTACTACCCAGCCGATGCCTCGATCGCGGATCCTGCAAAACGTTGCCGACTCGACTTGCAGCTCCCGGTCGATCAAGCGGGATTCGCCACCTTGGTCTGGTTCCACGGCGGCGGACTGACCGGAGGGCAGCGCGAGTTTCCGCAGTTTGAAGGCGAGGGAGTCGCCCTCGTCGCCGCTGGTTACCGGTTGTCGCCGCAGGTGAAATGCCCGGAGTTTCTCGAAGACGCGGCGGCGGCTGTCGCATGGACCGTCAGACACATCGCCGAGTTCGGCGGCGATCCGAAAAAAGTCTTCATTGGCGGCCACTCGGCCGGCGGCTATCTCGCGGCGATGGTTGGCACCGACCCGCGGTGGTTGCAGCCTCACGGACTTTCAAACTCCTCGCTCGCCGGGATTCTGCCTGTCAGCGCGCAGGTCACCACGCATTTCCTGGTGAAGGAATTGCGCGGGTTCAAGGGCCCCTCGCTGGTCCCGGTGATCGACGAATTCGCCCCGCTGCATTTCGCCTCCAAGACCCTGCCACCGATCTGCCTGATCACTGGCGACCGGCGGATCGAGTGGCCGTGCCGGGTGGAGGAAAACGAATTGTTCGCCGCCACCCTCCGGAATCTGGAACATCCGAACGTTGAGTTCCACGAACTCAAGGATCTCGATCACGCCACGGTGACTCGCGGTGCGGCGAAGGTCATGCCGGGTTTCATTTCGCGAATCGCCGCACGATCGCCACGACAGGCCGAGCAACCGGTACGGATCGTGGTGGATGACACGCAACCGGGCTTCCGGGATCTAACCGCCACCGACTTCGCCAAAGTCAACAGCGCGGACGACACATGGACGTGGAAGGACGGCGTGCTCCAATGCAGCGGCACGCCGGTAAGCGTGTTGCGCACCGCGAAGGTATATCGGAATTTCGAGATGGTGATGGAATGGTGCCACCAGAAACCGGCCGGCAACTCCGGTCTCTTCGTTTGGGCCACGCCCGAGTCCATCGAAAACCTCACCACCGCGGGAAAACCCGGCCTGCCGGCGGGCATCGAAGTGCAGATCCTCGATCACGCCTACACCGACCAGACGAAAGCTGCGGGCGAGGCCACCGACTGGTTTGGCACGAATGGCGACGTGTTTGCCGTGGGCACCAAAATGACACCGTTTCCACCGCTTTCACCCAATGGCAGCCGGAGTTTCCCCCGCAAGCACCTGGCAAAAGGCCACGGCGAGTGGAACCACTACTACGTTCGCGGCATCAACGGCGAGATCCGCCTGTGGGTGAACGGCGAGGAAGTCTCCGGCGGCAACGGCTGCGATCCGGACCAGGGCTACCTCTGTTTGGAAAGCGAGGGCTCGCCCATCCACTTCCGCAAGTTGCGCATCCGCGAGCTCCCCTGAGCCGCCGCCAAGGCCCACGGGAGGGGTTTTCCTTTTCAAACCAAATGCGCGTCGCCACAGTCCGCGCCCTTTCCCGACCATGTCCGACGCCCGCAAACCATTCCCTTTCCGCGAATTCGAGCCCCAATGGCAGCAGCGCTGGGAGTCTGAAAAAACCTTCCGCACCCCCGGTCCGGGTGATGCGGATTTCGATGCCACGAAGCCGAAGTTCTACGTGCTCGACATGTTCCCATACCCCAGCGGCTCGGGCCTGCACGTCGGCCATCCGGAAGGCTACACCGCCACCGACATCGTCGGCCGCTACAAACGGATGAACGGCTTCAACGTCCTGCACCCGATGGGCTATGACTCGTTCGGCCTGCCCGCCGAGCAATACGCGATCAAGACCGGCCAGCACCCCGCAATCACCACCGCGGCGAACATCGAGACGTTCCGCCGGCAGTTGAAATCACTCGGTTTCGGCTACGACTGGGACCGCGAAATCGCCACCACCGATCCGGAATACGTCCGCTGGACGCAATGGATTTTCCTCCAGCTTTACGGCTCGTATTTCTGCGAGGTGGAAAACAAGGCCAAGCCTGTTAGCGATCTTGAAGCCAAAGGCTGGACCCGCGACCAGATCGACGACGTCCGCTTGGCCTTCGTCGCCAACACCCCGGTCTGGTGGTCGCCCGACCTCGGCACCGTGCTCGCGAACGAGGAAGTCGAGGAGTGGAAATCCAAAGGCCACACCGTCGAACGCCGCCCGCTGCGCCAATGGATGCTGCGGATCACGAAATACTCGCAGCGCCTGATCGACGAACTCGACACGCTCGATTGGCCGGAAGGCATCAAGCTGTTGCAGAAGAACTGGATCGGCCGGAGCGAGGGCGCGGAGGTGGATTTTTCTATCAATGGGAAAACGGTCACCGTTTTCACCACGCGCCCGGACACCTTGTTCGGTGCGACCTACATGGTGCTCGCGCCCGAGCATCCGTTCGTTCCGGAAATCACGACCGCCGAACAAGAGGATGCCGTCGAAGCCTATCAGAAAGCGATTTCCTCCAAGTCCGACATGGACCGCGGCGATTTGAACAAGGACAAATCCGGCGTCTTCACGGGTGCGTTCGCGACGAATCCTGTCAGTGGAGAGCAAATACCCGTGTGGATCGCCGATTATGTGATGATGGGTTACGGAACTGGCGCCATCATGGCCGTTCCGGCGCATGACGAGCGGGACCACGAATTTGCGCTGAGATTCAGTCTGCCGATCCGGCAGGTCGTGCAACCAAACGATGAGTCGGATTGGCAGGGCTACACCGCTTGTGGAACCGCCGTGAACTCCGGCTTTCTGGACGGCCTCCCCACCGCCGACGCCAAGGCAAAGATGATCGACTGGCTGGAGTCTAACTCCAAAGGCAGTCGCCGCATCCAATTCAAACTCCGCGACTGGCTCTTCTCCCGCCAGCGCTACTGGGGCGAGCCGTTCCCGATCATTTGGAAAGACGGCCACCACCAAGCCATCCCGGAATTCGAACTGCCGCTTCTCGCTCCCCCACTGGACGACTACAAACCCAGCGGCACGCCCGAGCCGATCCTCACCAAGGCCACCGAATGGGTCCAGCTCCCCGACGGCTCCATCCGCGAAACCAACACCATGCCGCAATGGGCCGGCTCGTGCTGGTATTACCTGCGTTACTGCGATCCGAAGAACACCAGCCGTTTCATTTCTAACGAAGCTGAGGATTATTGGACTTCTTCCAATCAACAATCATCAATCGACAATCATCAATCAGGAATGGTCGATCTCTACGTCGGGGGTACGGAACACGCCGTCCTACACCTACTTTACGCCCGCTTCTGGCATAAGGTTCTCTTCGATCTCGGCCACGTTAGAACGCCCGAACCTTTCCAGAAACTCGTCAATCAAGGCCTAATTCTCGGCGAGATGGAGTTTGCTTCATTTCAAAATTCGAAAAACAAACCGGTATCTTATCAATTCGTAAACGAGGTCGAATCAGAATTTTTTGATAGTCGGACTGATGAAAAGCTACTGAAGGTCAGCCTACATCATGACGAAGTTGAAAAGGTAGGAGACCACTTTGTACTCTGTGAAAACAGGGAGATCCGTATTCGCGCAAAGGCCGAGAAAATGTCCAAGTCCCGCGGCAACGTGGTGAACCCGGACGACGTCGTCTCCGAGTATGGTGCCGATGCCCTGCGACTTTACGAAATGTTCATGGGCCCGCTCGAACAGGTGAAGCCGTGGATCATGAAGGGCGTGGAAGGCGTTTCGCGATTCCTCGCCCGCGTCTGGCGCGTCGCCCTCGAAGAGCAGGAAGGCAAATGGACCGTCTCTCCGAAAATCCAGGGCGTCCCTTGCACCGACAAGGAGCTGCTTCGCGTCGTCCACGAGACGATCAAGAAAGTCGGCGAGGACATCGAGAAACTCAGCTTCAACACCGCGATCTCGCAGATGATGATCTGCACCAACGCCTTCACCCAGGCCGAGGTCGTGCCGTTGAAAGAATTCACCCAGCTTCTCACCGTCCTCAATCCCTTCGCCCCGCACCTGGCTGAGGAAATCAACGCCCGCCTCGGCGGCACCACGATGTTGTCGGAAACGATCTGGCCGACCTATGACGAAGCCGCGCTCGTTAGAAACAAGATCGAACTCGTCGTCCAGGTGAACGGCAAGCTGCGCGACCGCCTGATGGTTTCCAAGGACATCGGCGAGGAAGGCGCCAAAGCCGCCGCCTTCGCCAGCAGCAAGGTGAACGAACACCTCGACGGGAAGACGATCCGCAAGATCGTCTTCATCCCCGGCAAGATCTTCAACATCGTCGCGAACTGACGGACAGTGAATCCAGAGGCTGCGCCAGCAGACTTTTATAAACACGGCGTAGCCCTGACCGGCTGGCCGTTAGGCAAATTCATTTCGCCCGCGAAGCGAGATGAACAGGAAACGCCCATGAGAATTGACGGAAGGCCATGACCCGCGACGAACTCATCGAAAAAATCCGCAAGGTCGAGGCGCTCTTCGGTGGCACCGAGATCCCTGGCGAGAAACAAGCCGCCCTCAGTGCCTTGCAGCGCCTCCAGGCCCAGCTCAAGGCCGTACCCGAGCCGCCCATCGAATATAAATTCAAGATCGACGATCCTTGGAAGCGCCAGCTCTTCCTCGCCCTCTGCCGCCGCAACCATCTCTATCCGTACCGCCTCCCGCGCCAGCGGGCCGCCACCGTCATGGTCCGCGTGTCCCGGTCGATGGTGGACCAGATCCTCTGGCCGCAGTTTCTCGAACTGTCGAAACTCCTGCATACCTATCTGGACGAAGCCACCCGCGACATCATCACCCGCGGCGTGCACGGCGATCTATCCGAAGCTCCCGAGCTGCCGAATCTGCCCGGTGGCTGATCCAGGAACCGGTTCAACAACGGGCATCTCTACAAAACCCGCGACATCCCGCAATTCGGCTGGTGATCGCCGCTTGGATTGGGCACCGGAAGCCTGATGAATCAATGCAGCGGAGGCCGCAACCAAGAGATTCCTTGGCATGGAGAGCACACGCGCTACACTCCGGGTTGATGATTTGATCCTGCGGCTACCTGCAATCCCAATTTCCCGATTATGGACTACCTCACCACCGCCAATGTCCTGCTCTGGGTCTTCCTGACCGTCGCCATCTATTTTGTCTTCCTCAGCCACTGGCTGGTCGCCGCTTCGCTGTTCCCGGACTATGTGGCCAAGTGCCAACAGCAATACAGCCGCCCCATCATCACCGTCATGGTCGGCCTGCTCTTCACGGTCGTCCCGATCACCATCGGCCTGATGATCACCAATGTGGCTCCCCCGGCCTTGAAATGGGTCGGCATCCTCATCGCCACCGTGCCGGTCATCGCCGGCCTGTTAGGGACGGCGGGCCTTGCCCGCCGGGTCGGCTGTGGCATGCCCTCGCCGGTGGATGAACTCCAGCCGTGGCGGCGCGTCCTGCGTGGCGGCACCGCCCTGGCGCTGACCTTTTTGCTTCCCTTGCTTGGCCAGCTCATCGTGATCCCGCTCGTGCTTGCGAGCGGGGTCGGGGCCAGCGTTCTCACTTGGATCGCGCGCAAATCCGCGACCACCCCGCCGCCCTTGGATCTCGCCGCATTTCCAGCCTCGCCGCCGCCCCATCCCCAACCGTGAGACCAATCTCCCGCCGCAGTCTGCTGCAAGCCGCCACCGTCGGCGGCGCGGTCGCGGGTATCGGCGGCTTCAGCGTTCTCTCCCGGTTTTTCACGCCGCTGTTAGCCGGCGACGGCGACGGACTTGCCCCGTTCCAAGCACCCGCCGCCGAGGAAATCGACGACGCCAGCCACGTGCTGAACCGGCTCACCTTCGGTCCACGCCCCGGCCAGCATGCGGAAATCAGCGCACTTGGAGCCCGCGAATTCATCACCCGCCAGCTCGACCCCGCTTCACTCGACGACCGCTGGACCGACGCGCAATCCGGCCGCTTCGAAGCCCTTCGCGTCTGGCCGCTCGGCGAGTTGCTCGAATACGATTCCCGTGAGTTGCTGGATCAACTGACCCGCCACAAAATCCTCCACGCCGTTCATTCCAAGCGCCAGCTCAAGGAGGTCATGGTCGATTTCTGGTCCGATCACTTCAACATCGACCCTTCGAAGGGCGACTCGAAATGGCTCAAGCCCGCCGATGACCGCGACGTCATCCGCGCCCACGCCCTTGGCTCGTTTCCCGCGCTGCTCAAGGCCTCCGCCCTCAGCCCGTCGATGCTCTGGTATCTCGACGGCCGCATGAACCGCCGCGCCAACGACACCGAGCGCCCTAACGAAAACTACGGCCGCGAACTGCTAGAGCTCCACGCGATGGGTGTGCACGGTGGCTACACGCAGCAGGACGTGATGGAAATCGCGCGTTGTCTGACCGGCTGGACCGTCCGCGAACGCGCGAAATCCGGATTCGCCGTCGGCAAGGTCGAGTTCCGTCCGGACCTCCATGACGACGGACCCAAGGTTCTGCTAGGAACCGCCATCCCCGCCGGACTTGGTGCCGCCGACCTCGACCGGGTGATCGACATCGTCGCCCGCCACCCGTCCACAGCCCGCTATCTGGCGGAGAAACTCTGCCGCCGTTTCATCGCGGATGACCCACCTGCCACAGCCGTTAGTGCCGTCGCAGAAACCTTCCTGCATTCCCGCGGCGAACTTCGCCCCACCCTCGCCGTGCTCTTCGAGACTCCCGAGTTCTGGGCCTCCCGCGGAGGTAAGATCAAGCGGCCATTTCACTTCGTCGTCTCGACCCTGCGCGCCACCTCCGCCCGCACCAACGGAGGCCCCGCCCTCCAAAACCACCTCCTGCGACTTGGTCACGCGCCGTTCCAATTCCCCACGCCGGACGGCTACCCCGAGGAGGCCCAGCCTTGGATGGCCACCTTGCTCTGGCGGTGGAAGTTCGCGCTCGATTTCGCCAATCGTGCCATCGAAGGAACCTCCTTTTCCGCCGAAAAACTCGTCCGCTCCGCCGGCGGTGAACCCGGGCTTACCGCCCATCTGCTAGGCCGCGCAGCCACCGACTTGGAACAATCCGCCGCTGCATCCTCCGGCGCGCCACTCGCCCTGTTGTTAGCCAGCCCGGCGTTCCAAACTTTCTAACGCCGTGAAATCCCAGCTCACCACCTTCGTCAGCGAGCAACGTGATCCCACCGGCACCCTCGTCGTCATCTTCCTCCGCGGCGGGGCCGACGGCCTCAACATGGTCGTTCCCCACGGCGACGACCGCTACTACGCCGCCCGTCCCGGCATCGGCATCCGCCGCCCGGAGCTCGTTGATCTCGATGGATTTTTCGGCCTGAATTCCCATCTCAAACCCTTGCACCCCTGGTGGAGGTCCGGTCAACTTTCGCTCGTCCACTGTTCCGGTTCTGAAGACGAATCCCGTTCCCATTTCGAGGCCCAGGACTACATGGAACACGGCGGCCTCGCAGCGGGCGGCTGGCTCGGTCGCTTCCTCCGCATCCGTCCCGACGCAGGCCAATCACCGCTCACCGCCGTCGCGATAGGTGCGACGCTTCCCGAATGCCTGCGCGGCGCGCCTTCCTGTGCCGCCATCCAGTCGCTCGACGATTTCGGCCTCGGCCCCGGCGTGCCACCCGGATTCCTCGAAAGCCTGGCCCGGCTCTATCAGGCCGCCCCGCGCGAACTCGGACCCGCAGGTCGCAATGCCCTCGCCGCCCTCGAACGCATCCAATCCCTAACCGGCACTCCATACACCCCGTCCGGCGGTGCCCGCTACGCCGCCGATTCGTTCGCATCCGGACTCAGCCAGGTCGCCCGGTTGATCAAAGGTCGCGTGGGTCTGCAAGCCGCCACGCTTGACCTCGGTGGTTGGGATTCCCACATCACCCAGTCGGTCATCATGGACCCGCCGATGCAGCGACTCGCTCAAGGCTTGCATGCCTTCGCCACCGACCTCGGCTCGGCCGAACTCGCGCGCACCCAAATCGTCGTCATGACCGAGTTCGGCCGCCGCGTCGCGGAGAACAGCGCCGCCGGCACCGATCACGGCCGCGGCGGCGTGATGTTCCTGTTAGGTGGTGGTGTCAGAGGCGGCACCATTCACGTCGACTGGCCGGATCTCGCGACCCAACTCGCCGGCCCCGGCGATTTGCCCGTCCTCAACAACTACCGCGACATTCTCGCTCCCATCCTTTCCCGCCAATCGGCCGGCACGGATCTCGCCAAGGTGTTTCCCAACCACAACCTCCGACCCCTGCCGGTTTTCGGATAATCAGCGTTCTAGCAGATGTTCGGGAGAACGGAGATGCGGCTGACTAACAGACGGCGGAGTCCAGCGTTGAAAAAGAATACTCCGCGGCGTTTCACCCACAGCCTTACCGATGGGTGCCCTGCACATCACGCCGCAGCGCCCGCAACACGACGAGAAACGCCGCCGGGCACAGCGCGAGCACAAGAAACGCCGTGCGAAGACCCCCTTGTGCCGCATCCGCGACCATTCCCGCCAGCCATGGCATCAGCCCGGCCCCACCGTCTCCTGCGGCAGCGAGCAGCGCGAAAAGTCCGGCACCGGCCAGTGGAAAACGCGCCGCGGACATCGAAAGCACCCCTGGCCACAGCATGCTCACCGCGCCACCCGCCAGGACGCAGGCGATCAAGGCCACCCACGGCCACGGACTCAGAGCCAGCACGCCGCAAACGGCGATCGAGCACCAGCAACTAACTGCAAGCAGCCGAGGCAGATCGATGTGGCCTTCGCGCAACCCGAACCACAGCCGCCCCACGATCATCCCCACTCCGAAAAGCCCGAAGCCCACGAGGTCCGCCACCAGTTTCGAATAACCCAGCCCCGTCTGCACATAGGCCGAGGCCCATTGCGCCAGCGTCAACTCCACCGCGCCCGCCAGCATCATCGCGGCGAGCAGGAGATAGAGTGTCCGCCCACCCGCCAGCCTGCGCAGCGAATGGCTCTGATCTCCGGCTCCGAGCGGAGGCAGCCGCAGAAACGCGAACGCGAATGTGTTAGCCAGCGGGACCAACGCCCAGAGAACCGTGATCCATGGCCACCAGGCCGAGCCACCCGCCCAGAGCGCAATCCCCGAGACAAGAATCACAACCACCTTTCCTATCGGATAGAACGCGTGCAAGAGCGCCATGTCCGCGCTCTTGCGCTCAGACGGCACCGCGTGAATCAGCGGACTGAGCAGCACTTCTAGCAATCCACAACCGGTTGAAAAAAGGACCGTCCCCACCACCAGTCCGGCATAGGGGTTCTCCATCTGGAATGGAATGATTGCGAACAGCACCAGCCCCGAAGCAGCTAACAGGTTCGCGCCCACCACCAGCCCCTTCACCGGCAACCGTCCGCTGAAGACCACACACGTCAGATCGACGATCATCTGCGTGACGAAATTGATCAACACCAGCCTGCCGATCTGCTCGAATGACAGCCCGAACTCCTCCCGCAGCGGAATGAACAGTAGCGGTGTTAGATTGATCACCATCGCCTGGATGAACATCCCCAACTGGCAGCAAGCGACGATGCGGCGGTAGTGGAACGCGGGTGGCAGGTGGTCGGCTCGGCTCATGACGCGCCCGTTTTCCATCATGCCCCCACTCGCGCCAAGCACAGGTTTCCGCGGCCCAGCCGATCCTGCTCACCGTTCCTAACAGGACCTCTGCCTGCTATTCCTTCCAGGTCAACAACGAGCATCTCTACAAAACCCGCGAGATTCCGAAGTTCGGCTGGTGAGGCGCATCTTCTTAATGATGGCAGGAACCGTTCTCCGCAACGGTCAGGCGAATGGATGGAGAATGAATCTGCTCATGAAACGCTCGGGAATCCATCCATGGCCGGACATTCGCCTCCCATTCTCGCGGACCGCCCGGAGGGCGCTCCCTGCCCTCGCGCATTTTTCAGACAGCCTCTCAGGTCCACAGCTTCAGATCCTTCTTCGCCAGCACCGCCGCCATCAGTTCCGGGAATCGAGCCGGCGTGCAGGCGAATACAGGGATGTCCAACGCCGCGAAATGCGCGGCGTTGTTTGTGTCATACCACGGCTTGCCCTCGTCACTCAGGGCTAGCAGGCAGATGAGATGCACGCCGCTTTCCTTCAAGCGCGCCGCGGTTTTCAACATGCCCGCCACACTGCCGCCTTCGCAGAGATCGGACACCAGCACCATCACGGTGTCGGTCGGCCGGGTCACCCGGCTTTCGCAGTAGCAGAGCGCCTTGTGGATGTCCGTGCCGCCGCCGAGCTGGCTGCCAAACAGCAAATCCACCGGGTCGTCCAACAGGTCCGTGAGATCGACAACCGCCGTGTCGAACAACACGAACCGCGTCGTCAGCGCCGGCATCGACGCAAGCACTGCTCCGAAAATCGAGGAATACACGACCGACGGTGCCATCGATCCGCTTTGGTCGATACACAGGATCACATCCCGCAGCGAACTACGACGCCTGCCGTAGCCGATCAGCGTTTCCGGCACGATCGTTTTGAACTCCGGCAGATAGTTCCTTAGGTTCGCCCGGATCGTCCGGTGCCAGTCAATCTCGGTTAGTCGCGGCCGTCGGTTCCGCGTGCTGCGGGAAAGCGCGCCCTGCACTGCCTGGCGGGTCGGTTGTTCGAGCTTGCGCATCAGCTGGTCCACCAGTTTCCGCACCACCATCCGCGCAGTTTCGCGGGTTTTTTCCGGGATGATGCGGTTCAGCGAAATCAGGGTGCTGACCAAATGGATGTCCGGTTCCGCCTGTTGGAGGGTTTCCGGTTCCAGCAGGAGCTGTTTCAGATCGAGCCGTTCGATGGCGTCCTTCTGCATCACCTGGATGACCTCCGTCGGGAAATAACGGCGGATGTCGCCCAGCCAGCGCGCGACTTTGGGATTCGATCCGCCGAGCCCGCCGCGCTGTTGAGCCGCGTCGTAGAGAGCTTCCAGCGTTTCATCCATGCGGGCGTCTTCGGCGGAAAGGGAAACCTCGAGACCGGCGGCAGGCCCGGAACCCAGCACCAGTCTCCAGCGGCGGAGGCGTTCGGAATCGTTCATGAGGGTCGGTGCAGTCCTAGCAGTTTCGCCACCGCCGCGACAGCGGGCAGGGCGCGGGTGACATCGAGATCGAGCGGGGCAGCGGCAACCGGCGCGCGATCGGTCCCGTGCGCCACCGAGGCCGCGATGCGGGTCCGTTCCGGCAGGGAAAAGGTCCCGAACGTCCGGCGCAACAGCGGCAGGGTCGCTTGAAAGACTTCCGGCCCGAGCGACGCGAGCCACGCATCCACCAGACCTAACAACGCCCGGTCATGGACCAGCAAGCTGCCGCCGCCTTGCAGGAATCCTTCCAACCAGGCCGCCGCCGAAATCGCCGGCATGCCGGGCGAAAGTGCGAATCCAAGATGCCGCGCCACCGTGTCGTCATCGAGATGCGCCGCGTCGCGCAGCAACCGGACGGCGTGGCCGCGCAATTTCGGGTGGACGCTTTCCAACTCCGCCATCCGGCCAAGCGTCGCGTGTAAATCATCCCTGAGGGGTGCATCCTCCAGCATCGCCAGCGCGGCAGCATACTCGCGAACTTTCGCCGACAAGTGATTCGCAGCATCGATATCAATTCCGCTCGCCGCAGCCGCGAGCCCCGCGTGGATGCGCGACACGAATCCAGCTAACAAATGCCCGACCGCCGCCGCGTCGGTCGCGCGGACATCGCCGTAACGGGAAATCTTCGCCAGCGACGGCACCGCATCCAACAGCTCGGAAATATCGTGGGACGTGGCCGCCGCAGCATCGAGCCGTTGCAACAGGACCTCGACCGCCTCGGGCAGCACCGCTAACAGCGCGAGATCCAGCCGTGCGGTGATCGGTGCGAGTCCGATATCGTCGGGCTTCGCCCTAACCAATTTGCGGGCCGCCGCACTCTCGACCGTGTTGCCGAACGCGGATGCATCGATGATGGACACGGCCAACTCCGGCTTCCACTGAAGGCACCAGCGTTCCTTGAAAGTCCCCTTGCCGCGGGCGGTTTCTTTTTTCCCCCAAGGAATTTCCAAAGCCAACAAGCGGTGCAGGAAAATGCTGCGCACCCGGCCGCCCTCCTCGCGCAAATCCAGTTCCAACGGCGCGACCGACGCCGCCGGCTTCAGTCGCAACCGGCGCTGCGTGGCATCGATGTCCTGCTGCAAGGGCAGCGTCGGCAACCCCTCGGGCAACTCGCCAAGCCGGTCGCCGATGAGCAGTTTGTGGCGGAGGAAATCCAGCGGCAGTACATCGCCCTGGCAGAACACCGCCTGCATCGCTTCCAGCGTTTCATCCAGCCCCGGAGATGGCCTGCCGCGCATCCCGGCGAGCGAGTTTGATAGACGCACCGCCTCGATCACCGATGCCGGCGAAGCCTCCTGCCCTTCCTTGCGCAACACCCGCGCCGCCCGCGTCAGCCAGGTGGAAACGGGATCTTCCTCATTCCGCCACAGATGCCCATACCAACCCGGAGAACGAATTCCCGCGCCGTAGCCACTGGCGACAGTCAAACGCTCGTCAGTCCACGGAATCCAAGTCGCGGCGACCTTGTGTTTCGCCAAATTTTTCAACAACGCGTTGTCGTCACCCACCTTCGCCGGCAGCTTCAACGCCGGCACATGCCACGCCCCGCAAACCACGGCGACCTTTGCAAATCCCTCTTTCTCCGCCGACCGCAGGCACTTCCGCATCCATGCCTCGCGCAGCAGCGTCTCCCGCGACTCCGTTAGCCCGAGTTCTCCGCGCAAAGTTGTCACCGCCTCCCCGATCGCTTCGAAGAAATCTCCCTGCTCCCGGCGCTCTTCCACCCGGTCATTCCACCACCGCTCGCCATCGCTGTAGCCGTCCGCCTTCGCGAACCACTCGAACGGATCCGGCTGCGATGGCAGCCCTTCGTCCTCCTCGTCCCGCAACGCGAACATGTGCGCTGACGGCAAATCGAAACAGCGGATCGGCACCTGATGCGCCAGCGCCCAACGGATCGCCTGCCATTCCGGCGAATACTCGGCGAACGGATAGAACGAAGCCATCTCCGGCGAGTCCATGCGATGGATCAGCAGCGCCACCGGCGGCTTCATCGCCTCGTGCGCCGCATGGGCTAACAACGCCTCCGCCTCCTGCGGCATCTCGATCAAAAGCACGTTCGGCGCAAGCGCGTCCAGCGCCCCCAGCAAGCTGCGCGCGCAGCCCGGGCCATGATGACGGATGCCGAAGATCGTTGTCATTTAATTATCTATCAGCGATTGGAGATCTCCAACTGTCTCTGAATACACCGCCGCCGGCACCTCGCTGAAATTGAGCGCTCCGGCTTCATCCATATGATCGCGATATGCTCTTTTCCCAACCGCGCTCCGGGCGAAGAACGCGCTCTCCAACTCCACTTCGTCGTCTTTCAAACTCGCCGCATGGAAATCCGTGGCGCGCAGATACACCTCAATTCCGCGGGCGTGGAATTTCCGGAACAGGCAGTGGATCCAGCCGCCGTCGCCGGTCTTCCCCAGCGACCACCCGCGACCCATCAGCTCCGCCCGAAGTTTTCCCGCGGTGACCTTCACCCCGTCGGTCAGGCGGAGTTCGGTTCGGTTGCCATGCAGCGGATCGAGCCGGTGCACCGGGCGGTCCGCTTGTTTGAAGAGTGGCTTGACCTTAAAGCGTCTCAGGTGGGCAGCCCACGCGGCAGCGGACTTCTCGCCAAGGTCCAGGCGGTGGACGAGTCCGACTGACGCGGCGGGCTCTGAGAATTCCTCCAACTGCCCGTCGTGATCGGCCATCAGTCCGTTCGGATAGCGCCGGAACGTGCGCAGCAGATTTCCCGATTCGTCATACGTCCCCCAGATCAAACGCTCCGCGAGGCTGCGGAACAGCGGATGGTTCTCGAAACGTTGCCGCCAGGCATCGGCGGGCCAGCGGCGGCCGCCGATCATGGCATCTTCCAGACGCAGCGCTTGTCTCGTTGCCGCGGCCTTCAGCGTCTTCCGCATATCCTTCAGCTCGTCCTCCTGATCAGTGGTTAGAGTCCGGCCTTCGAGCGTTCCGTCCTCCTCATCTTCCGGCAGCGACCAGATGACCTTGAAATCCGGTTGGAGCTCCCCGCGGATCCTGCCGCCCGGCGTTTCGAAAATCCTCACCCCGTCACCGGCAAATCCGAAGTCCGGGATCATCCGCTCCGCAAGCTCGTCCTGGCTGATGCCGAGGAGATCCGCGGTATTTTGAATGGCGCTGGAAGCGGCTTCGCTGACGTATTTGCGCTTGGCGCGATAGCGGTGGATCAACCCATCCAGCGTCGCGAGCGCCGCGGGTGTTCCTAACATCGAAATGGCGTGAACCGCCCATTCGGCACGGCTGCCGCGGTTCAGTTGGCACCAGTGCTCGATGGGCTCCGTCAGGCGGGCGATGATGGAGTCGTCCCCCAAGATGCCCGCGACATCGAGTGCCCAGCGGTCCCCGGATTTCATGTCGGATTGAAACCACTGGTCCAGCAGCGCGTGAGCGAATGCGGCGTTTCCCGCACGATCCAGGAACGGCAACAGCGGCTCCACTTCCTCGTGGAGCTTTCCTCCTTCGCGCGCCTGACGTTGGAAAATCCAGGTACGGGCGAGCTCGCTGAGCAGCTGTCCGTCGATGGACCGGAGCGGGGGCAGCACCGACGCGTCCAACCACCGTGCGGTGGGAGGTTTGATCGATTTCGGCTTGGCGGCGAGCATTGTCTCGAACTCGGCGATCGCCTTGATTTCAACCACTGCTTTCTTCGGTTCCACTTCCATCGATTCTCCGCGCGTGGCTAACAGCTTGGCCACCGCTTCCCGCACCTGCTTGCTCGGTTCGGCCGTGTGAAACGTGCGCAGGCGTCCGGTTGAATCCACATCCGGCAGCGCGTTCCACAACACCGCTCCACCGATCCTGTCGTCAATGTTGATGGATGTTAGAAGTGTCTCGGCGAATGCCCGCGCCTCCTTGTCTTCCCGGGCCAGCCACTCCGCCGCCGCGGATCGGGCAGCGGCAACCTTGCCGCAGATCAGTTCGCGCATCAGCTGGCCGAGCACCGGCGCGGAATGACGGATGATTTCCTTCCAATAGGCGGGTGCGGTGAACGAATGCTCCGATGCCGTCTGAGCCCGGCCTTTCGCACCCTCCACCACCATCCGCTTCACGATTTCTGCCGTCTCAAGTGGCGACTCATTCAGTAGAATTTCGATCGCCGCGAAATGAGGTCGCCACATGTATCCCGCAGACAAAACCCTCCGCATCACTTCGCCGCCGAATCCGGCCAGATCCCGCACCGCCAGCCTGTAAAGCGCTTCGCTGCCTTGCCCGTCGGCATGCTCCGAGGCCTCCACCACGAAGCGGCATGCATCCGCCGGACAATGGCGGGCAATCACTTCCACCGCTTCCGATGTTTGGCTCAAGAGCAGGGGTTTTCCCGCCCAAGCCAGAATGTGTTTCCCATATTTTCCATCGCGCAGCTTGTCAGCGGCACAGAGAAAGCGGAAGGCGCTCACCGCCCGGTTGGACTCCTCCCGATGAGGGGGAGAATCGACTCCAGTGCGGATGGATGACTCCAGCGGCGCTAACAGCAGGTCGTCGAATCGCCGGGTCTCCTCCCTCACCTTCAACCACACCTTCGGCAGATCGTGCAGAAATGTGGCAGATCGAAAGTCGGTGAGTGCGGCTTCAAGATCATCAGGTCTCCATTTCGCACACGCGGTTAGGAACGCTTCCACCACCACGATTTCGGCCGGATTCCGGACATCGGCCCGTTTCCACAGCTCGTTCGCTTCCGCGGAATCGAACGGTGCGTCCGAGGTGGGGTGATCCGCCTGTGACCACTTGATCTGGTAGGGATTTGTTAGTCTCATGGAAATGGATGGATCATTCGGATTTGCCTTCTCCCAGGATCGCCTTAAGGTCAGAGATCGTTTCCGACCAAACCACCGCCGGCACCGCGTCGAAACGCATCACCCTTGGATCGTCGGGTCCCGGTTCGTTGTAAACATAACTGCCACGCTCGACCGATTCGGCTTTCACGAAATAGGCTGCACCGAGTTCGACGGTTTCCATCGGGTCACAGGCAACCCAGAAATTATCGGTCGGCAGGATCACCTCCACTCCTGCGCCCGGATAGAGTTTGTAATAACTGGAAATTCCGCCCGCATCGACGACGGAGCCACGGTTCCAGCCCCGCTTTTCAGCGCGGGAGCGGAAGGTTCCGGCGCTGACTGACTTCTTCTCCGTCAGCGTGATCGAGCGGCGGTTGCCATGCAGCGGATCCAACACCTCCACCGGCCGGTCAATCTGCGGGAACGGTGCTTTTACCTTGAAGCGTGATAGATGC
Organism: Akkermansiaceae bacterium; assembly: GCA_041739215.1. Classification (GTDB taxonomy): domain Bacteria; phylum Verrucomicrobiota; class Verrucomicrobiia; order Verrucomicrobiales; family Akkermansiaceae; genus Luteolibacter. The sequence goes on from JBGSOI010000050.1 coordinate 36,133, forward strand.
GCGCGCCATGCATCGATCTCGGCACCGTCCAACTCCAGCGGATGCACCATGCCAACCATGGTGTCGGGTTCCGGGAGCTCTTCCAATGCGCCGGCGGCATCGGCCAGCAGGCCGTTCGGGTAGCGGCGGAAAGTGCGGAGGAGTTTGGGGGAGCCGTCATAAACGCCCCACACCAGGTTGCTCGCGAAGGAACGCAGCAACGGATGGTTTTCAAACAGTTCACGCCAGCGCGCGACCGGCCAGCGGCGTTGGCGGACGAGAGTCATCTCCAAGCGCGAGGTCTGGCCTTTGACAGCCTCACGCAGAAGTTTGGTTAACGTTTTTACCTCTGTTTTGATCTCTTCAGGTGCGCTGGCGGGCAGTGCTTTCCACGCCTTGTCAGTTTCCGGATCAAACCAGGTGAGTTTGAAATCCGCTCCCAATTCCGCACTCGCACCGCCGCCATTCCACTCAAAACGTCGGAGGCCCTCCGAATCGAAACCGAAGTCCGGCACGACCAGATCGCCGAGTTCATCGGTCGTGATCCCGCGTGCGGCCGCAGCCGCGTTGAAGGCTTCGGCACATGCCTTCCCGATATTCTTGAACTTGATCCGGTAACGGTTGGACAGGGTGTCGAGCACCATCAGCGGTTCATTGCCGGGCAGAAGCGAAATCGCCTGCGCGGCATACTCCGCGAGTTTGTGACGCGAGTTCTCGCACCAGTCGTTGATGCGCGGCAACAGCAACGTGATGACGCGGTTGTCGCCTAACAATCCAGCAAGGGTGAGCGCCCACCGGTCGGACGCCGCTTGCTCGGAGTTCAGGAAGCCCTCCACCAACGCGCTGGCGAATGGAGCGCTTTGGGATCGATCAATCCGCTGAAGCAACGGAACGAGATCCGGAGAAACTTCGATCGCCTTTTGCTTGGATTGTTTTGCGATGAGAAGCGCGACGGCAGTGTCCGTCATGATCCGCCCCGAATCGGTGGTCATTGGGGGAAGTTTCGAAAGATCCAACCAGGCGCTCGCAGGAAGTTTGAGACCCTTGGCTTGTTTGGCGACATAGGCATCCAGATCAAAAGTGGAATCATCGCTGGACGATTTTATGGATTCCTCCCCACTTCCGAGTGCTTTCAAAGCATGATGAAGCGCGGCCCTGACAGCCTCCGATTCCTCTACGTCAAGCGCCGCCCGCAGGCGGTTGACCGATGCAGGATCGCCGATACTTTCAATCAAGGCCACCGCACCCGATCGTGCGTCGGGTCGCTTTGAGGAAAGCAACTGATAGGCCTCCTCCCGCGCGGACTCGCCTTTTGACTTGGCCAGGGCGGCCGCGGCGATCTCGCGCAATCGCTTGGATTTGCCGACCAACATTTCCTCGAAGTCAGCCACAAAGGGTTCCGGATGTGCAGCAGCCACCAGTTTCCAGGTCGTGACCTTATCCGCTGAAGACTGGCGATTCAGGAAATGATGGATTCCGCTGCGCAAGGTTGGCTGATATTTGGGCTCTAGCGGCGGAAGATAGGTTGATAGAAACTCCGGGAACGTCCACGGATGGAAGTTCGAAAGAAGATTCAGGAGAAGCCCTTCTCCCCCCTGCTCCCAGCGTGAGGTAATCAATAGGAAGAGTCTCTGGTAGTCCGGGCCATCAAGTTTGGAATCATGGTGGCCGGCATTTTCGATTGCAAATGCCCGGGTCAATATTCCGACGATTTCGGGCTCTCGATGCTCCATCAGGACTCCGAATCCGTCGTGACCGATTGCGGCCTTTGGCATCCCGGCATATCGCACCAAATGTTCCAGGTGAACGCCGTTTCTAACCTCATTGAGGTGTTTGACCACCGCAAACGCATCATCGGCATCCGTCGCGGCCACGGCTTCAGCGAATGACAGGCAGAGGGGATCAAATTGGTTGGTGGCATCCAGGATCGCGGGCCATCCCTCCCGGCGCTCCCAGGATTCGAAGGTTGACGATTTGATACACCAGGCCCGAGCCACTTCGGGTAAGTGGATTGCCAGTGCTGAGAGAAGCCCGGGGTGATTCGTAAATAGCTCTGGATGCTTGGCGTGGGCGGGTGTGATCGATCTGAACAGCAGGTTGGCAACCGGCCGGATGAATGGGCTTTTGGAATCCATTGCTTCCGCAAGCCGCCAGTCTTCGTCCCCCGTATGACTGCTCAGGAAATGTTCGACAAATAAAACCAGGGAGCCGTGCAAAGACTCGACCTCGCTCAGGATGTCATCCGAAATGAACGAATCAACGGTGGTTTCCGCATCCAGAAGCTGCCTGATAACGCCCTCGAGATACTCATGCTGGGTTCCACCGGCCTGTGGAGTTCCATCGGATAGATAAATGAAGAACTTCAACAACTGACGGGTGTTCTCATTCCATGGAAGATCCTGAATGAGAGATGCTCCGATGGAATTAGCCTCCCAGGAATACTGGATTGCACCAAAGCTTCGAGGGACTGACGGATCTCCGGTTTCGATGAACTTGAGCGCGGCGTCGGCGAGGGCATCCGGCAGTTGCTTTGCTCTGAGCGTTTCTATTTCTGGAATCATCGCGGTGGGTGGTTTGGAGTGAATTCCATCAAATCTGATCCCGGCACGCCCGATAGAGGTCCTTCCATCCCTCGCGTTCCTTGACGACGGTTTCGAGGTATTCCTTGAAGACGACGGGATCCTGCGAAGGGTCTTTGACGATGGCACCGACCATGCCGGAGGCGAGGTCGTGGGCGGTGAGTTTGCCGTTGCCGAAGTGGCCGGCCAGGGAGAGGCCGTTGGTCATGACGGAGATGGCCTCGGCGGTTGATAGAGTGCCGGACGGGGATTTGACTTTGGCCTTGCCGTCCTCGGTGGCCCCGGAGCGGAGTTCGCGGAAGATGGTGACGACGCGGCGGATTTCCTCTAACGCCGGAGGCTCGGCGGGCAGGGCGAGGGCCTTGGACATGGAGGAAACGCGCGAGCGAACGATTTCCACTTCATCATCTAACGAGGATGGCAGCGGCAGGACGACGGTGTTGAAGCGGCGCTGGAGGGCGCTTGAGAGTTCGTTCACACCGCGGTCGCGGCTGTTGGCGGTGGCGATGACGTTGAAGCCTTCGGTCGCCTGGATCTCGGTGGTGAGTTCAGGAATGGGCAGGACCTTTTCCGAGAGCATCGTGATGAGCGTGTCCTGCACGTCGGACGGGATGCGGGTGAGTTCCTCGACGCGGCAGAGCATGCCTTCCTTCATCGCGCGGAACATCGGGCCGGGAACGAGCGCGGCTTCGCTCGGGCCTTGGGCGAGCAGGAGCGCGTAGTTCCAGTTGACGCGCAGGGATTCCTCGCTGGTGCCGGCGGTGCCCTGGATGAGCAGCGTGGAGTCGCCGGAAATGGCGGCGGCGAGGTGCTCGGAGACCCAGCTCTTGGCGGTGCCGGGCACGCCTAGCAGAAGCAGCGCGCGTTCGGTCGCGAGCGTGGCGACGGAGATTTCAATGATTCTACGATCTCCGACGTACTTGGGCGAAATGACCGTGCCGTCCGGCAGGGTGGTGCCTAGCAGATAGTCGGTCACCGCCCAGGGCGAGAGTTTCCAGCGCGGCGGGCGCGGGCGGTCATCATGGGCGGCGAGGGCCGTGAGTTCCGCGGCATGGGCGGCTTCGGCGTGTTGGCGGAGGACTGTCGGGTTCATGGGAGTTTGAAATGGGAGATCAGGGAACGACGGAATTCGTGGGTGGTGGCGAATTCCTCGGCGGCGGAGGAGAGTTCGGGGAGCTTTGCGAGTGCTTCGAGGTGGCGCTGGATTTCGTGGTCGGGGACGCACACGGCCAGGGCCCGGGCTTGCTGGCGGCTGAAACCGGTGGGAGTGGCGAGCAATGTCGCATCGAGCACGGCGAGAGTCGTTTTCCCCTTCCCCGCCGGCGGCGCTTCGCCACAGCGGGCGAGCAGATCGAGCGCAAGGTGCGGTGGCAGGTCGCGAGCGATGCCATCAAGCACGTCGAAGCGGTCTGCGGCGGGGAGCGATTCCAGCAAAGCCATCATCACGATGGATTTCGCGGCAGCGGACGGCGGCCACGGATCGAGCTTGGTAATGAACGTTAGAAATCGGGGAGCCATTGCCAGACCGGGGATGCGGCGGGCGGAATCGATCCAGCCCAACAGCAGCGGCTCCTGCCAGTCCGGATCGCGGGTGATAGAGAAAAAGTCGTTTTCCCCAACGCCAAGAATTTCAGGCCAATCCGAGAGCGGAGTGAGGGAAATGATCTGCCGCAGCCACCAGGCTTTTTCGCCGGTGCCTTGCGGCGGCTTTTCCTTGATGCCGTCCGCCTCCCATGCGGGATCGAACGCGTCCGGCGGAATCAGGGTAATGACGCGTTTGAGGAGGCGTCGCTCGATTTTCACCCGCTCGCGGACTCTGGCGATGGCCCGGTGCCGAAAGCCGGAGTCCTGCAAGCTGGATAGAGCGGCGGCGGCGAGTTCGCGGGTGTCCTGACGGCGGTCTTTCAATGCGAGGGTTTCCAACCAAACTTCATCACACGGTTGCGGGCTTTCCGCAACGGCGCGGACGATGGACTCGCGCATGGAGGCGTCTTCGCCGGACCATTGGGTGCTGATCGCCGCAGCGGCGCGGGCTGGATCGGTGGATCGCGTTTGGCGGAGCCAGGCGATTCGGAGGGCTGGAGAGCCACTGTCCCAGGCATCGTCGCCCACCGCCGAGCCTTCCAGCAGCCAGGAATATTTCCGATGGCGGTGCGCGATCCAAATTCCCCTTTCTCCGGCGAGTGCGGGGACGACAGCGCGCAGGTGATGATTTCGGGTGGCGGTATCAAGCAGCTCGGGAAGAACCCTGGCAGGCACGACGCGGTCGGAACCGAGGGCGAGGCGCAAGGCTTCGGGAAGAACTTCGGGAAATTCCCCTTTCAACAAGCGCATGAGCGCGTCGACTGCTGCTGTTGGCAAGGGCTCGCGCCGTTCGGGCGGGCAGGGTGTGACGGAATCCGTGGTGGTTCCCGCTTTCGTCCCGGCGCGGTGCAGGGCACAGGTGAGCGCGAGGGCTTCAAGAACGGCGGCGGCCGGATTGTCCGTGGAGATGGTTTGCCAGATCTCCTCCAGCGCCGGATCCGGCGGCGGCGGAAGAACCGTCATGCGGGCGGTGCCTAACAGCGCGGTGGCGATGAGCGGATCGGTCGTCATGGCTGTTGGGATGTTAGGGGGATCCAAGCCTCGCCGTCGAGGATGGCGAGCAAGCGCAAATGGCGGCCATCCCATTCGCCGCACATGGGAGTGACCGCTCCGCCGCAGATGCATTCGACACGCAGCGCGAGGTCGTCGGTCGCTCGCCAAGGCAAGGCAGCGCCGGTGGCATCGACCAGTGATTTCGAACCATCGCCGGGACGCAGCGGGATGAAGAATGGCAGGATGCGGAGAAAGGGATTCGCCGTGAGGGCGGACGCGAAACGTTCCAACAGTTTTTCGAGGGCGTTCTCGCGGGGTGCGGGAACTAGCAACCATTCGGACGGGCCTTCACCCGCGGCACGGAACGGATAGAGACCCGCTTGGAATTTGAGCGCGGCCCGGACAGTGGAGCCGAGCGGCCACGGCTCGGCGATGGTCTGCGGGACAGGAGCGAAGCGCAGGATGCGGGCCCACCGTTGGGATTTTTTGCCGAGCATCCAGGTGGAGCTGGTGATGAGCCGGTCGCGTTCTTCCACTTTGCGTCCGGCCACAAACCATTCGTCATCAATGATTTCGCCGATTTCCGTCGCATCCGGGGAAAGCCGGCCACCGAGCTGGGTGACGAGTTCCGCGCGAGTGGGTTCGTCGTGTTGATCCGCGGTGGCAATGTGAAGCAGGAGATGGAGACGACCGAGTTCGAATGGAAGTTGCACGTCCACCTCGGGGTCGCGCAGGACGGTATCGGCGATGTAGCGCAAATTCCCGGCGAGGCCGGGTGCCTGCGCATCGACCATCCGCTTGGCGAGATTTTCCCACGCACCGGCATCGCGAGCGCCGCTGGAGGCAAGCCCCTCGCGGGTCAGGTCGAGGAGGGTTTGTTGGAGCAGGGCCACGCCTTCATTCAACCGGCCCTCACGCTGGGCGCGGCGCTTATCGGCGGCTTTTTCATCCACCGGACGGGTTGCTTTTTCCTCGGAACGAGCCACCGCCTTTTGTTCGCGGGCGGCCCGGCTTTCGAGCCACTCGGTAACCCATGGCGGCCGCTCACTATCAGAAGCGGCGGCGGGCGAGGCGGCGGCCATGAACATCAGGCCGAGGGCGTGCTTGCAGGGGAATTTGCGGCTGGGGCAGGAGCACTTGCTGGCCAGGTCGGTTAGCGAGACCCGGGTCTGATAGGGATCCTTGCCGGAACCCATGGCGAGTCCCCACAGGACCTCGACATCGCCGCCGATGCTTTGCCACTTCCGGGGGGTGGCGAGATCTCGCCCAGCCTTGAGCGACGGGGCGTCGGGTGCAATTGCCGTTATCTGGTCACTCGTCAGCACGTGGTGAGCGTGATGAAACACTAGCAGGAATGGGCCGTCTATCAATATTCACCGGTGCCTCACGCTCGAGTTTCTCCATCCAGATGACCAGCATCGCAAGGTCGGCCGGGGTGATTCCGGGAATCCGTCCGGCTTGGCCGAGGGTGGAGGGGCGGATCTCGGAGAAACGGACCTGCGCTTCCTTTTTGAGGCCCCGGATCAAGGAGTAATCGAGATCCGCCGGGATGCGTTTGCCTTCGTTGCGGGACATGCGGTCGATCTGGGTCTGTTGTCGACCCAAGTGGCCCTCATACCTGAAGTTTGTCTCGATCAACGGCCAGAGGTCCCTGTGAAACTCCTGGAGCAGCGATTCAGGCAGATTTTCCCACGAGGTTTCGTTGCGGCGAAACCAATGGTCGAGCTTCACGCCTTCGTGGGCGGTCTGGCGCACGAAAGACTCCGCTTTCTCAAGCCCGACGAGCTTTTCACGGACTCGCCGGACACGTTCACCGCTGGCAAGCCCGATCTCGGCGGCTTTCGGGGTGAGCCGGATGTCCGCATTGTCTTGGCGCAGCAGCAGGCGATACTCTGCGCGACTGGTGAACATCCGGTAGGGCTCGGTGCAACCGCGGGTGACGAGGTCGTCGATCATGACGCCGAGGTAGGCTTCGTCGCGACCGAGGATGAATTCGGGTTTGCCCAATGCCTTGAGCGCGGCGTTGGTCCCCGCGATGAGCCCCTGCCCTGCCGCTTCCTCGTAGCCGGAGGTGCCGTTGATCTGGCCGGCGAAATAGAGTCCTTCGACGCGCTTGGTTTCCAAAGTGGACCGGAGTTGGGTCGGCGGGCAGTAGTCATACTCCACCGCATAGCCGGGACGCAGAATTTCGCACTTTTCCAAGCCCACGATGGACCGGAGGAACTCCAGTTGCACCTCGTAGGGCAGCGAGGTGGAAACGCCGTTCACGTAATATTCCAAGGTGTGCCGACCTTCAGGTTCCAAGAACACCTGATGCCGCTCCTTTTCGGCGAAGCGGACGACCTTGTCCTCGATGGACGGGCAATAACGCGGGCCGACGCCTTCGATCACCCCGCAATACATCGGCGATTGGTGGAGGTTTGCGGCGATAATCGCGTGAGTGGTGGGATTCGTGTAGGTAATCCAGCAGGGCATTTGTTCCACGTGGAACATCGGGTCGCCCCACGGATTGAGGGTGAAGAGGTCATTATCGCCCTTTTGGAGGGTCTTGGCCATAAAACTGAACTTGGGGACGGGCGTGTCACCATCTTGACGCTCACATTTCGAGAAATCGATGGAACGGGCGTTGAGACGGCAAGGCGTGCCGGTCTTGAAGCGTTCTACCTCGAAGCCGAGGCGTTTCAGCGATTCCGAAACATGGGACGTGGCATCGCCCATTCGACCACCCTTTTCATTGCGGAGGCCGACATGCATCAGGCCACCCATGAACGTGCCGGCGCTGAGGATGACGGACTTCCCGGCGATTTCCATGCCAAGCGAGGTGGCGATACCAATGATGTGGTCGTTCTCGACAAGGAGTTCGGCAACGTTTCCCTGATGGATTTCCACGCCCGGCATGGCTTCGAGTTCCCGCTTCATGCGGAACTGGTAAGCCTTCTTGTCGCACTGGGCGCGGGGAGCACGGACCGAGGGGCCTTTCGAGGCGTTGAGCATCCGCCATTGGATTCCGGTGGCGTCGGTGTTGAGTCCCATGGCTCCACCGAGGGCATCGATTTCCCGGACCATGTGGCCTTTGGCGAGGCCGCCGATGGCGGGGTTGCACGACATCTGGCCGATGGTGTCGAGATTCTGGGTGAGCACGGCCACCTGGGCACCCAGCCGGGCCGCCGCCATGGCGGCTTCGACGCCGGCATGACCGGCGCCAATCACAATCACATCGTAGAGCTTGGGGTATCGAAACATCTCGGGACGCGGAACATACCGCCTGCCCACCCACGCTCAAGCTCGGAAACAAACATGTTCCACGTGGAACAATTTCATTCCGGTCGGTCCAGAATCCCGGACGAAGCGCGGGGCAACAGCTCTTCCAAGCCGAACTCCAGTCGCTCGCTCCGGTTCGCCAACATGACGCGCGGCACCCCGAATTCCGCCAGTACCTGGCGGCAGGCCCCGCATGGCGAAATGGGGACACCGGTATCCGCCACTACCGCTACGGCCAGGAACTCGCGCACGCCAGCAGCCACCGCGGCCCCGATGGCCACACGTTCCGCACAATTGGTCAGACCGTATGAGATATTTTCCACATTGCAGCCGGGAAAGATCCGGCCGTCTGCGGCAAGTAGGGCCGCGCCGACGGTGAAATTCGAATACGGGGCGTATGCCGCCTCCCGCGCTTGCCATGCCGCCTCCACCAATCGATCCCAGTCCATCCACGGAAACTAGCGGGCAACCCCGCCCCTTAGGAATGAAAAAACCTGATCCAAAGCAGAATTTTGGTCTAGCCGCGCATCCGAAAATCCACAATTCTCTCGCGTCATGCACCGCCTCCTGCCGCTCGGTCTCATTGTCGGACTCCTCATCGCTTTCCGCATTCTGGGAAGCACCTTGCCGGAATCCCAGCCGAATTTTCAACCGTTGGCAGCGCTGTTCTTCTGCGGTGCCCTGCTCGTACCGGGCTGGCGTGGTTTTGCGATTCCTTTCGGGATCTGGGCGGTAACCTTCCCGCTGGGCTTTGGCCATGCTGGAAGCCCGGTGGATTTTGCGACCACGCTCGTGGCTTTTGTGGTCACCTTCTTCCTTGGCAAGTCACTCGCACAACGCGGCCTCGTTACGTTGCTGCTCGGCTCGGCGGTTTCCGCCGTCCTGTTCCATCTTATCACCTGCGGCGGTGCCTGGATCACTGATCCGCTTTACGCGAAGAACCTCGAAGGCCTGTTCCAATCCGTCTGGACCGGACCCGTCGGAAGTAAGATTCCTTCCTGGGTCTTCCTCCGGAACATGTCTGCCGCCAACGTGCTGTTCACCGCAATATTCGTCGGTGCCCAGCTCCGGCTCCCGAGACCGACCGTCCCGGCATCCGACCCGCTGCTTGCCAAGTAATCCCCTTCTTTCTCCACGCCCATCATGATCAGCGCCAGCCCCACCAAACTCGATTTCGCAAGCTCGCCCATCAATCAGTCACTCACGCCTGAACGGAAAATCGAGCTATACACCCAAATGGTTCGGATCCGCCGCTTTGAAAGTGCTGCGGCCAAATACTACTCTGCTGGCAAAATGTCAGGCTTCTTGCACCTGTATATTGGCCAGGAGTCCGTCGCTGTTGGGACCATTTCACTGGGTGGCGCGGATGATCATTTTATCACGGCCTATCGTGACCACGGCCATGCGCTGGCAGTCGGCATGGGCATGAACGAATGCATGGCGGAAATGTTCGGCAAACAAACCGGTTGCTCAAAGGGCAAGGGAGGGTCGATGCATTTTTTCGCTCCCGATAAAAATTTCTGGGGCGGTCACGGGATTGTTGCCGGCCAAACACCCCTCGGACTCGGACTCGCCTACGGACTCAAATACCTCGGCCGGGAAGGTTGCTGCCTCTGCTACCTCGGCGACGGAGCGGTCAACCAAGGCGCTTTCCACGAGTCACTCAATATTGCATCCCTTTTTGGAATTCCGGTTGTCTATGTCATCGAAAACAACGGCTATTCCATGGGAACGTCCCAAGAGCGCTCGTCTGCCTACAACGGCTGCCTTGCCCAGCGGGCCGAAGCCTATGCCATAGAATGGGACGTTGTTGACGGCTCGGATCTATACGAAGTCAGGGCAAAGGCTCATATTGCCATGGAACGGGCTCGCAAGGAACACAAGCCAACCGTTCTCGAAATTGACACCTATCGCTACTATGGCCACAGCGTCGCCGATGCTAACCATAAAAAATACCGCACGCCGGAAGAAATTGAAGACTACAAGACCAACCACGATCCCATCATGGTCTTTGAGAGTAAGCTCATTGCCGAAGGGATTTTGACCGACGAGCTTGCCAAAAAGATCAACGATCTCGCAAAAACCGAAGCCGCCGCTTCGGCTAAATTTGCCGACGAATCCCCAGCCCCGACCATCGCTGACATCAGCACCGATGTTTATTGGGAATCCGACAATAACACCCCGGCTTCCAAGATTGGTCGCCATTTCTTCAACGACTGAAGAATCCCCTCACTCCTTCATCCCACTCAGAATCTCTCCATGTCCCGCATTCTCACTTACCGTGAAGCCCTCCGTGAAGGCCTCGATGAAGAACTCGCCCGCGACCCGAACGTCGTCCTGATGGGCGAAGAGGTCGCCCAATACAACGGTGCCTACAAAGTCACCGAAGGCCTGTGGAAAAAATGGGGGGACAAGCGGGTCGTCGATACCCCGATTTCCGAAGCGGGATTCATCGGCATGGGCATCGGTGCTTCGATGCTCGGCGTGCGTCCGGTGATGGAACTGATGTTCTGGTCCTTCCATTCCGTGGCTTTCGACCAACTCGTCAGCAACGCCGCCTGCGTCCGCTACATGTCGGGTGGACTTTGCCATTGCCCGATCGTCGTCCGCGGTCCGGCCAACGGCGGCACCGGGGTCGGTGCGACCCACTCGCACATCCCGGAAGGATTGTTCGCCGCCTTTCCCGGACTCAAAGTTTGTGCGCCGGCAACTCCTGCCGATGCCAAGGGCTTGATCAAAGCCGCCATCCGCGACAATGACCCGGTCTATGTCATGGAAAACACCTTGCTCTACGGCAACACCGGCGAAGTCCCGGATCCAGCGGATGGCGATCACATCGTCCCGCTCGGGGTTGCTGACCTCAAACGCGAGGGCTCGGACGTCTCGCTCATCGCGCATGGCCGTTCTGTAATCCACGCCCTTGCCGCAGCGGAAATTCTCCAGAGTGAGCACGGCATCAGTTGCGATGTCCTCGACCTTCGTTCGATCCGACCGCTCGACCAGGATGCGATCCTCAAGTCGGTGATGAAAACCAACCGCGTCGTGCTTGTTGATGAATCCAAGCCCTTCGGCGGGGTGTCCGCAATGGTGGCCATGCTGATCCAGGATCACGCGTTCGACCACCTCGATGCCCCGATCAAGCGTGTCTGCTCCATCGATGCACCGGCAATCTATTCGTCACACATTGAGCATGAACAACTTCCGAATCCACGCCGGATTGTGGAAAAGGTTCTAACGATTGCCTGAGAAGCCATCAAAGCGATCAAAACCCCGGCGTCTTTTTTATTGCCAAGCCCACTGTCGTTTCTAGCATCTACAACATGTTCCTACGTCTAACCACCATCGTTGCCGCCTCTGCCGTGGCTCTCTGTCTGTCATCCTGCTGCTGCCTGTAAAAACCACTTTCCGCTCTCTTTCCCAACCAACAATCCACCATGAAAAACCTAGTTCTTCTCGCCTCTCTCATTGCCGTTTCCCTCGGCTTTTCCTCGTGCTGCTCGATGTTCGGCCTTCCCGCCGGAGGTGCCGGTCACCGGACCGAGACCCGTCAGGTGAAAACCTGCCACTATGACATCGTCACCAAGGAAGTCATGGTCCCCGGTGATTCGAAGAGCGGCAAAGGAGGCATGGTCCAAACTGTCGAAGAAAGAGTTCCACGCTACAAGACCGTCACCAAAAAGGTCCGGATCCCTTGCGGTCGCTGCACCCGCATTTATTGCCCGAAGAAGGATTGCTGCGGCTCCACTTCGGAATCCACCATGCGGATGGCAACCATGCAAGGCGGCAGCGGCAGCCCTAACCTGGGCCTGATTCCCACCATGCGCGTGCTTCCTCTCACCGCAAGCGTGACCGCTCCCTGAGCTGATTTCCCATCATCTTCAAAAGCGCGGCGGAGACTTGAGCTCCCCGCGCTTTTTTGTTTCCAACTCTTCCGGTAAAAAGGCTGGAAAAATGCTTACCTTTTCCCATTCTCCCCCTGACTCCACATCCCTATCAAAATCATGTCTGTGAACATCGAAATGCCTAAACTCTCGGATACCATGACCGAGGGCACCCTCATCAAATGGCACAAACAAGTCGGCGACGCCGTCGAGATCGGTGACATTCTCGCTGAAATCGAAACCGACAAGGCGACCATGGAAATGGAAGCCTTCGATGATGGAACCATCACCGAGATTTTGATCAAGGAAGGGGACAAGGCACCCATCGGTGGAATTCTCGCCGTTCTGGACGGAGACTCTGCCGCAGCACCTGCACCTGCACAAGCAGCAGCTCAAGTTGCCCCGGCCGCAGCAGCTCCAGCGCCAACACAGACCACCTCCGCCCCCACATCCCCGCCAGATGCCGCACCTGCCACTGGCGACCGCCTCAAGGCGTCCCCACTTGCCCGCAAGGTCGCTGCCGACCTCGGCGTCAATCTATCCGGAGTCACGGGTTCCGGCCCCGCCGGCCGCATCGTCAAGAGCGACGTCGAAGCCGCATCCACAACTGCTGCGGCTAAGGCAACCCCCGCACCCTCTTCCGAAGCCTCCGCAGCCGCTGGTCTCGCTGCTGCTGTTAAATCCAAGGCTGTCACTCCGGCAGCAGCCCCCGCTGCTCAGGCCATCGTGCCGGTGGCCAAAGAGGGCGATGAACGAATCGAACTCAGCTCGATGCGCAAAATCATCGCATCACGCCTGCTCACGTCGAAGACCACCATCCCCCACTTCTACCTTCACCTGGAAGTGGACGCCGCACCTCTCATGGACCTCCGCCAACAGGTCAACGCTCAAGCCGAGAAAACCCACGGCAACAAATACTCCGTCAACGACTTCATCCTCAAGGCCGTCATCAACGCCAGCCAGGCCGTTCCCGCGGTGAACGCCTCGTTCGGCGGTGACCACATCGTCAAGTTCAAGAACGTCGGCCTCTCGGTCGCCATCGCGGTTGAAGACGGCCTGGTCACCCCGGTCATCAAACAAGCTGAAACCAAGTCACTCCTCGCCATTTCCCAGGCCGTCAAAGACTTCGCCGTCCGCGCCAAGGACAAGAAGCTCAAGCCCGATGAATTCGACGGCGGCACGATCACCGTCTCCAACCTTGGTGCCTGGGGAATCGAATCGTTCGATGCAATCGTCAATCCACCGCAAGCTGTCATTCTCTCGGTCGGTGCCGCCATCGAAAAGCCGGTCGTCAAGAACGGCCAGATCGTCCCCGGCCTGCGGATGAACCTTGGCGTCTCCTGCGACCACCGCGTCGTCGATGGGGCGGTAGCCGCGCAGTTCCTTGCGGAAATCAAGAAGCTCATCGAGCAACCCGCCCTGATGCTTCTCTGAGGCTCCAGCCAAACGTCTTTTCGATAGGTCCTATAGTCTCATGTGACTTATAGGACCTATTTCTTTGAAGACCCAGGCAACGCATCGCTTCACTATGATGATTATTTCTTCCTTTTTGAACCTATAAGATCTTCTTCTTCATAGTGTGAGTAACCCGCTGAAAGGTCTGTTCCCCAGCTTCACGAAGCAGGTTCCACGGCAATAACAAGTTGGGCAACACGCTGCATGATGTCTGAATGAATCCCACTTTTCATCGCTCGAAGATCATTCCACCCAACCGTTCCGAGGTTATTCCCAGCCTCTTCCCGAGTTCTTGAAAATGGCCGCACTTGCGGGGCTCGGGCAGATCAGCACACGATGCCAGCCGTGAATCATCTGGTCATCACAGGAGGCAGCGGAGGGGTGGGCAAGGCCGTCATCAATGTGTTTGCTGCGCCTTCGTGGGAAATTGCCGCACCCGCTCGTGCTGAGCTGGACGTGACGGATCCGGTGGCGGTCCGGAACTATTTCAAGTCGCGCCCGGTGGATCTGCTGGTTTGCTCAGCCGGGGTCATCCGCGATGCTCCACTCGCCCGCTTGGATGAAAGCGCATGGGACGGCGTTCTCGCTGTGAATTATCAGGCGGCCGCCACGTGTGCGGCGGCTGTCCTGCCAGCGATGATCGAGCAGGGTCATGGCCACATCGTTCTCATCTCGAGTCGATCCGCACTGCATCCCCCGGCGGGTCAAATTGCCTATGCCACGGCCAAGGCCGCTTTGCTGGGACTCACTGCATCCCTGGCCCGGACAAACGGCGGCCATGGCATCCGGGTCAATGCCATTCTGCCAGGTTTCCTGGAAACCCGCATGACCGATTCCATTTCAGCAAATCGCAAATCGGAAATCATGAGCGAGCACGTGCTCAGGCGTTTCAACACGCCGGACACCGTCGCGAAATTCATCCGCCATCTTCACGAGAATCTTCCCCACACTTCCGGTCAGGTGTTTCAGTTGGACAGCCGGATTTCGTAACGGGATGGGTGTTGCACTGTGTCGGTGGAGTGCCTTAACTGCGCGCTCGCACGAACCAAAAACCACCTACCAAAACCTCAGATGAAGATCTCCAAAAACAATTTCGCGAACGAGGAAGTCATCCTCGATTTCCACGAATACGAAGCCTGCCAGTTCACCAACTGCCGCTTCGTGGTCCTCGGCTATGGCCCGTTCGCGCTGAACCAATGTGAAGTGATCAGTTGCGAATTCACCTTCGCCGGCCCTGCTGCCAGCACCATCCAGACGATGACCACCATCTATCACAACATCGGTGAACAGGGGAAACAGCTCATCGAGGGCACTTTCGAACAAATCCGCAACTCCGGCGCAAACAAGCCTGCCTGATTGGAATCACTATCGATTCTTCCAACAACGGGGAGCTTGCGTCGAGGCAGGCTCCCCGCCATGTTGTTGGCGTGATGCGATGTTTAATCAGCCTGTTCGCGGTCGTCTTCGGACTTCTGTCCGGAGGGGCTGTGTTTGCGGATGATGCGGCATTGACAACCCCCCCGGCGAAGGTGGTCGTAATTCCGGTCCGCGAGCAAATCGCAAAACCGGAACTTTACATCCTGCGTCGTGGTCTTAAGGAAGCCATCGAGAACAACGTCGACACCATCGTGCTCGACATGGAGACCCCGGGCGGATCGCTGGGCATCACCTTCGAAATCCTCAAGGCGCTGGAAAAATTCCCCGGAAAAACGATCACCTACGTCAACCGCGAGGCGATGTCCGCAGGCGCGCTGATCTCCGCTGGCACCGACGAAATATACTTCGCACCCGGCTCCGTAATCGGAGCGGCGGCCCCCGTGAATGCAACAGGAGAGGCGATCGACCCGGTCATGCGGGAAAAACTTGTCAGCTACCTCAAGGCCAGGGTCCGCTCGATTTCCGAAGGCAAGGGTTACCGGGGCGAGATGGTTTCGGCGATGATCGATCTGGATTCCGAGTTCAAAATCGGTGAGCAGGTCATCAAGGAGAAGGGCGAATTGCTTTCACTCACCGCACAGGAGGCCGTCAAAACCTATGGTGATCCGCCGATGCCGCTTCTGGGTGCCGGCATCGCGGAGAATCTGGACGGTCTGCTGGAGCGCATCCATGGTCCCGGAAACTACTCGGTTGAACGCCTCGAAATCACCTGGTCCGAGAAACTCGCGCAATACCTGACGGCGGTGACACCCGTATTGTTAGGCCTCGGCCTGCTGCTGATGTTCATCGAGTTCAAGACACCCGGATTCGGCATCTTCGGCATCTCCGGACTGGTGATCCTGAGCATGGTTTTCTTCGGCCAGTTCGCGGCGGGTTTGTCCGGTCACGAACCGATTCTGTTTTTCCTGCTAGGCGTGGTGCTGCTTGCGGTGGAATTGTTGTTTTTCCCCGGATCCTTCATCATCGGCCTTGCCGGAATCTCGCTTATGTTAGGAGCGTTGGTTTGGTCGATGACCGATCTCTGGCCGAGCGAACCGATTCTGATTTCCGGCGATGTCTTCGTAAAACCGCTCGTCAACGTGCTGGTCGGTGTTGTTCTGGCGGTGGTGTTTTTCTTCGCGCTTCTCAGGTTCCTGCCCGGCGGCGGACCATGGAGTGGAATGGTCCTGAACGCAGCGGTCGGTGGCGAACCCGCCGTGATCGGGGCAACCGCTGGCGGCGGATCGATCATCGGCGAGACCGGCATCGCGGCCACCGCGCTGTTTCCAAGCGGCCAGGTGGACATCGGCGGCAAGCGTTACGAGGCAAAGCTCGAAATGGGCTTCGCGGATGCGGGAACCACGGTCAAGGTCACCGGGCTCGCGGAGTTCGGTCTAACGGTGGAGGTGGTGTCATGACGCTGGTCGTGCTTTTGTTCCTGATAGGCGTGATTTTCATCGCTGTGGAAGTGATCATCCCCGGCGGGATTCTCGGTGCGATCGGCGGGCTCTTGATGTTCGCGGGTTGTGCCGTGGCGTTCTCGACGTTTGGCACCGCGGGAGGCCTGATCGCGCTGACCGCAGCGCTTTTGTTAGGTGGGCTCGCGCTGTTTTTCGAGTTCCGGATCCTGCCGAAGACCGCCATTGGCAGACGCGCGTTTCTCACCACGGAAGTCACCGGAGTGAGCGCCGCGTTGGGGAAGGAAGCGCTGGACCTTGTCGGCCATCCCGCCGAAGCGCTCACCATGTTGTCGCCAAGCGGCTATGTCCGGGTGAACGGCGAGCGCTACGAAGCTTTTTCCCAATCCGGCCAGGTCCCCGCCGGAGCCATGCTCGACATCGTCGGCGCGGACAATTTCCGTCTCATCGTCTCACTTCGCAAAACCACCTGAACCACCACCGCCATGCCCATCACCATCTCCACCATCATCCTCGTCGTCGTTGCCATTCTCGGTCTGCTGTTGTTCGGCATCGTGCTTTCATTTTTCAGTGTCTGGCTTCGGGCGTGGCTCGCGGGTGCCTACGTGGGCTTCACCGAACTCGTCGCCATGCGTCTCCGCCAAGTGCCCTACGGCATGGTCGTTGATGCGCGGATCACCGCGAAAAAAGCCGGCCTCGATATCCCCATCAACGACATTGAAGCCCACTTCCTCGCCGGCGGAAATGTCATCCCGTCCATCCAGGCGCTCATCGCCGCCCACAAGGCCGGGATCACGCTCGATTGGAACCGCACCTGTGCGATCGATCTCGCGACCAAGGGTTCCGGAAAAAGCGTCGGCGAAGCGGTGCGCACCTCGGTGGATCCCAAGGTCATCGATTGCCCGAATCCCGCAACCGGCCGCACCACCATCGACGGCGTCGCCAAGGACGGCATTCAGGTGAAAGTGCGCGCCCGCGTCACCGTCCGCACGAACCTGGACCGCTTCGTCGGTGGCGCGAAGGAAGAGACGATCATCGCCCGTGTCGGTGAAGGCATCGTCACCACCATCGGCTCGGCGGAAAGTTACAAGACGGTGCTGGAGTCCCCGGATTCGATTTCCAAAGTCGTCCTTCACCGCGGCCTCGACGTCGGCACCGCTTTCGAAATCCTTTCCATCGACATCGCTGACGTCGATGTCGGCGAAAACGTCGGAGCCCAGCTTCAGGAAGCCCAAGCCGAGGCGAACAAAAACATGGCCCAGGCCCAGGCCGAAATCCGCCGCGCTGCCGCCGTCGCCCTCGAACAGGAAATGGTCGCCCGCGTCGCGGAGATGAAAGCCAAGGTTGTCGAAGCCGAGGCACAGGTGCCGCTCGCCCTTGCCGAAGCCTTCCGCAACGGCCGCCTCGGGGTGATGGATTACTACAAGATGGAAAACGTCAAGGCAGACACCCAGATGCGCTCCAGCATCTCCAAACCTGAAGGCACCTGATAGATTGGTCTGGAGCGTCCCGCTCCAGACTGCCGCAGGAGGCTTCCCCACATGCCTAACCTCACCAACTAAATCAAACTCATGGATTGGATTTTCGACAACCTGCAAATTGCGGTCCTCGTTTTGTTAGGCATCGGGTCGATGGTGAAATCCATCTTCGATGCGAAGGCAAAGCAGGCCGCCGAGCGGGAAGCCGAGTGGCAGCCGCCGTCAGAAATTCCGCTCGACGACGACACCAGCTACCGGAAAACCCAGCCTGTGGTTCCCCCGCCTCTCTCTCGTCACGTCACGCCACCGCCGTTGCAAATGGAGGGTTATGATGCCGAGGTGGCCAACGAAGTGGCCAAAGCCCTCAAACATCAGAATGACCTCGCGGCGCGACTCCGCCAAATCCGCGAAACCAAAGCCACCACCACCGGCGGAGCCTCGGCCACCCGCGCCCGCATCGCTTCCAAAGGCACCGCGAAGGCATTGAAACAAACTCCCCTCACCATTCGTCGCCGCCTCCGCGACCCAGCTGAAGTCCGCCAAGCCTTCGTCATGCGCGAGATCCTTGATCCACCCGTCGGCCTACGCTGAGTCGCAATCCGAACAGGCCACTGGATCTATCCGGGCTTTCATTCATCCATCGTCTTTGCTTTGGGATAGGCCTTCAGTTTTTCCGCGGGGTTGGGCGGGGTCAGAAGAGTTGGGACCAAGCGGCCTTCGCACTCATTTCCCCCGGACCATCGCCATCACATTCTCCACGTTCAGCTTGCCCGCTTCTTCCCGGATTTGTGGGAGGTAGCGGGAGTGCAGCTCCTGGGCCTCGTTTTTCAGGCTCTCCAACATTCCCTTGGAATCCAACCCGGTCCAGGAGCGCCCGTTCGAGTAATAACGGTGCGCGAGGTGCCCGATGGCGTAGGTGCTGGCAAAGGAAAAGGCCGAACTCGTCGCCTGGTTCACCGCGGTCTTGCCGAGGGATCCCGCGGTTTTCCCGAGGACCTGCTTGCCCAGTTTTCCGGCGAGGCCACCGATGAGTTTGCGCGCGAATCCT
Source organism: Akkermansiaceae bacterium (assembly GCA_041739215.1). Classification (GTDB taxonomy): domain Bacteria; phylum Verrucomicrobiota; class Verrucomicrobiia; order Verrucomicrobiales; family Akkermansiaceae; genus Luteolibacter. Next base: position 55,225 of record JBGSOI010000050.1, read on the forward strand.
TCCACGATCTGCGAAGTGGCGCCGATGCCGGCGGCTGCCAGAAACTCGCCCAGATGCCTGCGGTCCAGATCGACACCGTGAAGCTTGCCGACCGAGTGCACGAGCTTCATCTGCAACGGGACGATGGCCATGGTCGAGAGGGTTTCCGGCAGCAGTTCCAGCGCGCCGTTGAGAATGGCGAAGCGCAGCACCAGCGGGTCCACTTCCGATTGAGCGGGACCGCCTGCCGCCGTGGTGGGAAGGGCCGGCGGACCGGACGGCGCGGGTGTCGTTAGAACAGGGAGGAACCTGGAGTCGATGGCCTCGACCGGGGCCGAGGCAACTGAGTCCGCTACAGCAACCGCGGCCTCGGCCTGCGGGGCGCTCAAGCCGAGATCCGCCGCGAGATTTCGCAGGAAGGATTTCTCGGCAGGGCCGGTCACGCCGTCCGCTTCGCAAACGCAGATGGCCATCTCGTAGGCGAGCTGCCGCCACTCGGAAGAATCGAGCCCCTGTGCGGCCCTGCGCGTGTCGATCTGGCGGAGAATGACCTGCTGATAGAGAGAGGCCGGATGCATTTCCGGCGGCAGGATGCTTTCGCCAATGCGCTTCAGCTCCTTGCGCTCCTCATCCGAGGCAGCGCCATCGGCAAAGGCGGCGAGCAGACAAACGGCATAGAGTGCTTCCTCACGGGACAGGGCGGGGGTGCTTTCAATCATGCCGCATTTTGAAGCGGATCGGCCCTGCCGCAACCAAGAAATTCGGAGGGGGAATGCCGTTGTTTCGCAAGGATTTGGAATCCTCCCGCAAAAAATTTCAGCGGTCGTGTTACCTCCGCCTCCCAAAGGGCCAAGAAAGGGATGTCACTGCCCAACATCACGGCAGGCACCACTCCTAACCAAACCAACCAACAGAAAACACGACCATGAAAACCAATCGCAACATCATCGCCACCGCAGCCGCAGCCATCGCGCTTGCCGCCAGCACCTCCGTCCAAGCCGCCAACCGCACCCTGATTCTCCTTCAAGAGAACAGCAGCAAGAAAACCCAGCTCGATGGGACCTTGGGCGGTGCAGTCAGAAGCATCGTGGACGCCATCGTCAACGGCGTCGTTTCCACCAGCCAGACCGCCAAGTTCCAGGGCGTCGCCAACGGCAGCTATCAGCGCTTCGTCAACCTGTCCGACAACAACGCCACCCGCAGCCGCCTGCTTAGCGAGCTCATCAAACAATCCAAGGACGGCTTCGTCAGCGACATCGCCTTCCTCACTCCCGGTGCCCGCGACCAGCTCAACCTCAAGAACAGCTTCCTCACCGGCTCCCCGTCGTTTCCCATCACCCGCACCGACCACATCCGCGCGCTGCTCAGCCAGGCCCGGACGAGCGAGAGAAACCCGAACTTCCAGTTTAAAATCCGCCTCGTCCACATGAGCAGCGATTTCTCCGCCACTCTGAGCGATGACTGGACCGCGATCGGCGCCAAGGCGACCGTCGGCCTGCCCCGCCGCAACTGGACGCCCGAGCCGCTGAACCACAAGTTCTGGAGCAGCTTCGTCAAGGATGGCAAGACCGTCTCCGAAGCATCGTCACTCGCCCTCGCAGATGCTCGCAACCTGTGGAGATTCGTCCCCGGCTATGACATCGTCGATCCCGCCATCAACCTGAGCAAACTGCAGGAAACCCAGCAATCCGTTAGCGGAAACCGCGACCTTATCTTCCGCGACGAATTTCAGCTCAACCTCAATCAGAACCGTGTCTTTACCGTCCGAGGCAACAGCACCCACAACTTCCCCGGTCTCTTCCTCGTCTCCGGCCAGCAATACAGCTACCGCTCCACCGGCACTTGGAAGAGCACGACCTTCGCTCCGGCGGTGAGTGCCAACGGCCACGCCCCCGGCGCCTTCGACGGCGGCCGCCGCCACATGCCCGCCAACATGATGGAACTCATCGGCGAACGCTTCGTCCGCAACAACGACCGCTTCAGCTTCATCGGCGGCAGCGCCTTCCGCATCGGTGCGAACCGCACCATCACCGCCAGCGGCAACGGCTTCCTCAACCTCTTCGCCAACGACGGCCTGCTCGGCTACGGCGACAACTCCGGCCAGGTCACCGTCACCATCACCCGCACCCGCTGATTTCCCCTCCGCAACCCCTAACCAAAGGCGCTCCCCCACACCGGGGGAGCCCTTTTTTCCAAATCCAATCCATCTTTCCCGCCATGAAAACCACCACCGCCATCACCCTCACCGCCGCCGCATTCCTCCTCGCCGCAAGCATCATCCTCACTTCTAACAATGTCCAGCCCGCTGGTAATCCCGAGACCTTCCTGCCTGCCAAAAAACTCCGCGAAGCCCCGAGCGCGGCTACCCCGACAACTTCAACCGAGAATCCGGAAATCACCGAGACACCGAGCGAGGAAACCGATGACAGCGTGAATCTAGCCGCCTGGACCAACCGCTTCGCCGCGCTCGCTGAAGAAACGGGCTCCCGCAATGCCGCGATCGAGCTACTCAAGGCCGAGATGGACTCCATCTACCACCAATGGGTCGCCGGTGAAATCGCCACCCTCAGCAAACTCCCGCCCGCCGACCGCTACGACCGCCTCGCGGAAATCGAAGGAGAACTCGCCGAAGGAGCCGCCGCCATCCTCGAACTGGCAGGCATCGACGGCAGCCGCCACGCCACCCTGCTCGCCCGCGCCATGGAAGCCGTCTCCGCGGAGATCCAGTATGCCGAATCCAACACCGACCATCAGGGCCGCATCGCCCTCCTGCGCCTCGACCTGGAACGCCAGTCCCGGCTTGAGGGCGCCCTCCAAATCACCGACAGCAACGGACAACAACTCGCCCTCGCGGAGATCGACCGATGGCATGACTCCGGGCTTGGAGAAATCTATCAGCCTGAAACAGCCGAGGAATCCCGGCAGTGATTCCAACCGCCCAAGACCAAGGAACGGCGATCTCCGAGTCGACGCGCCCATGGCAAGCCGAAGAATTCGGGAAAGTGGCTGCGGCGTCTCGCCGCAGACCGTGCTTGGAGATGACCAGGGTCTATTTCCGGCCATTTAATTTTTCAATCCGTCCGGTTTCGCTTCGCAGCCCATGCCGGAGCATTATTGATTTGAAAATATCCTGAACCTGAACTCCACTGTCCGGGCCATTGCCATCCGCTCTATCATGAAACACGCGTTCCTCCTCACCGTCACCTTACTGCTCGCCCTCACCCAGGTCCATGCGGCACCCACCAAACTTGAAGTTCTCCAGGTGGGTCGCTACACCCGCCAAGGCGCGGAGGTGCTGGTGGAATCCGGATTCCTGTCCTTTTCCACCAAGAAATTCGAGTCCAGCGGGGGGGCGCTCTATCCGGAGTCCTCCCTCGGGATTCCCGCCTCGGCGTTGACCGCGATCAACGGCAAGTTTGTGGCCTTCAAGGCGACCATCGACACCTACAACCAGACCATCCCCGGTTTTCTGGACAATTATAGTTTCTCGACGGCCTACTATCCGGTCGTGGGCGGGGACGCCTATATTGCCAGCTTCGCATCCGGAACTGACGCCTCGGCTCCGTCCGCCTCCGTGGCGGTTTCCAAATCCAGTCTCAATGAAGGCTCGAAGATCTCCTCGAAGCTCACCGTCACACTCAACAAGGCGACCAAGTCCGATATCACCGTGCGCTACAAGGTCTCCGGATCTGCGAGGAAGAATTCCGATTATCAGGTCTCCGGCACCGACGGGATCGTGAAGATCAAAGCGGGCAAAAAAAGTGGTTTTGTCACCGTCAAACTGCTTGACGACAAACAGAAGGAACCCGCGGAGAACATCGTGATCAATCTTCTTGCGGGCAGCAATTACAAGCTCGGAGGAACCAAAAAATCCACGATCAAGATCACGGACAACGACAAGTGATCTCCCGTTGCGGCGGACCGGTCCGGCAGACAGGCCCTTTCAGTTAGGGCGGGTCGTTTCCAACAGGCCTTCCGGCTTTGCGGACCCGGGGTTCAGCCGCCGCGCCTCAGCGCTTCGGAGATTCTCAGGTTCATCGCTTGGAACGCGGGGATAGCACCGGCGACGAGGCCGAGCGCGACGGCTAACAGGGCGCCGAGGATGAGGTTGTTCGTGGGGATGAAGAAGATGGGCAGCATGCTGGGCACCGGGCTGCCGCCGAGGGTGAAGAGCCAGGCGATTCCCAGACCGGCGAATCCGCCGAGGATGGCGATGGCGCAGGATTCGAGCATGACGAGGATGAGGACGAGGGTGTTGGTGAAGCCCATGGCCTTGAGCACGCCGAGCTCTTCGGTGCGCTCCCTCACCGACTGCGCCATGGTGTTGCCGGCGACAAGCAGGATGGTGAAGAACACCGCGCCGACGACGGCCATGACGATGGAGGCGATGTCGCCGATCTGTTGGGCGAAGCCGGCGGCGAACGCGCCTTCGGGCTCGGTTTTGGTTTCGTAGGGAGAGTTGGCGAAATTTTCGTCGATCTTCAGGGCGATTTGGGCGGCTTGGTCGGGATCGGCGATGCGGACGGTGTACCAGCCGACCTGGCCTTTGGTCTTCTGGCGGGCTTCCTCGAAGTAGTCGTAGCGGAAGAAGAAGCTGCTGGTGTCGGCGCTTTTTTTCGAGCCGTCGTAGATGCCGACGATTTCAAACTCCCACTGTGCCATGCCGGCGGGCTGGCCCCAGATCGGCGAGGTGATGGGGATCCGGTCGCCGATCTTCCATTTGAAACGTTCGGCGGTCATCCGGCCGACGATGGCTCCGGTGCGGGTGGCGAGCCATGCCTTTTTCTCGGTGTCCTTGAGGACGTATTCCGGAAACATGTCGAGGAACACCTCGGGCTCGACGGGCATGGTGGCGAAGAAATTCTTCGGCTCCTGATAGATCCCGCCGAACCAGGTCTGGTGGCAAACCGCGCCGACGCCGCTAACAGACATGATGCGGTTCTTGTAACTTTCCGGCAGCGTCTGGATGAGCGAAACCTTGTGGCGGGTGATGAGCCGGTCCTGGCCGGCCATGCTGACGCCGCCGCCGAGCGCTTCCTTGAGCGCGCCGAGGAAGGCGAAGAGCATGAAGGCGACGAAAATGGATAGAAACGTGAGCGCGGTGCGCAATTTCTTGCGCTTCAGGCCGGCCCAGACGAGTGGCAGGAATTTCATGGCGCGGCTTCGGTGGAGAGTTGGCCCTTGTCGAGATGGACGGTGCGGCTGGCGCGGGCGGAGGCGTGGGGATCGTGGGTGACCATGATGACGGTCTTGCCGTGGTCCTTGTTGAGCGTCTGGAGGAGGGTGAGGATCTCGTCGCCGGACTTGCGGTCGAGGTCACCGGTGGGTTCGTCG
>JBGSOI010000060.1:0-49209 GCA_041739215.1 Akkermansiaceae bacterium
CATGCAGACGCGCCCAGTCCGGAGAACGCAGATCGGAATCGCCATCGGCACCTGTGCGGCGGCCGGCAACGCCGGTTTGTACGAACGTGGCGACCGCTTCGGCGGCGCGTTTGCAGGAGATTCCGGCACAGACCGGAGCCAGCGCGAACGCAGCCAAACGGCTGGAAAGCAGCACGTTGCCCATGGCCTGCATTTTCGCGCCCAACAACGCATCGCGCTCGCGCTTGACGGTGAAGAACTCCATGGCGCGGCGCAGCGTCACCTCGAGTTGAGGGATGTCCCATGGCTTGGTCATGTAGCGGAAAATCCCGCCCTGGTTGACCGAGCCGATGGCGGCGTCGATGTCGGAATACGCGGTAGAGAGGATCTTGATGATGTCCGGGTAGTCGTCGGCGATCTTGGACAGGAAGCCGACACCGGTTTCGTTCGGCATCCTTTGGTCGGTCACGATGATTCCGATCTCATTGGCGTGCTGGCGGAAAACGGTCAGCGCCTCGACTCCGTCCTCGGCTTCGAGAATTCTGAACTTTTCTCCGAACAAGCGGCGGAAGTATTTGCGGGTGTTCGCTTCGTCATCCACGAACAGGATGGCGTAGCGTTGGTAGTCATAGGCGTCGATATCGTTGCTCATGGTGGGTCGATGGAAAATAGCTTGTTGGCGAATCTAATAGCGGGAGAGTGATAGAATCAGGCAGGTTGGTCGAGAACTGAATCAGGGTCCGATTCAAAGGTCGGAGCCGGGAACGCGATGCGGAAACGGGTGAACTCGGTCGGGCGGCTGTCCACCTCGACAATCGCGCGGTGGGCCTGGAGAATCTGGTGGGTGATCGATAGTCCGAGTCCCATTCCCTTGCCAACGTCTTTGGAGGTGAAAAACGGATCGAAAATCTTCTGGATGTCCTCCGGCGGGATGCCGATCCCGTTGTCGCGGATGGTCACCTGCCAACCATCGCCGGAGGAGTCGATGGCGACATCGATGCAGCCCTTGTCCCCACCGTTGGCGGCGATCCGCATGTGGATGGCGTCGATGCTGTTTTGGAAGAAATTGATGAAGACCTGGACGAGTTGGTTCGGATTGCCGCTGATGAGGGCGAGGTCTGGAGCTGTCAGGTTGAAATCGATATCTTTGCCGACCTGGTGACTGACCATGCGCCGGGCGCGACCGACAATTTCCGCCAGATCGGCGTCGCCGGAGGTGGCCTTGTCATCGCGGGTGAATTTGCGGAGATCGATGACGATTTGGGAAACCCGCTCGACGCCCTCGCGGATGTCCTTGAGGATGTCCACATAGTCCGGTTGATCCTTGTCCGGCATCGATTTGGTGAAAGTCTCCAAGGCGTGAAGGCCGGCGCTGGCGTAGTTCAGCGGATTGTTGATTTCATGGATGATGCCGGCGCTCATCCGGCCGAGCGCGGACAACTTCTCATTGCGGACCATCATGACTTCGTTCTCCTTGATCTGCTCGAGAGCGTGCTGGAGTTCGGTATTGAGATCGACCATCTCGCGGCGGACGCGGGCCATGGCGATCTGGTTTTCCAAGCGCAGCGCGAGTTCCGCGGTGGAGAACGGTTTGGTTAGGAAATCATTGGCACCAGCCTGGAGCGCGCTCAACTTGGTGGCTTCGTCGGCGCGGGCGGTCAGGATAATCACGGCGATGCCGCGGGTGATGTGGTTCTCGCGAATTCTCCGGCACACCTCGACGCCGTCCATTTCGGGCATCATGTGATCAAGGAGGGCCAATTGTGGACGGCGCAGGCGTGCCAGTTCAAGTGCCTCGGCACCGTCGGAGGCTTCGATCACGTCGACGTCCTCAAGCTGCATCCTGAGGAACCTGCGGATGTCTGGCTCGTCATCGGCGATCAAGACGAGGGGCCTCGCCCCGGATGGACGCGCACCAATCATCGGCGAGGCAATTGGCCCCTGCGGTTGGATCGGCGAAACTGCGCGAGGAGCCATTTTACCGGGGATGGACAGGGCCGCACGGCGATGGAGATCGGCGATGTTGCCACCACCTTTCAACGGGTCGGCGTCCTCGTCGGAATCGGAAGTTTCCAAGACAGCGGCCTCGGTGGGAAGTTCGATGGTGAAGGTGGTGCCGTGGCCGAGCTGACTGTCCACCTGAACCGATCCCTCCATGGCTTCGGTGAGACTACGGACGAGGGCGAGGCCGATACCCGCACCTTGGAATTTCCGCGTCGACGATGTGTCGACCTGCCAGAACCGCTCGAAAATTCTCGGCAAAACCTCGGGCGGGATCCCTACTCCAGTATCTTCGACGGTAAGCCGGAGCTGTTTGTCCACGACCTTCACCTTGACCTCAATGGTGCCGCTTGAAGGGGTGAACTTGATCGCATTGATCACGAGATTGAGCAGGATCTTATCGAACTTGTCACGATCGAGCTGGATGGCCTCGCTATCGGTGTTGCATTCCCATAGCAGAGCCACGCGATCCTGCTCGGCGAGATGGCGGAGCGAGCGGAGCAGCCCTTCGATGTGAGCCTCTATCAGAGTTGGCTGGCGATTAACGTCGGCGTGCCCGGTGTCGAATCGGACGAGATCCAGCAAGTCGTCGATGAGCTTGAGCAAACGCAGTCCGTTCTGCTCGAGCATCAGGGTCATTTCCTGAACAATCGGCTCCGTGGCCTGGCGGCCGAGTACCATTCTCAAGCGCTCGGTGATGCCGAGCATGATGGTGAGCGGGGTGCGGAGTTCGTGGCTGATGTTGGCGAAGAAGCGGGTCTTCGCCTCGTCGAGTTCACTGAGCTGGCGGTTCTGGGACTCCAGCATGGTCCGAGAGCGCTCGACTTCCATGCGCAGGCAAAACTCGCTGAAGCGCAGTTTTTCGTAGTAGTAACTTCCGGCGAGAACAAAGACGGAGGTGACAAAAAGGAAAAAGAGATTCCCGAACAGATAGGTGAAATGGGGTGTTGTGGAGGACACCATGACACTGGTGATGTAGCAGACGAACGTCGCCAGAATCATCCCGAGCGAGTTCCAGAATGTCCACCTCAGGAGAAGGGATAGCCCTACCAGAACCAGATTCAAGCCAGCGTAGTAAACCGAGTTACCGCCGTCGGTGACAGCGATCATCACACAGATCGAAATCAAAGGCAGCAGGGCGATGCCTTGAGCCACGATTTTCGAACTGGGGGAATGGCGCGACCTTCCCAAGTACAAAAAAATTCCGCCGAGCAGGATCGCGCAGGTGGCCCGGATCACCAGGAAGTTGAGCGCATGCTCACGAATGATCACCCAATCCAGCGACGAAGCGGCCAGCATGAACACCGCGGCAAAAACCGCCGCACGGCGGGCATTGTCAAAGGCAATGCCGCTCTCATATTCACGGAACGAATTCCGGAGATCCTGCTCAGCCTCCTTCGGGTTGACGCTGGCTTCAGCCATTGGCGAGTTCGATTTCAAGGAACAGGTTCACGCCCGTGGCATCCGCTTTGATCGATGTACCCTTCAGATTCAAGCCGTCCGGAACCAGTTCAGCCATCTCCGCCTCGTCACGGTAGATCAAGTTCCACTCCATCACGTATTCCATCCATGCCTTGCGGGGATTGCTGGCCGCGACGTTGGTGACGATGACGATGCCACCGGGCCGGATCATCGTGCAGAACAACTCGACGAGGCGTTTGCAAACCCGCTGCGAGAGATAATCGAACAATCCCGCGCAATAGACGACGTCGTAGTTGGAAAATTCCTCGTCACCGCCTTGAGTGGCGGCCCGCAGAAGCTGGTGCACCGAGCGTTGGAAATATCGGACCTGGGTTTCACGACCACCGCTCATCCGGGCTTCCTGGATCCGCTCGCGGGTGTATTCCAAAGTTTCCGGGTTGAAATCCAGCAGGTCGATCTCCGCGAGATCGCTCTCCTCACACTCGCGGAGGAAACGCTGGACCTCCATCGCCGGGCCGCAAGCCAGGTTAAACACGCGGGTCTTGCCCCGGGTGACACGGCGGGCGCACTCGGAACGAAGTTTTTCGATGAGGAAATCGATCCGGTTGCGGTGAGCCACCACGGGTTCGGTGTTGAGCAGCGCGAAGTTCAGCAACTTGGCAAACGCGGAGGAACCCTCATACGGATCCCGGAGCATCATGTTCACCATCTCATAGTCTCCGGCATAACCAAGTGGCTTGGTGTAGGTCCGGTAAAGGAAAGGCGAGCACAATACAATTGGATGCAACTCGCGGCGGACATAGGCCTTATGAACCGCCACCTCCGCTTCGGTGACCTCCAGCGAAACCTCCTCGAAGCGTTCCATCGATGGCAATACTTCCTCGACCACCCGGTTCTCGATTCCCGAAAAAATCTCCTTCTCCAAATCATCCCGCCGCCGGGTCACTGTGGTCCGGATTCCGACGTCCACCCCCGTCAGCCAATGTTGCACCCCGGAAAGCATGCTGGAAAGATCCGCCACCACCAGCTTGAACGGATCCTGCACCTTGTTGGCGGATTTCCACTCCCCCATGAAATTTCCAAACTGCCCGCACAAGTCACTGCTGCCGCTGGGCGTCGAACTGCCGGTGACGCTGGAGAGGAAATCCACCTCCACCCACCCTTCGTCGAGCATCGCTTCGCAAACCAGGACGATGCCGGTGTTGAGCAAATTGCTGACCACCGCCTTTCCATGGTAAAGTAGCCGCCTGGAGGCCATGATCCGGAAATCCGACAAGACCTCGGATAGCTGCAGAATGCTGTAGGGATTATAGACCTCGAACACCACGGAATACCGCTTGATTCGGAGGAGGTTTGCCGTCAGTTCCGTGCCTTGGCTGTTCCGGCAGGTGATGACGCTCTGGGAAGATTCGCTTGTTAAATCCATTATCGATGGTGGACGACGGCAGAGAATGGGCTGCTCGATTTCGGTTCGGCAAGCACCCAGAAAAATTTTTTCAGGTCGGTTGAATATCTGCTGCAAGAGTGCCGATTTGAACCAGCCACCCCTGCAATGATCGACCGAAGCAATGCCGCTTCAAATGCCAACGTCTTTCAGATACCCCGCCGCTTGCTCACCGCCTCGGCAAGGCAAGCCAGCGTTTCGACCGTGTCGTCCCAGCCAATGCAGGCGTCGGTCACGGATTGGCCGCGGGTCAGAGCACTCAAATCCTTGACCAGCTTCTGATTTCCCTCGAGCAGGTTGGACTCGATCATCACCGATGTGATCACCTTGGATCCCGCCGCGATCTGGTTGGCGATGTTTCGCGCAACCATCGGCTGATTACGATAGTCCTTCATGGAATTGCCGTGGGAGCAATCGACCATCACCGATTCCACCAGCTTTTGTTCACCCAGCATCTTGGCTGCGGCATCGATCTCCGCCTTCTCGTAATTCGGCCCGGACTTCCCGCCGCGCAGGATCAAATGGCACGACTCATTGCCCGCCGTGCATACGATCGCGGAAACTCCCTGCTTGGTCACCGACAGAAAATGATGCGGCCGCGAGGCCGACTGAATCGCGTCGAGCGCGATCTGGATCGAGCCGCCGGTGCCGTTCTTGAAGCCCACCGGCATCGAAAGTCCCGACGCGAGTTCGCGGTGGATCTGCGATTCCGTGGTCCGGGCTCCGATGGCGCCCCAAGCGATCAAATCCGCAATGTATTGCGGCGAAATCGTATCGAGGAATTCCGTCCCGGCCGGCACGCCCATGTTGGCCAGATCCAGCAGAAGTCCGCGCGCGATCCGCAGACCGTGGTTGATATCGAATGAATCGTCGAGATTCGGATCGTTGATCAAGCCCTTCCAGCCGACTGTCGTCCGCGGTTTTTCAAAATAAACCCGCATGATCACGAAAACGTCCTTCTCGATCCGTTTCGCCTCCTCCTTCAGCTTCGCTGCGTATTCAAGCGCCGCTTCCGGATCATGGATCGAGCAAGGGCCTACAATCGCCAGCAAACGGTCGTCCTCGCCCCGCAAGATCGCATCCGCTTGGGCGCGGGCATTGGCAACCAGTTCGGAAGCCTGCTCGGTGAGTGGAAGATAATAAGCCAGGACCGCAGGGGAAATCAGCGGATTCAAGCCAGTAATTCGAAGATCGTCGGTGCGGTGTCGCGTCACGCCGTCGATCGTTGACGGCGGATCGGAAGTTAGGCAAGGCACAAGTTTCGACAGCAGCCGCCTTTCTACCCGGAGACTCTCCTTGCCGGTCCATTCCGTTCGTGATTGGCTCTCCTTCCGATGAAAACTCTCCTGCTCTGCGTGTTTTTCACCATTCCCCTGCCCGCCAAGGAACTCGCCTCTCCCGAGCTGACAGCCGGTGTGGCAGCGAAGTATCTCCTCGCAATCCTGGATCCGGTTCAAAAGACCAAGGCCAACCTGCCCTTCGATGGTGATGAGCGCGAGAATTTTCACTTCACCCCTCGCGACCGAGCTGGACTTCCATTCAAGGAAATGACCGACGAGCAGCGCGATGCAGCGATGAAGCTCCTTGATTCCGCCCTCAGCGAAAAAGGCAAACTCAAGGCCACCCAGATCATGACCCTCGAAGGGCTCCTCGCGGAGCTCGAAAAGCGGCCCGACTACCGCGATCCGGGCAAATATGTCGTCATCGTTTTCGGCACACCGGGTGATCCGAAAGGCTGGGGTTGGCGCTTTGAAGGCCACCATCTTTCTCTCAACCTCACCTTCGTCGGCGGCAAAACCTCCGTCACCCCGTCCTTCCTCGGCTCGAACCCCGGTGAAGTCCGCGAAGGCAAACACAAGGGACTCCGGGTCTTGGCAGCCGAAGAAGACCTCGCCCGCGCCCTCGTCACCACCCTGCTTGCCGCCGACAAACCACAAGTCATCTTCAGCGAAAAGCCACCCGCCGAAATCATCACCGCCGAGAACCGGATGGTCACCGCGCTTGAACCGGTCGGAGTCCTCGCCTCGGACATGACCGAAACCCAGCGCACCGCCCTGCTCACTCTCATTGCCGAATACACCGGCCGATATCGCCCCGAAGTCGCCGCTACCGACATGGAACAAATCAAAACCGCCGGCATCGACAAAATCCGCTTCGGCTGGGCCGGGGGCACCAAACCCGGCGAGGCTTACTACTACCGGATCCAAGGTCCCTCCTTCATCATGGAGGCCGCTAACGTCCAAAACAACGCCAATCACGTCCACGCCGCCTGGCGCAACTTTACCGGCGACTTCGGCCGCGACATTCTCCGCGAACACCTCAGCCGGGACCATTGATCCGGCATGAAAAAAGAACGCATCGACGCCCTCCTTGTCTCCCGGGGCCTCTGTGATTCCCGCGAACAAGCGAAACGCCTCGTCATCGCCGGGGAAGTGCGCTCCGGCGACCGCATCATCGACAAGCCCAGCACCCAACTGCCTCCGGACGCCCCGCTTGAGATCAAGGAAAAGCAGCGCTACGTCGGCCGTGGCGGGCTGAAACTCGAAGGCGCGCTCGACGCTTTCCAGATCGACCCGACCGGCTGGGTCTGCATCGACGTCGGTGCCTCCACCGGCGGCTTCACCGACTGCCTGCTCCAGCGCGGTGCCGTCCGCGTTCATGCCGTCGATGTCGGCACGAACCAACTCGTCTGGAAACTGCGCAACGACCCCCGCGTCGTCGTCAAGGAGCAGTTCAACGCCCGTCACATGGTCCCGGCCGACATCGGCGAAAAAGTCCGGCTCGCTGTCATGGACCTTTCCTTCATTTCCCTGACCAAGGTTCTTCCCGCAGTTTTCTCAGTCCTTGAAGGCGGTGGCTCGGTAGTATGCCTGATCAAACCCCAGTTCGAGCTCCGGCGCGAAGACATCGCCAAGGGCGGCATCGTCCGGGATCCGGCCCTCCATGAGCAAGCCGTGGAAAAAATCCGCCAGTTCGTCACCACGGAATTCGGCTGCGAATGGCGCGGCGTGGTCCCTTCACCGATCACCGGGATGGATGGAAACCAGGAGTTTCTCGCTTGGATCACCGTGCCCGAGGCCGGAATTTTAGAAATCCAGCCAGCAGACTCGATTACGCCAGCATTCGTTCAAAAAAATCCGGCGAACCCGGACAATTAGCTTCCATATCCGTAATTTCAGGATACATAAAAAGCCGACGGTAGGTGACAGCAAATGAAAGTGAACTGAAAACCAAACCGACATATCCTGTTCCGCCAAACTCTGCATCTGGCCACATCGAACTCCGGGGGGAAGACGATGTGATACAAGCAAAGCCAAACGGGACATTTGGGGGGAATATGTGTTATCACGGGCGCGGATCGGCAACGATCCGCGCCCGATTTCTCTCCGGTGGCGGCACTGTGATCAAATCCGGTATCACCCGAATTGGGCACTTGATTCTTGCCCCCTGATTCCCTCTTCTCCCCTCATGCGTATCCTTCTCACCACCTGCAGTTACCAAGATACCCCCGGCCCGCACCACCCGCTCATGGAAGCCCAGGGTTGGGAGATCGTCCGCGAACGCGGCCCGCTCACCGAGGCCCGCATGCTGGAACTCGCCGGTAACTTCGATGCCTTCCTCTGCGGCGATGATGCGATCACCCGTGCCGTCATTGAGAAGTCACTGCCCCGCCTCAAGATCATTTCAAAATACGGCATCGGTCTCGACAAGATCGACCTCCCCGCCACTCAGGAACTCAAAATTCCCGTGCTTTTCACGCCCGGCGTCAATCACACCACCGTCGCCGAGCACACCTTCGGTCTGCTGATCGGCATCACCAAGCACATCGTCACCACCGCTGCTGCCGCCCGCCAAGGCGAATGGCTGCGGCTCACCGGCCACGAGATTTGGGGCAAAACCATCGGCATCGTCGGCCTCGGCCGGATTGGCAAGGAGGTCGCCATCCGCGCCCGCGCGTTCGGCATGAACGTGATCGCCTGCGACCCCCATTTCGACGAAGCCTTCGGTGCTGCCCATCAAGTCACCCGCTGCGCCACCATGGACGAGGTTCTGACCCAATCCGATGTCGTCTCGCTCCATTGTTTCCTGTCCGATGAAACCCGCGGTCTGATCCGCACTTCGAAGATCGCGGAGATGAAAGACGGCGTGATTATTCTAAACTGTGCCCGCGGCGAAATCGTGGAAACTGCGGACATGGTCGCCGCCCTCCACAGCGGCAAAGTCGGCGGCTACGGCACCGACGTGCTCGACGTGGAACCGCCGCCGGCCGACCACCCATTGCTGTCCGCGCCGAACTGCGTCGTCACCCCGCATATCGGCTCCCGCACCTACGAAAGCGTTCCGCGCCAGGCGATGAAATCCCTGACCAACCTCATCAACGCCCTCAAGGGCGAGGGTGAGTGCAATTGCGCGAACGGGGTGATTTGAATCCGGAATCTACGGCTCAAAGCCCACGACTCCTTATTCCAAATTTCGCGGCAACTCTGTGCCTCCAGACGAGACCAAAGGGAGTTGCTTCCGAAAGCGGTCCGCTCAAGCTGGTTAGGTGGTGAACGATCCATGGAGATCACCGGGATTTCGGCCGTCGGGGGCCACCGTTCATTTTCCTTCAAATCATCGCGCATTTTTCACGACACCTCCGGGGCCTGATGCAGAATGCACCCGCCACTCGATTCTGTGATGGACAGCGCTCCTAGCGGTACCGGCATTCACCGCTCTAAGGGAAGCGGAACGCGCCTTGCTAGAGTTTGCCCAATGGCGCCGATTGGCAGGAAACTTTCTTCGACACATACTAACCAAACTCACACCACCATTTAAAAATGACACTCGAATCCATCAGCAAAGACGCCGCGCAACTGGGGGAATCCCTCGAGCGCACCAGCGAACCAATCCGCCAGGCTTCCAAAGAAGCCGGTCAGGCAATCCGCACCGAGGCGGAACATCTCCTCGCTTGTGCCAGTGAACGCATTCGCAAAAATCCCGTGCCCGTCGTGGTCGGAGCGGTCGCTTTCGGCGTCGCGATCGGATACCTGATCGTCGCCAGCAGACACACGCCTACCTTCCAGGAACAATATGTCAACGAGCCCCTGGACCAAGCGACCGACGCCATTGGCAGCACTTTCACCCGTCTCGTCGGAAACCTCAAATTCTGGTAAATCATGATCCCGCTATCCTCATCTCCCGTCGATCCACCCACCATCGACCAAGGCGTCGACGCCTTGGTCGGCGATGTGAAACGCCAAGTCAGCCAACGCTACAAGGATTGCGAACAATCCGTCCGCGAGTCGCCAGGCAAGGCGATTCTGATAGCTGTTGCCGCCGGCTATTGCCTGCACCGGCTGCCCGTGCGCTCGCTGCTTGTCGCGCAGGTCCGCCTGCTCACCGCGCTCGCCCCGCCCACCTTGCTTGCTTTTGGTGCGGCGAAACTCTGTGAATTTCTCCAAGGCCAGGCCCGCGAGAAAAGGCGCGTCATTCCCACTCCACAGCAATCCGCAGCGCTCCGGAGTTTCGAGTGAAGCCGCAACACGTCATTGAATCATCGGCGCACCGACGCCGATGATTCAAAGATCCAAGACAGTTCGTGGTCCTTGCGACGTTCTATGGTGAGAACAGGCACTGTTCATGCTGCCTGATCTTACCCACACGAAAAATGAAACCCCTGTTCAAGTCCCTCATTCCGGCTGTTTCCATCAGCGCCACCTTGGTCGCCACCGTTGGCGCGTTCGGTTTCCGGGAGCCGGATCCGCTGGATCCCGAGGCTACAGACGCTGCCACCACCGCGCTGACCTCCAAGATTCTCGAGAACTCGCAGTTCGCCCACCAGGTTCTGGATGACAAGCTCGCGAGCAAATTCCTCGACCGCTATCTCGACGCGCTCGACGGCAACCACCTGCTTTTCTTGCAAAGCGATCTCGATGAGTTCGCCAAGTTCCGCCCGTCGCTGGCCAAGGCGACACGTGCCGAGGGCGACAGCCGCTTGGCGCACCTCATTTTCAAACGCTATCAGGAGCGACTCGATCAACGCGTCGCTCACATCGCCAAGCTGCTAGAGGGAGGGAAGTTCGATTTCACCGCGGACGAGACATTCGACTACGACCGCAAGGACGCTCCGCGCCCGACCGATCTTGCCGCCGCGCAGGCACTGTGGACGCAGCAACTTCGTTACGAATACCTCCAGGAAAAACTCGCCGGCAAGAAGGAGACGGAGATCGCCAAGACTCTCGCCCGCCGCTCGTCGCGGCTCGTCGAGACCATGCGCAAGCTAAGCTCCAAGGCCGTGCTCGAAATCTATCTGGAAGCACTCGCCCAAGTCTATGATCCGCACTCGGACTACATGGGCCCGGAACAGCTCAAGAGTTTTGAAATCGCCATGAATCTTTCCCTCATCGGCATCGGCGCGACGCTGCAATCCGAGGACGGCTACTGCAAGATCAAGGAACTCGTTCCCGGTGGTCCGGCAGCGCGCAGCGGTTTGATCAAGGGCGGCGACCGCATCGTCGGTGTCTCACAGAAAGCCGGCGACGAGTTCACTGACCTCGTCGATCTCCCGCTGTCCCAGGCCGTTGATATGATCCGCGGAAAAAAAGGCACCTCCGTCCATATCAACATCATTCCCGCGGATGCCACCGACGACAGCACCCGCAAGACTGTCACCATCGTCCGCGAGGAGATCAAGCTGGAGGACCAGCAGGCCAAGGCCCGGATCATCGACCTGCCTGCCGGCGACAAAACCCGGCGCATCGGTGTCATCGAACTGCCGACCTTCTATGCCGGCGAGGGCAATGGCAAAGGCGTCCCCACCTCCTGCACCGCCGACGTCGCCCGCCTCATCAGCAAGCTCAAACAGGAAGGCGTCACCGGCATGATCCTCGACCTTCGCCGCAACGGCGGCGGCTCATTGCAGGAAGCCGTCGATCTAACCGGCTTGTTCATTCCGTCCGGCCCGGTCGTCCAGACCCGCAGCATGGAAGGCCGCACCGAGGTTGGAAAGGACCGCGACGGCAAGGTCGCCTACGACGGCCCGCTCGTGGTTCTAACCAGCCGATTCAGTGCATCCGCCTCGGAAATCGTGGCGGGAGCCCTGCAGGATTACGGCCGCGCGGTCATCGTTGGCGACACCTCGACCTTCGGCAAAGGCACCGTGCAAACGGTCGTGCCGCTGGCCCGGATCATGCAGAGCGAGGGCCTCGTCCCCGGCAGCGATCCCGGTGCGTTGAAAGTCACGATCAGCAAATTCTATCGCCCCAGCGGCAAGTCCACCCAGCTCGAAGGCGTCAAGGCCGACATCGTCATACCTTCGCTGACCGACCTCCCGGAAATCGGCGAGGCCGACCTCGGCAATCCGCTGCCATGGGACACCATCCCCGCCGCGAAATACACGGAATCCAATCGCGTGAGCTCTGCGCTGGCCACGCTGCGCACCCGCTCCAGCCACCGCGTCGCCAAGGACCCCGACTTCGCAGACCTCAAGTCAGACATCGAGCGCTATCGCAAAATGCGTGACGACAAGTCCGTCTCGCTCAACGAGGCCAAACGTCAGAAGGAGAAGGCCGAGCTCGAAGCCCGCATCGAAGACGCGAAAAAAGCCCGCCTCGCCCGCGCCACTCCGCCGCCTGCCGCGTATGAAGTTACCTTGAAGAACGTGACCAAACCCGGCCCGGGCGAACCCGTGAAACCGAAAGCCCCTGTCGCCGACGCGGATCCTAACACCAACAATGATGATATCGCCACCGCGCCCGCGGACGACATCATCCTTGAAGAAGCCCAGTACATTCTAGCCGACTACGCCGATCTGCTCCAAGGCCAACCGGTGGTGAGCCAACGTTGAGTCTTTTGGCCTGCGGTGCCGGGGCTACCGTTTCGCACCACAGGCCACATTTCACAAATCCTGCTCGATCGCCTTCAGTGTTAGGAACAGCTCCTGCCAGCGCTTCAGCCGCGGCTCGATCGCGATTTTCTCATGCGCGAGGTGAGTCCTAACGATAGTTAGAGATGAGGCGTAATCCTGGAAGACGATGCGCAGCGCTTCCTCGTAGTCGTGGCGCAGGGTGCTGGCGAAGCCGCCGCAGGTGTCCAGCAGGCGCTTCCGGAACTCGGCGGTGATCGACTTGCGTGTGACCATGGCGGTGAGGATGCCGCCGACGAGGAAAAGGGCGGCCAGGCCGCAGAGGATGCCGGGTGCCCACGGGACGCCGAGCGCGCCACAGGTGGCGCCGGCGGTGGTGAGCAGCAGCATCATGAAGGTGAAGGATTTGAGCGCGAGGTTGCGGCGGCGGATGTCCTTGTCGAGCTGGTTGCGGACCTTGAGATTGCCGATGCCCTGGCGGGCGGCGCGGCCGAGCTGCGAAACGAAACGTTTCTTCGCGGTGGCGAGCGTTTCATCGAGCGGCCCGGAGCTGCCGAGATCGACGCCCATGGCTTCTTTCACCCGCGCTCCGAGTTCATTCCAATGCTCGCGGCAGACCTCGGCAACTTCGACTCCGTCCTTCTCCGCAACTGCCTCGACGGCGAATTGCAGGCGCTCGATGAAGACGGTTTCCATTTCCGGGCCGGTGCGGTCACCGGTGAACAGGCGGATGAAGGATGGGAACACGCCCAGCCGCCGGTGGAGGCGCTTGGAAACCCAGATGGCTTCGGTTTCGAAAACCTCGGCCACTCCGGTCAGATGGCGCGGCAGCCTAACAACAAACCTCTCCCGAATATCATCGATCTCCCGCTCGATGGTGTCGAGAAACCGGCTTTGGGTGTTGAGCGCGTGGGTTTGATCCTCGATGTGGTCCTCCACCGCGCGGAGGGCTGAGGCGGCTTGGCTGCGCCAGGTTTCAAGGACGCTTTTTCGCTCGGGCGACTGGCAGACTTGCTTGGAAATGAAGCTTTCCAACTCGGGATAACCACTTGCATTGAAGCGATCCAAGGCAAAGGGAATGGACCGCTTGGCCTCATACGCGGTCTTGCCGGAAACGGCGAAGATCGGCGGGACGTGGCCGATGCGTTTCATCGAGAGATCCGCCATGTGGCCGCGGATCACGGTGATGTCAATGGGCTCGCGCTGGTCGGCCTGTTGGATGATGAAGGCGACTCGTTTGAGGCTTTCCGGGGTGAGTTGGGAGATGAAATTCCAGGTGGCGGCTCCCCACGGATTGGTCACCGGGAAAACGAACAAGATAAGGTCGGCGGACGGCAGGAAGCGCGCGGTGATGTCCTGATGGCCTTGGACAATCGAATTGGTGCCGGGAGTGTCTATCAGATTGAAATCGCGGAGGAACCCGATCGGACGGAAGCGCTCCTCCAGCATCGGGGTGACCTCGACGTCGCGGGCCGGACTGCCGAACTGATACCAGAGAACCCGGTCGGTTTCCGGAAGGATGTTGACGCGGCAAAGGTCGCGGCCGAAGAGCCCGTTGATGAGGGTGGATTTGCCGGCATTGACCTCCCCGCAGATGACGAACAGGAACGGCGCGCCGAGGCCATTTTCTAGTTCCGAGAGCGGCAGGCGGTCGCCGAGTTCGGTCTTGGTTTCGACGGCCAAATCGGCCACGCCGCGCATCACGTCCGACAGCCGTTCACGCGTCGCGAAATAGCGCTCGCCGAACATGGAGTAGCTCACTGGGGGGAAGAGAGTGGCTCAGGAATTGGATGGAGCGGCGGCCGCTTGGGCGGTCGGCGCGGCGGTTTTCATCGCCAGCAATTGGGAAACGGTGACGAACTTGAAGCCGCGGCGGAGCAGGCCGTCGAGCGTGGCCGGCATGGCATCGACGGTGGTGGCGTGAAGGTCGTGGGCGAGGACAATGCCGCCGGCGGAGGCTCCGGCGAGGATGCGCGAAGTGATGAGGCCGGAGTTCCGGTTTTTCCAATCAAGCGGATCGACGGACCAAAGGATGGTGGGGTAGCCGAACTCGGCATGGACCAATTCGCGCTGGCGCTGGAGCAGGCCGCCGTAGGGTGGGCGCATCGTGCGGGGTTGGACGCCGGCGGCTCGGGCCACGGCATCGCGGCAGCGGGCCATTTCCTGGCGGAGTTCGCTGTCGCCAAGCTTGCTGAGCAGGCGATGGGTCTGGGAATGGTTGCCGATTTCATGGCCTTCGGCGACGGTGCGGCGGACCACTTGCGGGTAGAGATCGACGCTGCGGCCGATGACGTAGAACGTAGCTTTGACATTGCGGGCCCGGAGAATGTCGAGCAGCCGCGTGGTGTTTTGCGGGTGCGGGCCGTCGTCAAAGGTCATCGCGACGTAGTTTCCTGAAACCATGACGCGGGAAAAGGTGATGCCGGAGCCCTTGGAAAAGTCCGAGCTGTGGGACATGTCCGGATTGCGAGGGACCGGGCCTTGCACGGGAGGGGTGCGGTAGGCGGTGTTGGACGGGGTCTTGATCGGGGCCGCGTTCGCTTTGGTGGTGTTGAGCGGCGGGGGCACGGCGGCGGCGGAGCAACTCGAAAGCGTGGCAGTCGCCAGCAGGAATCCGCGGCGGGTGAGCTTGGCTGCGGCGGACTCATCCTCGGAGTCGGCTTGGAGGGAAGCGTTGAGGAACTTGTAACCGAGGGCGTGAAGTGGATTTTCCATAAGGCGAGAAAGCGCTGGGAAGCTTCGGAGAAGTTACGGATTCCGAGTTTTCATGTCACGCCTCGTTTTTAACGAAGGTCGTGCCTTGATTGAGCGCATGGACCGTCTCGCCGGCGGGCGATTGAAATGAATGCGACCGGCGCAAGGTTTCGCCGAGATACGCCTTGGCCATTTCCACCGCGAGCGGGAGCGGTTCGTCCAGCGCGAGGGCTGCGGCGATCGCGGCTGATAGAGTGCAGCCCGTCCCGTGCGAACCGGCGACGGCAATCCTCGCATCCGTGAAGCGATGGACAGATCCTTGATCGACCAGCAGGTCCACGCAGTTAAGTCCATCGAGATGGCCGCCCTTCAGCAACACGGCGGTGCCGAAAATTTCCGCAAGACGGCGCGCGGCGGATTCAAGCGACGCCTCGTCCGGGATCGGCTCGCCAAGAAGAACCTCGGCTTCCGGCAGATTCGGCGTGATCACGCGGGCCAGCGGGAGCAGCAATTCGCGATAGGCTTCCACGGCATCCGGCTCCAGCAGCGACGCACCGGTGGATGCGATCATCACCGGATCGACGACCAATTTCACGAGCGGATAGATCCGCAGGATTTCCGCGACAGCGGCGACGTGGGCGGCGGAAAAAAGCATGCCCGTTTTCACCGCCGTTATCGGAAAGCTCTCCAACAGCAGGGAAACCTGGTCGCGCACGATTTCCATCGGCACCGGATGCACCGCGCGGACGATGTTCGCCGTTTCCGAAACCACACAGGTCACCGCGGTCAGCCCGTGGACGCGGAAATGTTGGAAGGTTTTCAAATCCGCCTGGATCCCGGCACCTGCCGAGCAATCGGATCCGGCGATGGTCAGGGCGACAGGGAGCGAGTGGAGCATGGGGTTTGATAGCGGGTATCCTTCAGGGGGCAAGAAAAGTAGTCGTTGACCTCAGTCCGCTTTTTTGGAGGGGCGGTGTGATGAGAAAGAAGGAATGAAGTCCGAGACTGCGTTCTTTCGTGCTTGGCAGCTCCGGCGACCCACGGAAAGATAAGCGTCATGGCAGGTGTGATCCGGGAATTTGAAGGGCTGCGGGTGAAGGTGGACGACGTGATCTACATGCCGAGCCTCGACGCGCCGCAGGAGAAGCCGCACCCGTTCGTCTATTTCATCTCGATCCACAACGACTCACCGGTGCCGGTGACCATCCGGGGAAGAAAGTGGGTGGTGCATGAGGACGAGGGGGAAATCTCGGTGGTGGAGGGCGACGGGGTCGTGGGCCAGACGCCGGTGATCGAACCGGGCGGACATTTTTCCTATAATAGCTATCACGTGGTGGCGCGGGGAGCTAAAGTGTCCGGCGCGTTTTTCGGCGAGACAGCGACGGGCGACTGGGTGTTCTCGCGGATCCCGGAGTTCCGGTTGGAAGTGCCGAACTGGGCTTGAAGAAGCTGAGGGTCGAGAGCAATAGAAGAAGGTGCCCTTCTCGGCTTTTCTGACTCTCAACTCTCAATCTCTTCAAAAAAGCACTTCATCCATCAGGACATCGTGAGATTCGGGAAAGGTGTCCTGAACGAGTTGGAAATCGAAACAAATGCCGGCTTTGAGCGCGTCCGGGCGGGCTTGGGCGAGGAGGCGGTCGTAAAATCCGCGGCCGCGGCCGAGGCGACCGCCGTTGGAATCAAACGCGAGGCCGGGGCAGATGAAGGCATCGATTTCCTGGAGCGGGACTTCGGGGGATTCGTGGTGGGGTTCGAGGATTCCGAACGCGCCGGGGCGGTGGTCGTCGCCGGAATGGAAGGTCAGGTGGTGGCCGCTGACTTTCGGATAGACCCATTTCAGGTCGGGCCGGGAGAGGATGACAGCCGATAGATCCACCTCGCCCGGGAGCGGCGAATAGACGGCGATGATGCGGAGTCCGGGGTGGGCTATCAGCCATTTTTCCAATGCCGCACAGGCCGGGGCGGAACTTCGGTCCAGCTCACGGAGCATTCGCCGCATGGTTGCGCGGAGTTTGGGTTTGCCAGGAACTGATTCGGGAATTGCCACTTGCCAACAATCGGACTTCTCCCATCCTTAGCGCCGATGACGCGTTTTTGGCAAGCAGCGGCAATTTTTTGTGCCATGGCTTCATTTTCCGGGGCCGCGGAACCGGCGAAAACGTTTCCGTGGGACCCGCCGAAAGTGGTGGCCAGCGTTTTCACCAAGGATCTGGGGATGCTGGATTCCGAACGCGACGATTATGCCACGAACCTGGCGGCGATCGCTTCCAACCATCTCGCGGCGGCCAAGGCATCACCCGCATCGCTGGCGGATGCGCGCCGGATGCTGGCGCTCGCGCTGCAACTTTCCCCACGCAACAAGCGGGCGGTGGTCGTGAATTTCCAGCTTACGAAAGGGGTTTTGCCCGAACTCACCGAGAGCAATTACAGTCCGCCGGTCTTTGCCCGGCTGATCCTGACCCGCGGCCAACTCCTTGCGAAACAAGGTGGCGAGGAAAACCACAAGCTCGCCCGCTATTTTTTCCAATTGGCGGCCGAACTGGATCCGAAAAATGAGGACGCCGTTTACGCCAGCGAGGTCCAGCGGCTTGACCACGGGGCCTTGGATTGGTCGGCTGTGACGGATCCGGTGGGGAAGAAGCGTTGAACCAGTTTTTCAAAACAAAACCGCCTTCGGACAACGCTTCTCCCAAGCGCGGAGATATTGCCAATTTCCCCGAAAACCCGTTCTGGACAGGGGCGAATCCGTTGCCTATTTTCCGCGCTCTTCCACCAATATATCCATGATCCGCAAACTCATTCCCGGCGCAATGGCCCTCGGTCTCATCGCCTCAGCCTCCGCCCAGACCCCAGCCGCCGACGCCGCTCCTGCCGGCAAGACCGAAGCCGCGACGCCTGCCGTCGAAGTTCCGGCCAAGCCGAAGCTTGATCCCGCCGTAATCAAGTCGGACTCCTCCTATGCCCTCGGTTTCCGGACCGGTGGTGGCTTCGCCCAACAGTTCGGCAAGTTCGGCGTGGGTGCCGACGATCTCGACACCACCACTTTCCTCAAGGGATTCATGGCTGCTCTCAAAGGTGGCAAGCCTGAACTTGAGGAAGCGAAACTCCAAGCCGCCATGGAAGCTCTCGGCGAGATGCTCCAAGCCCGTGAAAAGGTCGCCGCCGAGGCCAACCTCGAAGCCGGCAAAAAATTCCTCGCGGAAAACAGCAAGCGCGCAGGCGTGACCACCACCGCGAGCGGCCTTCAATACGAAGTCATCAACAAGGGCGGCGCCGAGAAGTATGTCGCTCCCAAGGAAGGCGCCGAGGACAACAAGCAATTCCTCGTCAACTACAAGGGCACGCTCATCGACGGCAAACAGTTCGACGCCTCGCCGGAAGGCGAGCCGGTCCCGATGACCTTGCAAGTGGTTCCCGGATTCAAGGAAGCCCTCACCACCATGCCGGTCGGCGCGAAGTGGAAAATCTACATGCCGAGCGAGCTTGCCTATGGTGCGGAACGCCGCAGCGCCGAGATCGCCCCTAACAGCGCGCTGGTCTTCGAGCTGGAACTCGTGAAAATCGAAGATGCGCCCGCTGCTCCTGAAGGCGGCATGCCATTCCCGATGCCACAAGGTGGACCCGAAGGCGCACCTGAGGGAGAGTAAGGTTTTTCCCTTTCGATCGACTCAAACAAAAAGGCTGCCGGGGTGATCCCGGCGGCTTTTTTTGGGACTTTGGTTAGGGATCATCCACCCTTTGGGCACTGGCTTTCTATAACATTGGATCAACGACAGGAGTTTCGTGACTCATCAGCGCCCGACACCGATCCGGTAGAATCGCAGTGGCTGGAGCGCTCCTCCGCTGTCCGTTACCTGAATGGGACCGCCGGTGCCGGCGATCCCCGTCGCCGGAATATCATTGGTCAGCACGAACTGCCAATCGGCCGCGACAAGTTTGTCCGTCGTTTCGACCGTGTAGTGCCGACCAGCGACCGATGGGAAGGTCACGAGGAAATCGTCGCCGTTGGCAACCATGGCCGTGATTGCCAACAGATTGCTCGCGTCTTTGGGATCGGTGCCGGCGATGAATTCGTTTGCATTGATCCAGCCGTCGCCGTCCGGGTCGGCGCTGTCGGCCGCGTCGCCGGTGTTGGCCGTGGTGCCGAAATTCGCTTTTCGCCACGCCTCGGCTGTGCTGAGGACCACGATATTCACCAGGGCCGGAGCTGAAACTGCCGCGCCATCGCTTGCGGTGAAGCTGAAACCATCAGGTCCGGAATAGTTGGCTGCGGGAATGTAGGTCACATTCGGAGGGCTGCCGGAAACCACGCCGTGTGCGGGAGAAGCCGCTACCGAATACGTCAGGCTGTCACCATTCGCATCGCTGCCCGCCAGGATGAAAGCCACCGAACCGCCTTCGCTGACCTCGGCGGATTGAGGAGTGGCGGCGGGGGTGGAGTTGCCGGGTGCGCCAGCGGGCCCTAACTCATGATTGGCAGCGATCTGGGTGGCGGTTAGAACCCCGCCATGGACCCGCACGGTGTTGAGGTAGCCGCTGAAATACTTGGTGCGGGTGCCGCCCGCGCTGTTGCGCTGGCAAGCGAGATTGAGCGGCTGGCCGGCCCAGGTAGCGAGAGCTGCAGGCAGGGTCTTGGTGGTTGATAGAACACCATCGACGTAAACTTTCGCGGTTGTCGCGCCATCGTAGGTGTAGGCAAGATGGTGCCAGGCTCCGGCGGCGGGTGTCGTGCCCCAGCCCAGGTCGTATGCCCCGCCCCAATGGGTGACGGCGTTGTAAGCCGAGGCACTGCCGAAATTGAGCGACGTGGCACTGCCGTCCGGCGAGCCTCCCCGATAGGACCACGAAACCAACGATTCTTCTTCAGTGACGCCCGGGTTGTAAACCCACACTTCGATTGATCGGTCGCCGCTGCCATCAATGTCGGCCACACTGTTAGGACCGTTGTATGCCTGACTGGTGCCGTTGAACTGCACGCCCGGGATACCGCTGCCGAGCACGTTGGTGACCAAGGCCGGTGTGTTGATCCGGGTGAAATTTCCCAGCGATCCGTTGTTGATCCAAGTGGCGGCACCTGCGCTGGCATCGCTCGCGCGGAGGTCCACATGAAGCGTCCCGCTGCCGCCCGCCGCCGTGGGCGGCTGCATGGCGGCGATGTCCGCGGCGGACAAAGCAGTACCGTGGAATTGCACGTTGTCGAGCGCGCCACGGAACATCGGCTTCAGGCTGCCCTCGGCCCGCGCGAGATAGTTGTGCTGCAATGCGGTCGCCGTGTTGGCCGCTAACAATTGATCCGGACGGATGGTGATCGGACCGGCGACGGCCTCCGCGCCGTTGAGGTAAAACTTGCCGGTGCCAGCCGTGCTGTCGAGTGTCATCGCCACATGGGACCAGAGGCCGGGTGGCAACGCCGAGGCGGCTGATAGAGCCTGTTCCGCTCCGCCATTGACGATGGAAAACTTCGCATGTCCGGTGCCGTCATCGGGAGTGAAATATAGCCGGCGTGTGGACGTGGCGCCGAGCCAGAGGACCGCCTGATCCGCAGTGCCGCCGAGAGGCTTCACCCAGGCCGAGAACGTGAAGTCACGCAGATCGGCGACGCTGCGGTCCAACAGAACCGATTGCGAGGAACCGTCGAAGCTGAGAAAGCCCTTGCGTTTTGCGTCCTGGGAAATCCAAGCGGGCGAACCGGTGGTGAAGCCGTCGGTGACTCCATACTGGTCGAGGATGCGCGAGTCGTGCGCGGTGGCGAAATCATACGCAGCGTAAAGTCCCGCCGGCAGCGGTTTGATATAACTATCCGGAACCCCGACATACGGCAGGTGGCCGAAAGCAATGGCATTGGCGACATTGCGGCCCGAGAAAAAGTCACCGTAGTCGCCGTCGATGATCGCGTTGCCGCTGAGCGTTCCGCTCAAGGTCGCCGCACTGCCTTTGACGGTTGCCAGATCCTGCGCGGTGCCGCCTTTGAAATTCCCGTGTTCGAGGACTCGGGCGCTGCCGGTGACGGTGCCGCCTTCTACCAATGCCCAATCGCGAACCTTGGCATTGCCGGTCACCGTGCCACCACGGACCCAGGCATGCCCGCTGACCACGGCGTTGCCATTGACCGTGCCGCCGGTGACGAGGCCATAGTCCTCGATGCGGGCATTCCCGCTAACACTTCCACCCAGGACGCGGGCGTTGGGGCCGATGTAAACACTGGCGGGCACGGTGACACTCCCCAACTTGTGACCGCCGCCATTCGAATGTTGCACAAGACCGCTTGTGCCGCCGTTGTCACGCTGTTTGGGAGTCGCACCGGTGACTTGCATTTCATAAGGGAAACGCGCCTTCGAGGCATACGAGCGATATGGATAGAGTGGCTCATCGAAGTCACCTTGGAACGTGGCGTCTGGTGCGCCGGTATGGAATGTGGACGGCGCTCCCGCGACGGATAGATAGACCTTGTTCTCATTGGCAGCCAGCGTCACCGAGTTCGACCCGATGTTCCAAAGCGTGCTGTAGCGCTCGGTGCCGTCGTCGGCGATCACGATGAAGCTCGCGCGCCAGTCGGCACCGCGGGCGCTGTCGGGCAACCCTTGAAAATTCACGGTCACCACCCGGCCCGCGCCACTTCCGGTCGGGACGAGTTCATGGATCGCATAAGCACCCTGCATCGGGGCCATCTCAAACGGCACGCGCCACCATGCCGGATTGTCGGGACGTTGGACCAAGTCGGTGAACTGCCAGCGGGAGGTCGCCGCGTTGTCGAGCGGAGCGCCAAAAGTGGCAAGCGCCGCCTTGATATCCGCCTTCGACTTGTAATTGAATGTCACCTGCCGCCGGGCGAAGTAACCGACGATATCCTTCAGCGAGCTGACAGGTGTCAGCCGTTCCAGCGTCATCAGGGGATACTCGTTGATCACCGGCTGCTGCCAGAGTTTCACCATGGTCCCCTCGCCCAGATCGGATAGACCGTCCGGGTTCTCGTCCAGATACATGAACAGCGGCCATGACAAATAATAGTCGCGGCCATGGGCGATGACCTGATGGGCGCAACGCAGGGCTGTCGGATCGATGCCCGAACGCAGGTTCGCTGGATAGAGTGAGCCGAAGTGCTGCAGATAGCGCTCGCGGCCGTAATTGGCGTGACCTTCCCACCACGCGCCGGGCACGTATTTGCTGGTGTTGTGCATCTGGATGCAGTGCATCAATTCGTGAGGCAGCACGCCCGTCGGCGGATTTTCCCGCAGGCCGTCCGGGGTGATGTTGAGGCGCGCCAAGGTCGCGCCGGAAGAAGTGTCGCCGCCCGCCCAATAGCCGCCATGCCACGTCGTGATGTTGAGTTTGTATCTGGTGCCGCCGTGGGTGCCGGTCGCCTGGCAGGGTTCGCGATAGCCGAGCTTTTTCACAAACAACTGCCAGCACTCCTCGGCGTTGCGCAGCGTGTTGTGCGCCATCGTCGCCGTCCACGAGCCATTCGCCGCCACGGCGTCATTCCAAAGAATGCGGAAATGTTTCGACTCCATCGAATGGACCGTTTGATTAGGGCCGATGAGGGCCCCGGAAGGCGTAGTACCGCCAGCAGAGGGGCATTCCACCGTGACCCGCGGCTGATAGACCTCGCCGGCTGGATCGCCGGTGCGGAGATAATCCACCACGAAGCCGACACCGGACGCTCCCGTCAATTCAATTCTCACATCGGTGAGATTGCCCCGCCATGGAACTTCCAGTCCCATGTTCAGGCGATAGACATGCGCCGCGCCATCCTTGGGGATCACCGAATTGGTGATGGCCAACATTCGCGAGGCACTGATGCCGGTGGCAAAAGTCGAGCCGTAGTATACCCGGATTTCGCCAGCAAACGCAGCCGGAACCTGAATGGACAAGTCGAGAACATCATTGAATCCCAGGTTCAGATCGGGACCGCCAACGACACTGACTTTGGAGATCTGCGCGACCGCCGCGCTACCGGTGCCGCCCAACTTGCCACTGTTGACCGTCGCTCCCGTCAGTCCGCCAGTAGTCCAGCTTTCAAAATCCCCATTTGTATTCCACTCGCCGAGACCGGTGTGGTTGATCAAGGCGACGGCTGGATCCACGACAACCGATGCCGCGGCGAAACCGGCTAGAGCCATGGCGATTGCGGAAGTGCAAAGAACCACGAGCAGACGGTTGGCGACGGCGGGAACTGAGGCGAGGTTTTTCGGTGACATCCGGGACAGCGGGAATGGCGGTGATGAGTTTGGTGTGATGGTCGCTGCCGGAGACACGACCTTCCGGACTGCTAGGGAGCGGCAGCGATTCGATAGAAACGGCTTGGCTGGAGCGCGCCACCACTATCAGTCACCTGGATGGGACTGCCGGTGCCGGCGATGCCGGTTGCCGGAGTGCCATTGGTCAGCACGAACTGCCAAGCGCCCGTGGCGAGGGTGCTCGTGTACTGCACTGAGTAATGCCTGCCGGCGACCGATGGGAAGGTCACGATGTAATCGTTTCCGCTCGCGGCCATCGCGGTGATTTTCAACGTGCTGCCAGCATCGGTGGGGACGGTGCCGGAGATGAACTCGTTCGCGTTGATCCAGCCGTCGCCGTCGGGGTCGGCGTCATCCGCCGCGTTGCCGGTGTCGGCGGTGGTGCCGAAGTGGGTGAGCCGCCAGGCTTGCTCGGGGCTGAGCGCGGTCTTGCTGATTTCCGCGGAAGCGACGCTTTCCACCGTGTCGTTCTCCGCTGTGACGATGTAATAATAAGGGACTCCGGCAGGGAGATTCGTGTCGTTAAAGCTCAGGCCGACGACGTCGGCGGCGACTGTCAGATAGGTCCCGCCGCTGGTGTCGGCGCGCTTCACGTTGTAGCGGGTGGCTCCGGGGCTGGTATTCCAAGTGAGGTCGATCCGGTTCGCGACGGTGGCGGTGGCGGCGAGTCCTGCGGGAGGAAGAAGCGGCAGGCTGTAAAGGAAGGCTGCGGGAGCGAGCGCGCCGTTGGATAGCCGGACGTCGTCGATGTGGCCGAAGAAGCGGTCGGTGTGGCCGCCATTATACAATCCGCGGGCGATGGTGATCACGCCGGCATCCCAGTCGG
The DNA here is from genome assembly GCA_041739215.1 of Akkermansiaceae bacterium. Classification (GTDB taxonomy): domain Bacteria; phylum Verrucomicrobiota; class Verrucomicrobiia; order Verrucomicrobiales; family Akkermansiaceae; genus Luteolibacter. Next base: position 24,450 of record JBGSOI010000060.1, read on the forward strand.
CGCTGTCGCCGGTGCCGGTGGACAGAGCGGGGGCCGTGCTGGCGGAAATGTCGAGGGTGCCTAGCAGCGTGTAGGCGGCGTCGCCATTGGTGAGGTTTTTCCGATAGAGGGAAAGGGTGTCCCCGTCGGAAGTCGCGGCGACGGCGTGCCACTTGGCGTCCTGAAACGTGTTGGCGGCGGTATCGAGCTGCCACTTGTTGCCTGCGGCGTCGGCGAACAGGAAGCGCAGGCCGCCGTTAGGCAGGACGGTGAAATAGAGCGCCGCCAACGCGGGATCCCCGGCGAAGGCTCCCCGGCTGTCGCGGCCGATGAAGGTTTGGAAGCCGTTGGTTGCATCGTCGGGCCGGATGGTGGCTTCGATGGTCCATGCGGCCGGGCTCCAGTTTGTTAGCGAGGTGCCGATGGCCGAGACCGCGGGAAAGCTGCCGGCATTCTGGATGCTCAAGGTGTTGGCGGCTCCGGTCTGCGGCGTGCTGGCGGCGGGGACTTGCGGACGATACCAATGCCAGTTCGCGCCCCAGACCGAGAGGTGGTTGGCATTGCCGGATTGGTCGAAGAGGCTGCCTTGATACTGGCCGGCGGCGGTTCGGGCATAGGGCACTTGGGTGTTAGGTGCGCCCTCCTCGAAGTTCCAGTATGCGACGGTGCCGGGCGCGACGGGGATGGTTTTCGCCTCGAGATTCGCATGGAAAATGTAGTCTCCGCTTAGCGGGGCGACGCCGGTGCCGATCGCGCCGGTGACATTGCCGCGGAAGGCCTTGCCGCCGGCGTAGGTGCCGGTGCGCGAGCTGTTCATTTCGAAAAAGGGATCGCCACTGAGAGGGGCGATCTCAAAGTAGTAGACCGTGCCAGGCGCGAGCTGCACGCCGAGGCCGGAGACGTTGAAGGTGAGGTAGCGGCCAGTGCCGGTGGAGCTGCTGCCAGTTAAAGCCGCTCCGTCATAAGCGGCGGAGTATTTCAAGAGCGGGGTCTTGGTGTTGCCGCTCATCGTACCGAGCTGGAACTCCCACTGGTCGCCCGGCTGGATGTCGTAGGCGGTGCCGCTGGGGGTGAGCGTGGGCCAGTTCACATTCTGAACGGTGAACGACTGGAGGAAGTAGCCCTGCGCGCTCGCCCCGGTGGTGAAGGTCTGCAATTTGCTGGTGCGGTCCTCCGCGACGTAGGTGGATTCATCATTGTCACCAGCATTGCTCGTCCCGCCGATGGTGGCGGGCTCGCCGATGTTGCTGGCGAAGTAAAAGGCGTCGTCGGCATCGGTGGCCGGTGCGGTCAGGCTTGAAGTCACCGGAGCCATCGGTGGCGCGAAGACTCCGATCTTGAGCGTGGCATCCGAGGTGGCGCCGGATGGATCGGACACCCGGACGACGAAGGTGTTTTCCCCGTTGTTACCCGCGCCGGGCTGGCCGGACAGGGTGCCGTTGGAAGCGACGTTGAGCCAGGCCGGACCGTGCAGCTTGGTGAAGGTGAGCGGGTCCGAATTCGTATCGCTGGCATAGGGAACGAGCGATTGCGCGGCGAAGGGCTCCAGCGCACTGGCGGTCGGCAAGATGATGACGTCCGGCGAGAAGACCGGCGCTTGATTCGGACTCTGTCCCCACAGCGACCAGATTTCCTGGCCGCCTAACGCTTTCCCGTAAACGCGGAAGTCATCGATGCGGCCGTTGAAGAGCGGGTCGGGATACTGGCTCTTGCCGATGTAGTTGCTAGTCGCGGGAAAATGGGCGGGGCTGCTATCGAGATCGAAGGCGGAACCGACCGGCTTGCCGTTGACGTAAAGCGTCATGTAACTGCCTTTCATCACGGCCGCGAGATGCACCCACTGGCCGATGGCCAAGGTGGTGGAGTTGACCTGATATTCCATGTCCTTGCCGTTGATGACGTCCTTGATGGAGAGTCGCAGAGTGTTGCTGCCGGACTTGGGAGTGAGGAAGAAAGACTGTAATGTGCCGGTGCCGAAATCGAAGACGCGCTGCCAGTTGTTTCCACCGTCCCAGTTCACCCAGGTCGCGACCGTTAGATCGGCGGTGCGGCCGATGGCGTCGGGTAGGTCGATGTAATCGTCCACCCCGTCGAGGTCGACGGCCTGGCCGATTTTTCCGGTAACGTAGGCAGGCGAGCCGAAGGCGGTGCCGTGATTCGTGTTCACCGCGTCGGTCGCGCTGCCGTTGAAGTTCCACTGGCCGAGTTGCGGCGCGGCGTGCACCCAGAGCTGGCGGGGGCGGCTGTTGAGGGTTTCGTTTGCTCCGGTCGCCGCGCAGCGGTAGGTGCCCGCGTCCGCGGCTTCGGCGTTGGCGATCCGCAGCGTGGCGGTGTTTGCGCCGGATATGTCACCACCGTTGGTGAGCGGAACTCCGTTTCTGGACCATTGCCACGTATTGGCCATGGGCGACTCGACGCGGAACTCCGCCGTCTCGCCAACCACCACGGCCTCATTTCTCGCCTCGCTGGTGTAGGACAGGATGCCCATATCCGCCCGGATCCCGGCCATGACGCGGGTGTGCCAGTACCGCTCGATGACGCCATCCTCGCTGTCGTAATTGTATCCACCGGGCCAGATCGCGTGGCCGTCGCCATGGAGGCCGTCGCCAAAATCGTTGTAGGTATCGAACTGCGCCTGGTTGCCGTATTTGCCTTTCCACACGCCGCCGGAAATCAGGTTCGAGTAGGCCCCGGTGGTGCCCATTCCGAAGGTGTGGGCGGCCTCGTGAAAAACCACGCGTTCATTGCGAGTGCCGCCGTAGCCCATGTAGCCGTCGTAGTTCCCTTCCGCAGTGGGGATTCCCGGATGATAGGTGACGGCCCAGTGTTTGTTGAACGAACCGTGCTGGTTGTAAAACGCCGCGGCCACGGCCACCGAATTCGCGACCTGCTGCGCCTCCCCCGAAGAGGCCGGATCGAAATTGAGGTGGTAGGTGATGTCCGCCTTGGCCAATGGCGCGATCCAGGCGGGGAAAAGGGCGAGGGCAGCCACAAGCCGGATGGAAGAGGACACCGGGCAATGCTGGAGGTGGGCTTGTTTCATCAGGATGAGTTGGGAAATGGGCGATCTGACACGGTGGCCAAGCCGCTGCCGTGGCGGGTACGGATTCCGCAGGCAGGAGCCGGGGTGAGTTTTTCAAGCACGACAGTTCCACACGACCGCCGCCCCCGCAATGCCCTAAATCGCAATTCCCGGTGTCTAGTGAATAGACATATTCCGGGGGAAAGCGGTTGTGCCTGCGGGGATCCGGGGCTAGTCAGATCCACCATGTCCCAGCCTCCCATCCGGACCACACTGCACCATCAACTGGTCACCCTGCTGCGGCAGGGAATCGAGAACCGCCGCTGGACCGGGGAGCTGCCGAGTGAGTCCGAACTGGGCCGCGAGTTCCAGGTGAGCCGCATGACCTTGCGCAAAGCGCTTGCCCAACTTGCCACCGAAGATTGGATCGCCCTCGGCGGACGGGGACTCCCCCACCGCGTCCTGCGCCGGTCCAGGAAGCGCAAACAGAACGTACCCACCGCGCGGACCATCCGGGTGCTTACGCCATTCAGCTTCGCCGGGTGGAATACCACCGACTACGAGGTCATGGAAACCCTCTCCACGCGCGTCTCCACCGCCGGCTATCGGATAGAGATCGAGCATCACCGCGGGGTTTTCGAAAATTTCCGGGCATCCAAGCTCGCCCGCCTGGACGCGCTGCCGGACACTGCGGCCTGGCTGCTTTACTACTCCACCGCAGAGATCCAGCGCTGGTTCGCCACCTGCGGCCGGCCGGCGATGGTGATCGGCCGGGTCCATGACAACATTCCGCTTTCCTGCATCTATCCGGACACCGCCGCCGCCGCCCACCACGCCGCCGGGCGGATGTTCGCATTCGGCCACCGCGACATGATCTATCTGATCGAGAATCTCACCAGCCTCGGCGACCTGATGGCGGCGGAAGTCTTCGTCACGGAAGCGCGCCGCCTCGGAGCGACGGCCCGCATCGTGACCTACGAGGGCAATCCCCAGTCGATCCGCCGGACGGTCCTCGACCTGATGGCCACCCGCCCCCGCCCCACCGCCTTCCTCTCCGGCTCACCGGGCCCCACCATCACCGTCCTCTGCCATCTTCTGTCCGCCGGCATCCGCGTCCCGGCGGATGCTGGCGTCATTGCCTTGTGGGACGATGTCAATCTGGACGTTACCTTCCCCACCATCGCCCGCTACCGGACCGACGGCAAAGTCATGGGCCGCAAGATCGTGCACCTGCTCATGGACATCATCCGCCACGGCCCCGGCAAGGCCCGCTCAGTGCCGATCGTCCCCGAGTTCATCACCGGAGAGAGCATCAGCCGGTGAGTTCTGCTTCTCTCGGCCGCGGAACTTCATTCCGTCCCCGAAGCGAGATGATTTTGCATAGCGACGGAAGCGCTTATCCGTCAGCACTGTACCCGCATGTAATAGATGTCCCACTCTTTTTCCCCGGTTTGCACAGAGCCGTGGCATTGATAGAACCGTTTCACCAGACTCTCCCTCAAGGCACCAAGTCGCACGGGCCTCTGACCCGGAAAGCAGCCGCCCATGACATGAAAACTGATGCCGCGCTACTGGAGTCTGAATGGATTCAAAAGTGATCCGAATGAAAGCCGCCGCTCACTTCGGCATCAGTTCCTCATTCGGATCCACCCTGGCCGCATCGTGTCCCTTGGCGTAGTTGAACAAATGCTTGTGCAAATACGGCACGAATGTCGCCCGCTGCTCTTTCGGCAGTTTGGCGGCAATTGTCTCGTTGAGCGCCCGCATCAGCTTCTGCATCAGGTGCAGCGTGAGCTGGCGGCCCTTGCGCGCCTTTTGCACCTGCTTGTGGTTCAGTTGTTCCTCGGAAACCTCCACCAATTCATGATTGGTAATATTCCAGCGGTCCAGCAGGCCGTCAAGCGGCTGCGGTCCGTGATCGCGTGTCAGTCCATCCATGCGCGGGATGTAGCGCATCGCGGCAAAAGCAACTATAAAAAAAATCCGGAGTTCCCGGGATTGCCCGCCGGACGAATGCCAGTCACGCTGCGCCAAGCCAATTTCCCCCGATGACTCCACTGATTCGCTTGGCGACAGCACTCTCCCTCGCCACCTCGCTCCTCCATGCGGAAATCACTGTCTTCGCCGCCGCCAGCCTGACCGACTCGCTCAAGGAAATCGCCGCCAGCTACGAAAAGGCCGGCGGCGACAAAGTGCGGTTCAACTTTGCCGCCTCCAACACACTCGCTCAACAGATCAAAGCCGGCGCCCCCGCAGACATCTTCTTCTCCGCCGACGTGGCGAAGATGGACGCTCTCGAAGGCGCCGGACTCGTCGCGAAAGACACTCGCAGAAACCTGCTAGGCAACTCGCTCGTCATCATCACTTCGGCGACTGATCCCGCCATCGCAAGCGCCAGGGACCTCACCGGTCCGTCCGTCAAACATCTGTCTATCGGCGACCCGCGGGCGGTGCCTGCCGGAATCTACGCCAAAGCCTGGCTCGAAAAGGCCGGACTGTGGGCCGCGCTCCAATCAAAGATCGTTCCCGCCGAAAGCGTTAGAACCGCCCTCGCCGTGGTGGAATCCGGCAACGCCGAGGCCGGCATCGTTTACAAGACCGATGCCGCCATTTCGAAGAAGGTCAAAGTCGTCATGGAGATCCCCCCTGCTGAAACGCCCGCAATCATCTATCCGGCAGCATTGGTCAAGGACTCCCGCAATGCCGCGGCAGCCCGCAAATTCCTCGCCCACCTCGCGAGAAAGGAAGCGGCTGATACATTCACCAAATTCGGATTCTCCACGCCACCACCATGAGCCAGGAAGAAATCCAGATCGTTGGGTTCTCCTTGCTGATGGCACTCCTCGGCACCGCGCTGATCCTGCCACCCGGCTTGGCGCTCGGCTGGCTGTTAGCCCGCAAGCAATGGCCTGGCAAGACACTGGTGGAAACCTTCATTGCCCTGCCGCTCGTCCTGCCGCCGGTCGTCACCGGCCTCGTCCTGCTGCGCTTGTTCGGCAGGTATGGGCCGTTCGGGAAATGGCTGGATCAAACCTTCCAAATGGATGTCGTCTTCACCTGGAAGGCAGTGATCCTGGCCTTGTCCGTGATGTCACTGCCCTTGTTAGTCCGCAATGCCCGCGCCGCCATCGAGGAAGTCAGCCCGGAGCTGGAACAAGTGGCCCGCACTCTCGGTGCCCCGGAATGGCGGGTCTTCCTGTTCATCACCCTGCCGCTCGCCCGGCGCGGGATTCTCGCCGGCTGCCTGCTGGCCTTCGCCCGCGCCCTCGGCGAGTTCGGTGCCACCATCATGGTCGCCGGCAACATTCCCGGCCAAACCACCACTCTCTCGGTCGCCATCTATCAACATGTCCAGCTCGGCCAGGACGCCACCGTCTGGAAGCTCGCCGCCATCTCCGCCGGCATCGCATTCGTCGTGCTCTATCTGAGCGAACGGCTACAGAGGAAGAAGTAGCGGCGACCGGTGGTCGCCGCTACTTTCAGATCCGCCTCACCGCAATGCCACCTATCAGCAAGCTGAAGCCCGCATACACGAACCAATGCGCGATGTCCTGATAGACCGCGGTGGATGGCAGATCGGCACGCACTTTGTCCGCGTCAAATCGTGGCAAAGCCGCGAGCGCCACATCCGGCTCTCGGTCGAGCCGATATTCCGCCGGATAGTCGCGTTGCCAGCCAAGGGTCTTCATCAATGAGTGATCGGTATCGCGCAAACTCAGGTTCACCCGCTCGTGGCCAAACAGATTCACCGCAGCCTCATACCGCCCGACGCCGGTCTGGCGGATACTAACCGGCAATTCCGCACCATTGGCATCGATTGCCTTCGCATTCCATTTCACCCGGTCCACCGGCCGGTCCTGTTCGTCGCGACGCGTCACATCGACCCGCCACCGTTCGCGGTCCACCGACCCGGATGCTGATAGACCGGTCGATTGTTCCTTGCGGACGATGCCACGGAAAATCTGCGCCCAGAACGCGCCTCCATTGCCCCACCCCAACCATTCACCGCCCCACTTCTCGGTGAGATCCGAGGTCCAGCACAGGCCGGTGCCGAGGCCGTAGCGGCAGATCGCCAGCAACGGATCGCCGGTTTCCGCGGCCAATAACAGATTAGCCGTGGGCTTGGTCTGGGTCATCACGTAGCCGAGCACGTAGGGAAGCTGGGTCTTCTCGTAGCCTGATAGAACCGGATGATCGCCGGTGACGACGCTGGCAAAGAGGTCCTCCTTGATCGCCGAGCGCGACGCCTGCATCGTTTCCTTGGTGAAAATCTGCGGCATCGTCGCGGGATCCTCCGTCTCGTAGTAACGCCCGCCGCCTTCCTGCGCGATGAGCTGCATCACGTCCTTCGCCGCGCCGGCACCGAGGCTCACGCTGGAGACCGTCATCCCCTGCGCCCGCATGTCGCGGACCAGCCCGGCGAAGTCGTTGTCCGGCGTCTGGCCGTCTGATAGAACGATCATGTGCTTCACTTTCGCCACCGCGTTCTGCAGGAGTTCGCGGCCCTTGACCATGCCCGGATAGGCATCGGTGCCGCCGCTGGCCTCCAGTGAATCGATGGAATTCAACACCGTGCCGCGATCGGCGGCACTGGTCATGTTCAGAATCACCCGCGTGTCACTGTCGAACCCGACCACCGCGATCTGATCCTGCGCGCCCAGCAACTCCGCCGCAGCCTTCGCCGAGGCGCGGGCGAGCGCGATTGGCTGGCCTTCCATCGAACCGCTCTTGTCGATGACCAGCACCATCGCGAGACTCGGCTTCTGCTTTTCCTTTTCGTAACGTGAAGTCAGCGGCAATGCCTCCTCGACCGGCGTCCGGAAATAACCGCCGAGGCCGAACGAATTTTCGGAGCCGAGCATCGCCAACCCGCCGCCGAAGTCGGAAACGTAGCGGCGCAGCAATTCCATCTGACGCTGGTTCATCGAGGTCGCGGGAACGTCTGCCAGAATAACAGCATCGAAGGCCAGCAATTCGGCCATCGTTTCCGGCAGGCCGCGCTCGCCGCGCAGTTCAAGTTCGAGTCCTTGCTTCTTCAACGCCCGCACCAACGGACGCAGTTGTTTCTCATCGCGATGCAAGGCTAACAATCGTGGCTCGCCCTTCACCGTGATGGTGGTGGCGACCTTGTTGTTGATCGGAAACCAGTCCTTCTCCGCCTGCAATTCCGCTTCCCAGCGGCTCTCGCCGGCAGAAGTCATTTCCACGTCCAGCGTGACCGCGGTTTCCTTGCCCGCTTCCAACTTCACCGGTGTCGAGGCCACAGCCACGCCGCCGTGGAGGATTCGGGCGGTTGCGTTCATCGCTTCGTTGGCCCGCATCCGCAGGCGCATCCGGACGATTTCCCCGCGATAGGCGATACGGGCCGCGGGCTCCAAAGCAACCAACGCAGCCTCGGGCCGGCGCAGGCCTTCCATTGGCCGGAACCGCAGATCCACGCCTTCCTCGCGCAATGTCTTGATTGCCGCCTCGACTCCCGGAGTCGTGGGACTGCCATCGGAAAACACCACCAGCCTGCGAGCCATCCCGGCATCGAACGCGAGTCGCGATCCTAACAATGCTTCCGCCAGCTTCGTGGAATCTCTAGCAGAAGCGTCGGCCGTGCCGGCCGTCGCTTCGTCCGCCAGCTTGAGCAAACCTTTCTCATCCACCGCCGCGAGACGCGTGCCGAACGACAACAGCGACGACCGATCCGAACTCTTGAGCACGGCGGAAGCCCTTTCGATTTCCGTCACCGCGCCTCGGATCGCCTCGGGATCGACCGACTCCGAGACATCGACCAGATAGACCACATGCAGGTGATCGCTTTTTGAAAGCCAATACGGCCGGCACAGCGCGAGGATCAAACAGATCGCACCGAGCAGGCGCAGACCGTGCGCCAGCCAGCGCCGGGCCGGCGGACGATCAACCAGCGAGCGACGCCAGACGAACACGCTGGCAGCGATGCAGGCGGCTATCAGCCAAAGGGGAAGAAAGGTGGAAAACTGCATGGAGATCGGGACTCAGCCAACTTTGCGGCGGTGATAGAGCAATTCCTCGGCGAACAGGGCCACCAGCGCGGCAAGGAGAAACCAAGCGGCCAACGGCCAGCCGGAAGCAAGCTTCACCTCCGGCGGCGCAGCCCCGGCCACCGCCGGACCGGACTCGCTGGCTGATAGAACGGCGCCACCGAGCTGCCAGTTCGTCGCGTTGCGGGAAAAGCCGTAGTTGCCGATTCGGTCGATGCTCACCGGCGTTTGCAGCGGAAGGGTTTCGACTTTCTCCCCATGGCGGAGCGTCGCCGCCCCGAGCGCCTCGGTGCCGGGAACCTCCACCACACTGCCGGTCGCGACGGTCGACGGAAACGTGTTCTCACGTCCGGTTAGGAGCACCGCCGCGTCGTGGACGATGACCGGGAACCAAGGTGATAGAAAGAAATCCTCGCGCGAAGGATCGAAGTTCAGCACCACCGCCCGCCGCCCGTTGGCCGAGCAAGTATAGAGCAACGGGGTGCCGTCGGCGTGAGCGAGGATGACGATCGAACCTGCCGGCGCGGTTAGTTTTTTCGCGCCGTCGAATGCGAGTAGTGCAGGGTCGATCCGGGCGATCATCGCGTGTTCCTTCGCCACGACTTCCGGCGCTCCGGGCGACAACTCCGCGCCGAGATCCTTCCAGAACGGCGACTCACCGGATGGGGCGAAGACAACCGAGGTCTCCGTTTCCGGCGGCGCGCCCTCGGCCAGAGAAAGCCGGCCGAAGCCTTCCATCGGCTCAAACAACGAGTCCGCCCGGCTGAACGCGGCGATGCATTGCTGGAAGAAAAACGGATTCTTCGCCGCGACTTGCACGGGGATCGGCTGCGGCGCGTTCAACCCTAACGGCGCGATGTCGTCGTTTGCGAGCGCGTCCGATCCGCGGAGGCGCAACAGCCAGGCTCCGGGTTCGATACCGTCCAGCGGGATCGATTCGCTCGCCTCGCCGCGTGCCGGCAGTTGCATGGAAAACAAGTGCGCCAGCTTGCCGGAATCCGTCGCCACCAGCTCCAACTCCGCCTCGCGGGCTTCCGGGAAATCCGAGATCAGCGAGAGGAACAACGAGGCGCGTCTCGGGGCATCCCAATGCAGGTCCGCCGCCGTGATCCCGGCGTTGCCACCCTGGCCGCCGAGCGGGATGACTTCCACGCCGGAGGGAATTTGCATCGGTGCCGAATGGCGGTCGGTTAGGAAAAGGATCCGCGTCGAGTGACCGGTGGTGGTCAGCAGGGAGAGTTCGTCGAGCGCGTGCGGATCGAGTGATAGATCCGAGGCGGTGATGCCATCGAGCGCGTCGCGCAGGAGCTTCGCGTGGTTGGTCAGGTTCGCGCGGTATTCGATCTTCCCCGCCACCGTGGCGATGGCCGCACGCTGCGAGCCGCCGAGCGCGGTGATCCACGAGCCGGCCAGTTCCTTCGCCCGGGCGAGGCGTGATTTCCCCTCGTCGATGCCGTTCATCGAAACAGACCGGTCGATGACGATGAGCAGATCCGGAGCCTTGCCATCACCGACGCGCGGCTTCGTCAACGCCAGCACCGCTGCCAGAAACGCGAGCGCAACCAGCAGCAGCGAAAGCAGGTTCCGCATCCGTTGGAACAACGAGTTGGACGCCTTCTGTTGGAAAACCTGTTGCCATAGGAAGAATGCGTTCACCGGCTGGCGACGCGGGCGGATCTTGATGAAATACACAGCCGCGAGCGGCAACAGCGCTAGCGCGGCCCAGAAAAACGCGGGGAATCCGAAGGTCATGCGACAAGTCCTCCCTTTCTTAACATCGATTGGATCACGACTTCGAATGGGACGTCCGAGGTCGTGCTGGCGAGGCCCACGCCGCGACGCGCGCACTCGTTGCGCAGCGTTTCATTCCATGTCGCGACCGCTTCCCGATAGATTCGCGCTTCCTTCTCGGTGATTGTCACGCGCTGGCGGGCGGATGTTTCTACGCACTCAATTTCAAGGTCGCCGAGCCATGGGCATTCGAGATCGGCGGGATCATTCACTTGCAGGGCGAACACGTCATGACCAGACCATTGGAGGAAGCGCAGGCCTTCCTCGAAGCCTTTGGGGAAAAAGAAATCCGAAATCACCAGCACCACGCCCTTCTTGCGGTTCCGCGCCTGGAAGGTGCGGGCGCAGGCAGTGAAATCACTGTCGGTGCCGGAGGTCTCCGCACCTTCGAGATCGCGCAGGAATGGAAACACTTTGCCCCTGCCCCGCGCGCTATCGACGATCGTGCCTAACCGTTCGGTGATGCTGTGGACGACGACTCGATCAAGCCCGTTGAGCGCGATGTAGCCGAGCGCGGCCGCAAGCTTGCGGGCGTATTCGAACTTCGGTCCCATCGAGCGGCTGCAATCGAACAGGATGTAAACCGTGGTATCTTCCTCGACCTCGAACAGCTTGATCAACAACTCCTCGGTGCGGGCGTAGATCTTCCAATCGATCGCGCGGTAGTCGTCTCCGAAACTATACGGAGCGTAATCGGCGAAGGTGATGCCGGTGCCGCGGCGCTGGGTGCGGCGGTCGGCCTGCAACGACCCGCGCAGGACTCGGCGGGCCAGCAGGTTCAGGGCATCAAGCTGCTTGATGAAAGCGGGATCGGTTAGAGAGGACTTCATGGGTGGCGGCTCTTAGGAAATCAAGGAGGGGCGATATCCGATCGCCCCAGCCAATGGGTGGCCGATTTCGAGCGGTTTGGCACATTTCAGCGGCTTTCCATTGGCGTCGGCGGTCGGATACCGCCGCTCCCTGGGGCCTGCGCTCCGATCCGCTTTCATGCCTTCGCCGCTTTGATTGCATCCTTCACCAGCGAGTCCGGCTTGATGCCTTCCGCCTCGCCTTCGAACGACAGGATCAGGCGATGCCGCAGCGCGGGCAGCGCCACCGAATCGATGTCCTCGCGGGCGACGTGGAAACGACCGTCCAGCAAGGCGCGGGCGCGGGCGGCGGCTTGGATCGCTTGGCCTGCACGCGGCGAAGCACCGTGGCGGACGAACTGGAGGATCGACTTCGGCGCGGACTCGTTCGGATGGGTCCCTCTAACGACACGAACCAGATAGTCCTGCACGTCGGGGGCGATCGGCACCTCGCGGATCGTCGAGCCCATGCGGATGATGTCCTCACCGTGGGCGACCGCCTTCACGTGCGGATGCGAATTCCCGCCGGTGCGGTCGAGGATCTGCTTGAACTCGTCGTGCGATGGCAGGTTGACCTGGAGCTTGAAGAAGAAACGGTCTAACTGGGCTTCCGGCAGCGGATAGGTGCCGTCGTTTTCAATCGGGTTCTGCGTGGCCATGACGAAAAACGGCAGGGACAACGGGTGCGTGTGGTTGGCGACGGTGACGCGCTTTTCCTGCATCGTTTCCAAAAGCGCGGACTGGGTCTTCGGCGTGGCGCGGTTGATTTCGTCGGCTAACAACAGATTGCAGAATACCGGACCGCGCTGGAACTCCAGCTCGCGGCGCCCGTCACGGTCGATCAGGATCTGGGTGCCGACGACGTCGCTGGGCAGCAGGTCGGGCGTGAACTGGATGCGCTTGAATTGCACGTCGATGGCCTGCGCGATCGTATTCACCAGCGAGGTCTTGCCAAGCCCGGGCACGCCCTCCAGCAGGACGTGGCCGCCGCAACAGATCGCGATGAGCACGTCGTCGATGATTTCCTGCTGGCCGACCATGAAAGTCGAAATGGCGCCGCGGATGCGGTTGAAGGTGTCCTTGAAATGTTCGACGGAGGGTTCTGAGAGAGTGGTCATGTGGGGAGAGTGGATGGTTGAGAGTTGATGGTTGAGAGAAAGGAGGTGTTACTTCTCCGGAGCGACGGCGGGCGCGGCGGATTGGAGATTTTCGAAATAATTGCGGACGCCGAGTTTGAGCGACTCCGGGACATCGTCGCGCTGGACGAACGACTCGACCTGGCGGGCGAACTCCCGCTGCCGGGCCTCGCCGCGGCGGCCGGAAACGCCCGAACCGCTCTCCGCATCCTCGACCGCGCTGAGCGACGGGCCTGTGCCGTGCTGGCCTTTCAATTCGGCGAGCTGGCCGTTCTTCTGCGAGTCGTCGCGCTCCTTGCGTTCGCTCCAAGACGAGCCGGTGCCGGCCTCTTTGCCACCAGCTGCTAGACCGAGTGCTTGCGTCTGTCCTTGGGAAAATGATTGTGCTTGGGCAAGACCCTCGCGGAGTTGGTCGAGCTTGCTCCTGGCCATGCGCTTGGCGTGCATTCCCTTGAGGTGCTTGCCAAGTTTGCCAAGCGCGCCGTTGGCCTTCTCCATCGGCTCGTCGCTCCACTCGGCATCGGGGTCGGCTTCCATTTCTTCGAGATCCTTCTCAATCTCCGCGGCGGCGTCATCCACCTCGGCCATCAAATCTTCGAGCGGCTTGCCTTGTTCTCCCTGACCACCGGCACCCTCACCGTTGGCATTTCCTTCGCCCTGTCCTTGCTGGCCATCCCCTTTGCCGGCCTGCGCCTGGCGGGCTCCCTGGCGCTGCTTGCCGGCGGCGGCGAGGCGTTTGGAAATCGCGCGCATCTTGGCGATCTCCTCCTTCGCCTCGGTTAGTTTCTGCTGCTTGCTTGCGGGATTTTTCAAATCCTTCGGGTCGATCTTCTTTGCGTTCAGCTTCGCTAACATCTCCGCCGCTTCCTTGAGTTCCTTGGCGTCGAGCTTTTTGCCAAGCTGGCGGGCTTCGGTCTGCTCGGCCTTGGCGAGCTCGGCGGCGGCGAGTTTGACGGTTTCCTCGTCGCGCTTCTGATCGAGCGCGCGGCTGGAATCACGCACTTTCTGCTCAATGCGGGCGAACTGGCGGGCGGCCTCGTTGCGGTCGCCATGTTCGTCGATCGCCTTCACGAGCTTGCGGAATTCATCGAGCTTGAGCGCGTCCTTGTCTTCGGCCCCGACAATATCCTTGTCGAGCGCCTCGATGAGTTGTTCGAGCTGGTCCTTGGACTCGGCGATGCGCACCTGGGCGTCGAGCGCTTCCTTTTCCGCGGCCTGCACGGCGGGCGATGGCGGCAGCAACGCGAGCCAAACGGCGGCGACAGTTAGAAGGCCGGATAGAATCGCGGTGCGCCTGGGAAACGGCGCGATGATGGTCGCGGGCTTGCATTCGGCGAGACGGGGCACGAGCCACTTCCACTGCAATGCCGTGGCCGGATCATCGGGCGCGGTGGCGGCAAGGTGGCGGGCACTGGTGATTGCGTCCTTGAGATCGAAAAACCGGTCGCACTCGCGGATCGCGGCGGCATTGTTCATCTTCCGGATCTGCCAGACAGCAAGGCCGGTGACCGCCGCCAGCGCCGCGATGGCTAACGGAAACCCCGCGGGCACGGCGTGGCTGCGGAGCACCCACACCAGCGAACCGGCAATGCAAAGTCCGGCGGCGACGGCGAGAGTCAGGAATAACAGGCGCCGGGCTAACAGCCAGTGATGGCGGCGGGCCACCTGGCGGACCAGCGTTTCGATTTCGGAATGGGCGGGCATTACTTTTTCTCCGGCTCGGGCTTCTTGGGTGGCAGTGCGGAAACGACCGGTTTGACCTCCAGCTTCTTGGCAAGCTCCAGATAAGACGTTCGCATGTCGTCCGGTATTTCTTCCGGGGTCAAGGATGCCAGGGTTTTCTTCGCCACGGCCACTTGCTTGGCGGAGGATAGCAGATTTGCGCAGTCGAGCTTGAGTGTGCCGCGCAGGTGGTTGCTGGCGGCATCGTCCGGACAAAGTTCAAGCCCCTTGCGGCAGGCGACGAGCGCCTCCTCCGGCTTTTTCTCCCGCAGGAAGCGGGCGAGGTAGCCATAAAGCGACGGCAGGAATTCGGGCACCAGGCTGGCGGGAGGTTCCGCCATCAGGTCGCTGATCGCTTCGGACTGGCCTTGCGAAGCGAGGCTTTCCACCCAAGCGATGTTCCTCGGACAGGCACCGGCAAACCCGGGTTGACTCAGCGCCTTTTCGATAAACACCCCGCGGCTGATAGCCTCTGGCAGATTGTCCAGATCGCGGGGGCCGAACAGGGATCTAACGAAAGGCGTGAAGCCGTCCTGGCGGTTGAACTTCTGGCCATTCTCAGCGACCGGCAGGCGTTCGCACATCTTGTCGAATGCCCCAAGATCGCCGGTCCAACCGGCGAGGAAATGGGAGGCCGCGAGCGCGCCTTCGAACTGCCTGGAATTGTGAACTATCGGACCCGCGCACTGTACGATGAAATCGTTCCATGCGGGCAAGCCGTCCTTGTAGCCGGCGGTGTTTCCCAGGCAAACATCGCTCCAGATCGTGCGCGACATTTCACGGATCAAGGCGGCCAGGTCTCTCGACATCTGATAGGCGCCGTTGTTCCGACCGCTGGTCGGCACGCTGGCGACTTCCTGAAGCGCCTTCAAACGCGTGGTGTCTCCCGCGGCGAAGCCCTGCATGGCGGCGATCCCGTGAAGCGCGATCCCCGCATCGCGGGCCCGGGCGGCGCTGCGGGAGCCCCCGCGATTTTCGGCCCCCACGAATCCGCCAGGCGGGTTCGCCTTCACCCAAGCGTCGAGCGCGGTTAGAAGAGCGGGATTGGCCGGAGCCTTCCGCAGCAGGGAGCGCAGTGTCGTCGGCATCACGCTTTCATGCGGCGCGGTGGCAGTGAACGACGCGATCAACCGCTCCGTCCGCGCGTCCGGTGCCTCTAACGGAGCGTCGTCCTTCTTCCCAACCGGAAGTTCCGACAGTTCGAATTCCAGCTTCTGCAAGGTCGCCGCGTCGATACCACTTTGTTTGAACGCAGCCAGCGACTCCTCGAGCGTTTTGTCATAAGTCAGGGTGTTCGTCTCGATCTCGAAACCCGCGGCCGGGATCGGGGCGAGTTGTATGGCCAAATCCGTCTGACCTAGCAGGATCAGGGAAACCATCGGCACCAGCTGGCCTGATAGAAGCGGCTTGATCCGCGGAAAGGTTTTCGCGACCAGCTCGGAGTCGTTGCCAAGCACCGCGGCCATGAAGGTGGACTGCGCCAGCGAGGAGGGAATCTGCGGATGCCCCGCGGTTTTCGGCAACGCCGTATTGGCCCAGAACGCCTGCGCAAGCGCCTTGTAAAGCGCCACCGACGCCTCGTCCCGCAACGGGGTTTTCACCAGTGCCTTGAACAGCCCGTCGGACGCGTGGGAAACCGCCGTACGCTCCCCGGCACAATAGTCCTGATAGAGCTTTGCCAGCGCCTCACAGCCGGCGGCATCGAGAAGCTCCTCCTTCGGCAGATTGCCCAACATTTCCGCGGCGATCATCACCCGCGCCATGTCGGGAATGGATTCGTCGGAATACAGCGAGGTGATCGCGATGCGGGCCGCCGTCTTCTCCTCGGGCGTGCAGGCTTTCCAAGACCACAGTGCCAGCCTGACGGTCGCCAGGCGGGCGGATTGCGGATCGTTTTCCACCAGTTTCGCGAGCTTGGCCACGACGGCCTGCCGTTGTTTGACATCTTCAGTCGCCTTGGCAACGCGCTTGGCCAGCAGGAAACCAGGATAGGCCACCGCCTTCAATTCCGGCTCCAGTGCCTGATAGGCTTGCACCATCCCGACGACATCCGTCGTGGAGTTATCCGGCTTTTCCGTCTTCATCAACGGCGGGGCCGCGGACGAGAACAGGCTCTGACCGTTGTAGTAATAGGTCCACGAGAGCCGCTTGCCCGCCGGACTTGCGAGAACCTTGTCAATAAACCTGAGCCTCAGCTTCGGATTCGCGGCGAACGGACCACTGTCTTCATTCTGCGCCACTTCATACAACGCCTGATCCCGGTGGGAATGCTGCCAATCGTCCGACGAGGTATACATGTAGCGACCACCCCGCGACAAGGAGTCGGTGAAGGCCTGCTCACCGGCGACGAAGACCTCCACGGCCTTGTCCAGATCGTACGGGATCAGGCTTTTCACCACTTCTCCCAGATTATTGATGCCGTTGTTGTTGCCCTGTGATTTCAACGAGGTGATGAATTTGTCAGCAGCGGCGATCGCTTCTTCGCGCTTCTTCGACTCCACGCCTTTCAGCTTGAGGCGGAAGGATTCCGGCAGGTTGGCGCGCACCTCCTCGGGCAACCACGGCAGCACCATCGCCAGCGATTGGATCCGCTCCGGCGGCTGCTTGGCGAGCACGGCGGCGGACTCGGTGAACGCCTGCCCTGCCAGAGAGGATCGTTCCTTCCCGGACGAGAGCGCGGCAGCGATCATCAGTGAACCGAAGCGACCGGTCTTGCGGGCTTTCAGGCGCGCGATCAGATCCGTTCTCAGCGTCCCGCTGAAGCTCATGTTTTGGAAAACCCGGTCCATCAGCATGACCGGTTGCACGCGGATCGTGATGCCATTGTTGGAGTTGGCCGTGTCGTAAACCACGCTCGCATAGGGTTCCCAACGGTCGGCGTCCGAAAACCAACCTAACGGCTCGATGAACGCCTCGACATCCTCAGCCTTGGCGAAACGTTTGTTCTGGAACGGCCGGGTCGCGCCGTACTCGCCTTGCGAGACCGGCACTCCGAGTCGGAAAAACGCGCGCTGATAGCGCACCAACAGCAGCGCGTCGGTGCCGATCTCATTGGTGAGGGTTTCCATGAAATTGACGCGCTGATAGTCAATCTGCCCGGTGGCATCGGAGAATTCGATTTTCTCGCCGAAGACGGCTTTGGAGATGGCACGGGCGACGGCATCGAGCTCGCCGGGTTTGCCCATGGCGGTGCCGGTGATCGCGGCGAGAAACAGCGCCTGGGGATTGTTCTCGCCGCTGCCGTTGCGGTTCACAGCCTCGCCCGGTTTGATTGCGGCGATCTTGTCCACGAAGAACTTGGTGGCTCCCGGTGCGGTCGCGAGTCGTTTGAGCAGCAGCGGACGAAACATCAGGCTGAAGCGGTCCGAACCGGATTTCATCAGTTCCGATTCCCACACCACGGCCAGGTCCTCGTTCTTCAAATCACGGCTCAAGGTGGCAAGTATCTCCCCGGCTTTCGGGTTCCGTTGCTTGAGTTCCGCGATGAATGCAGGAGTGAAGATCTCCACCGGGGTCTTCGCGGTGCCCAGACGTTTCACCAACCAGGATGCCGACGATGATTCCGATAGATCTTCGCCACTCGAACTGCCGCCATCGCCCTGGACGTGCGTGAAAAACTGCGTGAAGTGGGATTGCCACCAACTGCCTTTCACGGGCGTGGCCGAGGCCAGCAGCGCCTGGCGCGCCCATTCGTCCATTTCCGCGGGCTCGATCTTCCACTCCGTCGGCGCGGCTAACAGCCGGAATCCCTCCTCGGCGGTGGAGCCGTGGCGCATCAAGGCCCGGGCCAGCCGGCCGCACAGCGCCCGGTGCCGCTCGATCACGGCCTTGTCGCCCTTGGCCTCGGAACCGTTAGGCAGCAGCGACGGCAAGCCGAGGTCGGAGTCGCCGTTGAAGAAATCCTTCGCGCTGTAGGAGGCCCACGTCAGGTTCGCTTCCGCTATC
The DNA here is from genome assembly GCA_041739215.1 of Akkermansiaceae bacterium. GTDB lineage: Bacteria > Verrucomicrobiota > Verrucomicrobiia > Verrucomicrobiales > Akkermansiaceae > Luteolibacter. The sequence goes on from JBGSOI010000060.1 coordinate 42,901, forward strand.
AGTTTAGGGTCGGCCGTTTCCAGCCAGCGGGTGACGGTTTCAAAGAAATCCATCGCCAGCTTGCCGTCGTTGGCTTCCATCAGGCTGGTGGCGAAGGTGGACGCCTGGTCCACGAAGGCCGGATCCATGCAGCCCTTGGTCATCATTTCCAGCCGCCGGTCGATCTGGTCGGCGGGAATCGAAAACGTCAGCCGCGCTGCGATCCCGGCGTCGTCGGGGCGTTCCTTGGAGAGGGCTTCGAGCACGGCGAGCGCCTGCCCGGACTTGCCGACCGCGCGGCAGATGTCGGCGAATTCGAGGCGTTTGACCAGGCTCTTGCTGTCGCCCGGCTCCACCAACTTGAGCAATTCCGCCTGCCCCTCCTTGCCCAGATTCTCCAACAAATTGCGCATCTGATACTGGTAGTAGCTCGCGCCGTTCTGCATCCCCACGGCGCGGATTCCTTGCAGCGTCTCGCGCGCGGCGGCTTCATATTTTTTCTCCGCCAGAAGCTTCTGAACCTTGTCCCGAGAGTTGCCTGAAGACGATGACGAGGTCGGTCTGCCGGCGATCGCCGCCGCGGCCACGGCCGATTTCGCACCCCTAACCGTCGGCGGGACGACCGGTTCGATCCGCTTCGCCAACTCTTCAAGCCCGAGCTTGCGCGCCTGCCCGGCGAGCACCTCCGCCCCTAGCAGCCCGAAGATCTGGCGGGATTGCAGGAAAGTCGCCTGGAGATCTTCCGCCAGTCCGGCGCGCTCCTCCGGAGTCATGGCACCCGCCAGACCGATCAGGAACATGTTGATCGAGACTGAAATCTCGCGGTCCGAACCCGCTGCGGCGCGGGCCTTCAACAGGGATGTGACAGCGTCCGGCAGTTTCTTGTCCTGGATCGCCAGCACCGCCCGCAGCATTTCAAAATCACACGCTTCCTCCTGCGGTGGCACGACCGCCATCGCTTTGGTGATCGCCGCCTTGTCATCCGCCTTCACCGCCAGCCACGCCCGCAGATAGGGCGACTCGATCTGGGCGGAACGCTTGACCATCTCGGCGGCTGTTAGCAACGGTTTCACGTTCGAATTCATGTATCCCTGCTGCGGGGCGAACTGCGTGATGACCTGCATCGGGATCGAACGGATCGGCAGGGTGTCGATGGTCGGCGGCTCGAACAGATTGCCCATGGAGCTCCAGGGATTGTAGTTGCCGCGCGACGAGTTCCGCGAAACCTGTTGGAGAATCTGGCCGATGCGCGTGCGGTAGCCCATCATATTGTTAGGCTGGGCCGCGGCCTTCCGCGATTCGCGGATGATGGCGTTGATTTCCTCCATCCAGGCGTCCGGGTTTTCCGACAGCGCAACGACCGACAGGCTGTAATAGTTGTGGGCCATCTTCGGCTCGTCCTTCACGGCCTTCGCATAGGCGGCTACCAACAGATCCTTCACCGCCGGGCGATGGATGTCCGGACAAGTCCCCTGCTGGCCCTGGAGCAAATACATCAAACGATAGGTGATCGTCTGGGCGCCTGCCGGGGCCTTGTCTTCGATGCACGCCTTCGCAGCCTCGAACAACGAGGCCCACGCCGGATCTTCGGGCTTTGCCTTGCCAGCGATGACCATCCACGCGTTGAACCGCGCCATCGGGCTGAGCTTGTCCGCGCCCTCGAGCACCCGCCGCAGGAGTTTTTCGTCCAGACCTTGCCCGCCGTAACCGCCGTAGGACATCACGAACTCAAACAGCCCGGGCTCTTCCGGATGGATTGCGAGGAGCTTGGTCAGATTGCCCTGGTTGCCGGGCTGGTTCGCGTGGCTGGCGAGGTCGGCGATGAACGCGGCATTGCCGATGCCCGCGGCCTTGAGCCGGGCGATGATCGATTCACCCGTGCCGAGGGCCTGCTTTTTCGACAGGACGCAAAGGTGGACGAGCGCGAACTGCCTGACATCCTCCACGGTGTTAGGCAGATAGAAGGAACCAACCAGCGTGGCGCTCTGGCCGACCGAGTAGCTGATTCCGGAGCGGTTGTTGTCTCGCGTGTAGGAGGCCTGGTTCGCGATGACCAGGCGGTGGAGTTCCCGGACATCCTTGGGAAGCTGATCGAGGTATTTCTGGTTGTTCTGAACGGTCGGCAATACCAGCTTCGGGATCTCCCCCTGCGCCTCCAGCAGCTCCATGAATATCGGCAGCGCCTCCGCTTCCCGGCCGTCCTCTTCCAACAGCGCCGCCAGCAGATAGCGCGACCGCCAGTCGCCGCCGTCCGGCAGCTCGGCCCGCAGGAAGCCGATCGCCTCGTCATACAATTTCGTGCCCGCCAGCGCGGCGGCGGCGCTTTCCGCGGCGCGTGGGTCGAAGCCGGTCTTCCCGGCCAACAGCCGCAGCTCGCGCATGCCTTTCACCGCTTGTCCCTGGCGGAGATACGCCTGGGCCAGCGCGCTGCGGACCCGGCCGTTGACATCGTATGGAAGCGCTTCCTCCAACAGCGCGACCACCCGCTCCGGGTTGCCTGATTGGTCTTCCAGGCTGGCGATTTGCAACCGCAGATCGACATCCTTGGGTTGCAGGCGCACGGCCTCCAGCAACAAATCACGGCGCTTGTCCTCGTTGTTAGTGACGCGCGCCAGTTCGGCCATCGCGAGGATCGGACCGATCGACTTGCGGTTGCCGCGGGCACGCTCGCGGAGTTTTTCCTCGAGCTCCTCGGTCTTGGCCGTCCGCTGTGCAAGTTGCGCGAGCTGCACCGCCCACCGCGCCTGATCGGCCGGAGCTTGCGACTCGTCGTAAAGTTTCCAATAGATCGCTTCCGCGTCCTGCCACTGGCCCGCCTCGTCGTGGAGCGACGCGAGGCTTGCGGCCAGGTCCGTGTCGCCCTCGAATCGGGCGACCGCCTGCCGCGTCATCTTCACGGCTTCCTCCGGCTTGCCGCTTTCGCGCAGCAGGCGGCTGCCGGTGATCCACGCGGTCTTGTCGCCGGGCGCGCTGAGTTTCCACCGCTCGACCGTGGCGAGCGCTTCGGGGATCTTGCCCGCTCGCTGCTGGAGTTCGGATAGATCCTTGAAATAGGCGGCTTTCCTGCCTTCCTCGGTATCGGCCAGGCGGGAAATGACGGCGATGGCCGCGTCGAACTCACCCCGTCTATCAAGCAACGCGGCGTGGAAATGCAGCACCAGCGTGTCGGTGTTCGCGTCGAGCAGTTTGGCGACCGCGGCGAAGTCCCCGCGGTCCTCGGTCAGCGATGCTAACAGACACGTCTCCGCCGCGCTGCGGGTTGGCTGGGCTTCGAGCGCGGAGCGGATTTCATCCACCTTGTCCGCACCGGTGATGACGCGCGAGGCGAGGCCGATGCTATCCGCGAGTTCGGTGGCTTGCTTCGCCATTCTAACCAGCTTGAGCACCTGTTGGACGGCCTCCGCCGCTTTCTCAGCCGCAAGGGCGGACTGCGCCAACGCCGCGAGGAACCGCGGATCGGTGGAAAACTTGTCGGTGCGGACCATCAGGGTTTCGAAGGCCACGGCGCTTTCGCCCAGCGCGGAAATCGTTCCCGCGTTGCGCAGCAGGACGTCCACGTCGTCACCCGCAGCGGCTTTCTTCAAGAGCTCGACGGCCTCGGGCTTGCGGTCGGTCCGGCCGTAATGCGCGGCCAGAGCTTCCATCGCCAGCGGTCCGGCTTCGGCGGCACTGCCGAGTTCCTTGAGCAGCGCTTCGCCGGGATCCTTGAGTTGGTATTGCAACATCAGCCCGGCGATACGAATGCCGTTGCCCTCGTCTTTGCCTAGCAGCTCATGCGCTTTGTTCAAAGCCGCGAGCACCAGCTCCGGTTTGCCCTGGCGGAACCGCATCGCGGCGACCTGAAGATAGAGTCCTGAATCGGTGGGTGACAGCTCGATCAATTTCTCCAACTCCGCCGCCGCGTCGTCGAAGCGCTCGCCATCGCTGAGCAGCCTGACAAATTCCTCCCGCAATTCCTTGTCGCCCGGCGAACGCTTGAGCACCTCGCGGAACCGGCCGATCGCCGCATCCGCCTCTCCCTGCGCCGCTTCTAACTTCGCGAGCTGCCGGTGGATCAACAGCCGCTGCGGATAGGCTTCCGCGAGTTTCTTGAGTTGCGCTGATAGATCGTCGAGCCGGTCCTGTTTGCGGAACACCTTTTCGACCTGCGCCAGCACCTCGCGCTCCAGCCACGAGCCTTCGCCGACCTGGTTGAAAATCGCGGAATAGGCTTCCACCGCCTCATCATGGCGGCCGGCCTGGGCGAGCAAATCGCCGCGGCGCAGCATCCGCAGCGTCTTCTGATAGAGATCACGGCTCGCCGCGATCAGTTTGTCCGCATAAATCAGCGCCTGCGCCGTTTCCGACTCGGCCGCGGCGGTTTCCACCAGATCCTCGAGCAAATCCTCGTCGCCGGGATGCGCTGCCAGGACGGCGTCCCACGCCTTGATCGCCTCCTCGGTCTTGCCCTCGCGCAACCACGACTTGCCCGTTAGTTTCGCGGCTTCCAGCGCCAGCACCTCGTCCTTGCTTGCGGCGACTTTCGCCAGGTCCGCGCGCGCGCCGTCGAATTCCAAGCGCCGCAGACGCAGCTTCGCCCGCTCCATCGGCAGCGCGGCGTCGTCCGGCATCGCTTCGATCCCCTTACCCAGGGCCGCCAGCGCGTCCTCTTCCTTGCCGCGGCGCAACTGATAGGTCGCCAGCACGGTCCACTCCTGCCCGCCGTTCGCCTCCGCCCGCGCCTTGAGAAACGCCTCCAGAGTTTCCACCGGCTGTTCGTCGATCCACGCGCCGAAGAACCGGTCGAACAGCGCCGCGTTGTGCGGTCGCTTGAGCAGCGCCTCGTGGTATTTCAGCGCTTTTTCCGGCGGTGCCTCCTGCGCGACGGCGGTGGTCGCCACCAGGCAGGAAATCGGAATCAGGAAAACAGGCAGTCCGCGATGATGGTTCATGATCGATTCAGGTTGATGGATGTCTCACAGAATAACAGATGGGTGTCGCGATAAAACTTCAGCATTCCCGGAAACGTCACGGTTCGGCCATTCCTTCCGCCTGAGGCGGATCCTTGCGGCGGAAATTTTCCGGCAGCTTCGCCCGCACGTCGTCGCTGAGCCACGGCAGCAGGAGCGCGAACCGGTCCGCCCGCTGTCCCGGAAGTTTTGCCAGATCCGCGGAAAATTCCGTGAACGCCTGGTCCGCGAGGGAGGCTCGCTCCGGGCCGGAGGAAAGCGCCGCGGCGACCATCAGCGAACCGAAGCGCCCGGTTTTGCGATCCTTCAGCCGTTGGATCAGATCGTCGGCCAGCTTGCGATCGTGCCGAAAGCTCTGCAGGGCGCTGGCCAGCAGCAGCTTCGGCTCGAGGATTCCCGTCTCTTCGCCGTCCTTTGACTCCTGTCGGTAAGTCAGGGTTAGGTAAGGTTCCCAGCGATCCACGTCCGCAAGCCAACCCAGCGATTCGAGAAAATCCTCGGCCTCGTCCACAGTTGTGAACCGCAGGTTCGCGAACGGCCCGATCGCAATGGAATCCGAATTTCCGAAGGGGATGCCGATCCGGTAAAACGCCGATTGCATCCGCACCATCACCGCGGGTTCGTCGGCGAGCAGCCCGCACAGGCTGGCCATGAAATTCACCCTCGCGGAAACCGCCTGCTGCGCCTCCTCGGATTTGAAGTCCGGAGCCCATTCGCCAAACACCGCGCGGGACATGGCCCGGGCCACGGCATCCATCTCGGCTGGTGCCGCAGCGATTAGGGCGGCGGCGAACAGCATGGCAGTGTCATCGGAATCGCCGTTGCCGTATCGGTTCACCACCGTCACGGGCACAATCCCCGCGATCTCGTTGGCGAAAAACTTGGAAGCCCCGGGAACGCGCGCCATTTGTTTCATCATGATCGGCCGGAGTATCCGCGCGAGGCGGCTCTCGCGAGACGTGACCACCTCGGAATTCCACAGCGCCGCGAAATCTTCCCCGGTCAAATCGCCACTGAGGGTGGCCAGGAAATCGGCGGCCGCCGGATCGCGTTGCCGCAGCGACGCGATGAACTCCGCGGTGAAAATCTCTTCCGGTTTTTTCACATCCTTCATCCGCTTCACCAGCCACGAGGCCGAGGAAAACTCCGGCAGCGACAAGCTGGGCTCGGTGATGCCCTTGCCCCGATCAAAGGTGAAAAACGACAATCCGGCATCGCGCCGCGACGGGCTGCCGGCACTTGCCAGCAAAGCGGCACGGGCGAACCCATCCATTTCTGCGGGATCGATCTTCCAAGCCTTCGCCCCGGCTAACAGCCTGAACCCCTCCTCCGAGCACGCGGCATGGCGCAGCATCGCCCGCGCCAGCCGGCCCGCGAGCGC